>JAGWTQ010000071.1 GCA_028868905.1 Betaproteobacteria bacterium
CCGCCGGGGTCTGCGCCGGCGCCGGTGTGCACCACGTGCGGCGTGATCACGTCCATCCGGCTGGTGGAAAAGCCGGGTGAGGCCACGCCCCTGGGCATGGTGGCCGGCGGCCTGGTGGGCGGCATCCTGGGCCACCAGGTGGGCAGCGGCGGCGGCAAGGACCTGGCCACCATTGCCGGTGCCGTGGGCGGCGGGCTCGCCGGGCGCGAAATCGAGGAACGTGCGCGCAGCACGCGCGTGCATGAAATCACGGTGCGCATGGAGGACGGGCGCGAGCGCACCTTCACGCAGCAGGCCGATCCCTCCTTCGTGGTGGGCGACCGCGTGCGCCTGGTGCAGGGGGCGCTGCACCGCTACTGAGGGCGGTCCCCTCTGACAGCCGGAGCGGGCTGCGGTACACTGCTTTTTCAACAACAAGAAAAACAGCCGGACGCCCGGGTTTCCGGCAGACCACAGGGGAGTTGTGCCATGGACTCGCAAGACACGCCCGCAACGCCGGGGGCGCATGACGAGCGGCTGCGGCTGGCCGCCATCCAGAACCTCGGTATCCTCGACACGCCGCCCGACGGCGCCTACGACCGCCTGACCCGCCTTGCCGGACACCTGTTCCGCGTGCCCATCGCCATCGTCACCGTGGTGGACGTGGACCGCATCTGGTTCAAGTCGCGCCTGGGTCTGGACGTGAGCGAAGTGGGGCGCGATCCCGGCCTGTGCGCCTCCTGCATCCTGCAGGACGACGTGCTGGTGTACGAAGATGCCCGTGCCGACGCGCTGGCTCTGTCCAACCCCCTGGTGGCGGGCGAATTTGGCCTGCGTTTTTATGCCGGCGCACCGCTCAAGACGCGCGAAGGGCACAACATCGGCACCTTTTGCGTGATTGACCGCGAACCGCGCGAGTTCGGCGATGCGGAACGGGCATCGCTGCAGGACCTGGCCGCCACCGTGATGGAAACCATGGAACTGCGCCTGGACAGCCGCAAGCTGCTGCTGCAGAACCTGGCCGCGGTGGAAGAGGCGGAAAAGCGCGCCAACACGGATGCCATGACGGGCCTGGGCAACCGCCGCGGGCTGGAGGCAGACATGCCCCGCATCACCCAGCTCATGGCTTCCGGCCAGTATGCGGACCTGCTGGCCACCATCGTGGACCTGAACGGATTGAAGCTCGTCAACGACCGTCATGGCCACTCGGCCGGCGACCGCCTCATCAAGGCGTTCGGCGCGGCCCTGCAGCGCGGCCTGCGCGCCAACGATTTCATGTACCGCGTGGGCGGGGACGAGTTCGTCATCCTGTCGCCTGCGGCGGCTTCGCCCGACATGGCGTCCGTGCGCGAGCGCATGGCGGCCGTGTTCCAGGCGGTGCGCGAGGAAACCGGTCTGGCGGAAGCGGGCGGGGCGGTGGGCGTGGCGGCGCTCTCGGAAACCGGCAACAACATGCAGCAGGCGCTGGAGCTGGCCGACCGGCGCATGTACGATGAGAAAAAAGGAACCCCTGGCCCGACCAACCCTTGAACACATCTGCCGACGACACGCCGCTTCGCCTCAACCGCACCCTGCGGTTGCTCAGTTCCTGCTATGACCTCGTCATCCATGCGCAGGAAGAGCGCCAGCTGCTGACCGACATCTGCCACCAGATGGTGGACCATGGCGGCTACCTCATGGCGTGGGTGGGCTATGCCGAATCCGACGAAGAAAAAACCGTGCGCCCGGTGGCCCATTCCGGGCACGAGGAAGGCTACCTCAGCCGCATCCGCGTGAGCTGGGCCGACACCGAGCTGGGACAGGGCCCCACCGGCACCGCCATCCGCACCGGCAGCACGCAGGTCAACCAGAACTGGCTCACCAATCCGCGCATGAAGCCGTGGCGCAAGGCGGCGCTGGAGCAGGGCTACCAGGCCAGCATCGCGCTGCCGCTCATGGAGGACGGGCGCGCGTTCGGGGCGCTCACCCTGTACGCGCGCGAGCCCGAAGCCTTCAACCCGGAGGAAGTGCGGCTGCTGGAAGAGCTGGCCGGCGGCCTGGTGTTTGCCGTGCTGAGCCTGCGCACCGCCACGGCGCGCAGCGAGGCGGCTGCGCAGTTGCGCGAAAGCGAATCCAAGTACCGGCGCCTGGTGGAAAACCTGCCGGACACGGTGTACGTCTATTCCAGCCGGCGCGGCGGCCTGTTCTACAGCGAGCGGGCGGAAGACCTGCTGGGCTATCCCCTGGAATACCTCTATGCCCATCCCCACATCTGGAACGAGTCGGTCCATCCCGAAGACCGCCAGGCGGTGGAAGCGGCCATTCGCGCGGCCGGGCAGAACCGGGTGTTTTCCGTGGCCTATCGCCTGCGCGATGCGCGCGGCTCGTGGAAATGGGTGCTCGACCGCGCCATGGAAATCCGCACCCGCGACGGCGAATCCCTCATTGAAGGCATCGCCAAGGACATCACGGACCTCAAGCACAACGAGGAGCAGATCCGCAAGCTCTCCCAGGCCGTGGAGCAAAGCCCTTCCAGCATCACCATCACCGACATCGGCGGCAACATCGTGTACGTGAACCAGGCATTCCTGGAAAAGACCGGCTACTCGCAGGAGGAAGTGCTGGGGAAAAACCCGCGCCTGCTGCAGTCGGGCAAAACGCCGCGCAGCACCTACGACGACCTGTGGATCCACCTGATGGCGGGCAAGTCGTGGCAGGGCGAATTCATCAACCGCAAGAAGAACGGCGAAGATTATGACGTGTCCGTGCTCATCTCGCCCATCCGCGATGTGCAGGGCCGCACCACGGGCTACCTGTCCATCAAGAACGACATCACGGAAAAAAAGCGCACCGAGGAACAGCTGTCCTACCTCGCCCATTTCGACCAGCTCACCGGGCTGCCCAACCGCGTGCTGCTGCAGGACCACTTCAACTACGCGCTGCACATGGCCGAACGCGCCATGGAGCCCATGGCCGTCATGTTCCTGGACCTCGACCACTTCAAGGACGTGAACGACACCCTGGGCCACAGCATCGGCGACCGCCTGCTGGTGGAAGTGGCCCGGCGCATCCAGCAGGGTCTGCGCGCCGTGGACACGGTGTCGCGCCTGGGGGGCGACGAATTCATTTTCATCCTGCCCGGCTGCGATGCCAACGGTGCCGCGCTGGTGGCGGACAAGCTCATGGAAACCGTCGCGGCGCCGTGCTGGATCGGGTCGCACGAACTGGTCATCACGCCCTCCATCGGCATTGCCATGTACCCCGAGGATGGCCAGGACATGGAAACCCTGTCGCAGAACGCCGATGCGGCCATGTACCAGGCCAAGCAGGGCGGACGCAACGGCTACCGTTTTTTCACGCAGGCCATGCAGGTGCATTCCGCGCGCAACCTGCGCCTGAGCAACGACCTGCGCCAGGCGCTGGCGCGCCGCCAGCTCGCGGTGCATTACCAGCCCCAGATTTCACTGGAGGACGGGCGCGTGGTGGGGGTGGAAGCCCTGCTGCGCTGGAACCATCCGGAACTGGGGCCGGTGCCGCCCGCCGAATTCGTCCCCATCGCGGAAGACATCGGCCTCATCGTGCCCATCGGCGAATGGGTGCTGCGCACGGCGGCGGCCCAGATGAAGGACTGGATCGAGCGGGGCTTTCCCGCCATGACCGTGGCGGTCAACCTGTCGGCCGTGCAGTTCCGCCACGCCCGCCTGCTGGAATCCGTGTCCGACATCCTGGCGGCCGTGAAACTGCCGCCTGACCTGCTGGAACTGGAACTCACGGAAGCGGTGGCCATGGGCGACCCGGCTGCGGCGGTGGCGGTGATGAAAGGGCTGCACGAGCGCGGCATCCGCCTGGCCATCGACGATTTCGGCACCGGCTATTCGTCGCTCAGCTACCTCAAGCGATTCCGCATCAGCCGGCTCAAGATCGACCAGTCCTTCGTGCGCGACGTGCCGGACGATCCCGAAGACAACGCCATCGTCACCACCGTCATCAGCCTGGCGCGCAGCCTGGGGCTGCGCACCGTGGCGGAAGGCGTGGAGACGGAACGCCAGGCAGCCTTTCTCAAGGAGCAGGGGTGCGACGAAGTGCAGGGCTATTACTACAGCAAGCCCTTGCCGGTGGCGGAACTGGAAGCGTTTTTGCGGCGCTGATCAGAACGTGATCAGGAACACGTGTTCCTCGATGCGGGAAGCGCCCCGTTCGCGGAAACGCGGGTTGTCCGCCAGGGCGTCGAAACGGGCCAGGTGCCGCACAGCAGCGTGCGGCCCGAACAGGGCTTCCACTTCCGCCACGGGAACGGCAAAGGGCGGACCGTTCATTTCCTTCTGGTCGTAATCGAACGTGATGAGCAGCAGGCGCGTGCCTGCCGGCAGGATGGCGGCCAGGTGCGCGGCATAGCGCGCGCGCAGTTCGGGTGGCAGGGCCACCAGGGCCGCGCGGTCATAGACGGCAGTGACGTCAGCCAGGCGCGCCGCGTCCAGGTCGAAAAAATCACCGCACAGGATTTCCACGCCCCGCGCCTCGAAGGATTCAAACGGCGGCCGGGACTGGTGCGCGGGAGTGAGCCCGTTTTCCCCGAAAAACGCCTGCGCGGCAATGACGCTCAGTTCCACGCCCAGCACCGGACGGCCCTGCTCGCGCAGCCACAGGAGGTCGCGGCTTTTGCCGCACAGGGGCACGAACACGCGTCCCGCGGCAGGCGCCGCCTCGGGCCAGAAGCGGCGCAGGTGGGGGTTGATGTCGCCCTGGTGGAAACCGATTTCGTTGCGTTCCCACCGTTCCAGCCAGAATTCTTTTTCCATCGTTTCGCTGCCTCCTGCAGGAATGATAGGATGAATGGAGCCGGCGCAACAGTCCGGCAACCCACATGGAGCTTCCAACATGAACAAAACCGTCGCGGCGCTGGCCGCCGTGGCCGCCCTGCTGGCGGGTTGCAGCACGCAGCCGCCGGCCCCGGAAGGGACGATTCCCCTGGCCCAGCCCCTGCCCGCGGAAAACGGCAGGTCCCATGCGCCCGGCGTGGCGGGCGTGAATTTCCCGGCGCGCGATGCGGCCGGTGCCCTGGGGCAGCGCAGCGTGTACTACGACTTCAACCAGTATGCCGTGCCGGTGCGCGACCTGCCCGTGGTGATGGCGCACGGACAGTTCCTGCTCGGACACCCGCAGGCGCATGCCACCCTGGAAGGCCATTGCGACGAACGCGGCAGCCGCGAATACAACCTGGGCCTGGGCCAGCGCCGTGCCGACGGCGTGCGCAAGCTGCTGGAAGCGCAGGGCGTGCCGCCGGTGCAGACGGACGCGGTCAGCATGGGTTCGGAAAAGCCCTTCAACCCGGCCCACACCGAAGCGGCCTGGGCCCAGAACCGCCGCACGGACATCCGCTACCGCGGCGAGTGAAGGCCGGCCCGCCTCAACTTCCTGCCGATCCGACCGATAAACCTCTCAAGGGGAGGCCGCGCACGTCCGTGCGGCCAGGGGAGGCACCATGGGGAATCGGCTTGTCATGACGGCACAATTGCACCAGGCCATCAGCACCGTGCTGGCCAACGGCTTGCGTCTGGACCTGGAAACGGAAGCGGCGCCCGGCGGGCATGCCGCCGCGCTCACCATTCGGGCGCACCGCACCGCGCCGGGCGTGGTGGTGCGTTACTGTCCGGCCCCTTCGGGTGAGGAAGGCGTTTTCCGCGCTGACAATCCCGTCCTGTGCGGCGGGGATCACCGCACCATCGATCCGTTCCTCGAGGCCCTGGCGCGCCAGCCGGACCGCTGGTTGCGGGCGCCGCAATACGCGCCGCTGCCCAAAGGCGGATTCGAACCTTCCGAAGCCTGGCAGCTCCTGCTGGCCTAAAGACCGCGCAGCACCGTCAGCGGGCTTTGCTCCACCACGCGCCGCGTGCCGCGCCAGCCGGCCACGCCCACCAGCAGCGCCCCCAGCGGCGGCAGCAGCAGCCACAACGGCCATTGCACGTGCAGCGGCAGGTGGAACACGCGGGCGTACAGCAGGGCCGACACCCCCTGTGCCCCGGCCGCGGCAAACAGTCCCGACAGCCCCCCCAGCAGCGCAAACTCCGACAGGTGACCGGCCCGCAACTGGTAGCGGCTGGCCCCCAGCGTGCGCAGCAGGGCGCCTTCGAACAGGCGTTCGTCCTGGCTGGCCTGGAGCGAGGCGGCCAGCACCGCAAACCCGGCCAGCAGCACGCCCGCCAGCACGTACTCCACCGCCAGCGTCACCTGTGACAGGATCTGGCGCACCTGGGCCATGAGCGGCTCCAGGTCGATCACCGTGACCGCCGGAAAACGCCGCACCATCTGCGCCATGAGTGCCTCTTGGCCGGGCGGCAGGTAAAAGCTCGTGACGTAGGTGGCAGGAAAGCGGTCGATGGTGCCCGGCGGAAAAATCATGAAGAAATTCGGCTTGAAGGAATCCCACTGCACCGTGCGCAGGCTCGCCACCTGCACCGCGAGCGTCTGCCCGCCGCCGAAATCGAAGGTGAGACGGTCGCCCAGTCCCACCCCCAGGCGTTCCGCCAGGCCCGCTTCCAGCGACACCAGCGCACGCCCTTCGTCGCCGGGCTGCCACCAGCGTCCGGCGGTGAGCGCGTTGTCGGCCTGCAGTTGCGCGCTCCAGGTGAGGTTGAGTTCGCGCCGCAGCGATTCGTCCGGGGTGTGTTCGTTGCGCGTGCCGGCCGGCGTGCCGTTGATGGCGGTGAGGCGCGCGCGCACCATGGGGTAGAGGGCGGCGCTTTCAAGCTGGCGCTCGCGCAGGAACACGCTGAAGGGGCCCACCTGGTCGGGCAGCACGTTGATGACGAAATGGTTGGGGGCGTGCGCCGGCAGCTGGGAACGCCAGGTGGAAATCAGGTCGGCGCGCAGCAGGGCCGTGAGCGCCATGGCCATGAACACCAGGCCGAAGGCCAGGATCTGTCCCACCGCCAGCGTGGGGCGGCGCCACAGGGCGTGCAGGCCATAGCGCCAGGCCACGCCTGCCCCCTGCATGGGCCAGCGCAGGGCGCGCAGCAGGCCCCAGGCGAGCGCGCCGAAGCCCGCCAGCGCGGCCACGCTGCCGCCCAGCACGCTGGCCGTGAGGGCCAGGCTGCCCGTGGTGCGCCACAACAGCAGCGCCAGGGCGCCGAGCGCCGCGCCGTACACCAGCCAGGCTCCCAGCGGCAGGGGGTCCAGCTCCCGCCGCAGCACGCGCAGCGGCGGCACGCGCCGCAGGCGCAGCACCGGCGGCAGGGCAAAGCCGGCCAGCAACACCATCCCCGTGAAAAAGCCGAAGGCGGCCGGTTGCAGGCCGGGCGGCGGCAGGCTGGCCGGTAGCAGGCCGGAGAGCAGGAACAGCAATCCCCAGTGGGCGGCAAAGCCGACCAGCACGCCTGCGGCGCTGCCCAGCGCGCCCAGCAGCAACAGCTGGCGCAGGTAAAAGCGCACCAGGCTGCGTTGCGTCACCCCCAGGCAGCGCAGCATGGCGCTCACGTCGAAATGCCGTTCGCTGTAGCGGCGCGCCCCCATGGCGATGGCCACGCCCGCCAGCAGGGCGGCACTCACGCTGGCCAGTCCCAGGTAGCGTTCGGTGCGGTCCAGCGCGGAACCGATGGCGGGGCGCCCTTCGTGCACGTCCACCAGCTGGGCCCCCGCTCCCGCGTGCGCGGCCAGCCAGCGCTTGTAGCGCGCCAGGGGTTCCGGGTCGCCCGCGAACTGGGTGTCGTAGCTGACGCGGCTGCCGGGAGCGATCACGCCCGCCTGCGCCAGGTCTTCCGCGCGCACCAGCACGCCGGGCGCGAGCGCCGCCAGGTTGCTGCCGCCGCCCGGCTCGAAGGCCAGCACGCGCGTCATGCGCAGGGACAGCCGGCCGAGCGTCAGGGTATCGCCCAGGCGCGCCTGCAGTAGCGGCAACAGGCGCGCTTCCACCCAGGCTTCGCCGCGCGCCGGCAGCGCGTGCGTGTCCTGCGCGGCTGCTTCCGGAGACGGCGCCGTGCGCAGCGTGCCGCGCAGCGGATAGCCCGGTGCCACGGCGCGCACGTCGCACAGCTGAAGCGCTTCGCCGTGCAGCACC
>JAGWTQ010000072.1 GCA_028868905.1 Betaproteobacteria bacterium
GCACCTGCCAATGGCGCCATTTTTCAGACCGGAGGGAGCCTGCATCCGCTGTTCGAAGACGTGCGTGCCCGCAACGTGGGCGACACGCTCACCATCATGATCCTGGAAAACAGTGCCGCCACTGAAAAGAATGGCAACGATGCCAACCACGCTTCGTCGGTCACTTCCAATTTTCCCAGCATCACGGTTCCAGCCACCGGAAAGCACGTACTGGACGGCCCCAGCGCCACGGCCACGGCCGCCAACAAACTCGCCAATGTCGGCGACAGTTCGGGCAGCAATTTCCTGACCGGTTCCATCACCGCCACGGTTATCCAGGTGCTGCCCAACGGCAACCTCATGGTGAGCGGCGAGAAACTGGTCTCGATCAATCAGGTGGACGAATACATCCGCATTTCGGGCGTGGTCAATCCGGCCAACGTCCAGACGGGAAACACGGTGTTGTCCACGCAAGTGGCTGATGCGCGCATCGAATACAAGGGCGGCAATGCCAACATCGACCGCGCTGCGGTCATGAGCATGCTGAGCCGTTTTTTCCTGTCATCCATGCCCTTTTGATTGCGATGCCCATGAAAGCCCTACTTAAACTTGCGCTGGTTGCACTGCTGATCGCCCTCCCGCTCGGCGCCGATGCCAAGCGCATCAAGGACCTCTCTTCCATCCAGGGCGTGCGCGACAACCAGCTGATCGGCTATGGTCTGGTAGTGGGTCTTGACGGCAGTGGCGACATGACCACGCAGACCCCGTTCACCATCCAGAGCATCGTCAACATGCTGACCCAGATGGGAGTCAACATTCCCCCGGCGAGCGTGCTGCAAACCATGCTCAAGAACGTGGCCGCGGTCATGGTGACGGCCACCTTGCCGCCCTTTGCACGCCCTGGTCAGCCTATTGACGTTACGGTGTCCTCCATTGGCAATGCCATGAGCCTGGTGGGTGGCACCCTGCTCATGACTCCGCTCAAGGGAGCTGACGGCCAGGTTTATGCCATGGCGCAAGGCAACCTTCTGGTGGGAGGCATCGGTGCCGGGGCCAAGGGATCAAAAGTGGTGGTCAATCACCTGAGCGTGGGACGCATACCCAGCGGAGCCACCGTGGAACGGGCGGTTGCGATGCCATTGGGTCAGGGCGAGTTCGTCAACCTGGAACTCAACGACACGGATTTCACCACCGCCTCCCTCATTGCCGAAGCGATCAACCACGACCTTTCCAAAGGCAAGCCCATCGCCGCCCCTCTGGATGGGCGCACCATCCAGGTCCGGGCGCCGGAAGGCACTTCGCGCGTCGAATTCATTTCGCGCCTGCAGAATCTCCAGGTGGACACCGGGCAGAGCGAAGCCAAGGTGATCATCAATGCCCGTACCGGATCCGTGGTCATGAACCAGAACGTCACCCTGGATGAATGTGCCGTGGCCCATGGCAACCTGACGGTGGTCATCAGCACGGAAAACCAGGTCAGCCAGCCCGCGCCCCTGTCTGAAGGCCAGACGGTGGAAACCGGCCAGGCCACCGTGGACATCAAGGCGGACAAAGGCGGACTGATCGCCCTGAAGAAAGGGGTTTCCCTCAACGAAGTGGTGAAAGCGCTCAATGGCATTGGCGCCACGCCGCAGGATCTGTTGTCCATCCTACAGTCCATGAAGTCGGCCGGAGCACTCCATGCCGACCTGGAGATCATCTGATGAAAATTTCCGCCGACACCAATACGCAATTGGCCGTGGATGCCCAGGCCCTGGGCAGCTTGCGCCTGAAGGCAAAACAGTCGCCTGACAAGGCGCTGCATCAGGCGGCACAACAGTTTGAAGCCGTGTTCACCAACATGATGCTCAAATCCATGCGGGATGCCACGCCGCAGAACGGTATCCTGGATAGCGACCAGACGAAAATGTTCACGTCGCTGCTGGACCAGCAGCTTTCACAGAACCTGGCCTCCCACGGAATCGGCCTGGCCGATCTCATGGTCAAACAGCTGACGCATACCCCCCCAGCCACCTCGACTAAAGAATCCCGCTGATCGTCCGATATTTACTGCTGACGGGCGGAAAGTAGAGAAGGAAGCCAGACATGCCAGACATCGCAAGCATCGGCGTTACCGCCCTCAATGCCGCCCAGGCAGGCTTGTTCACGACCGAACACAACATCGCCAACGCTTCCACTCCCGGCTACAACAAGCAGCAGATTGTGCAGCAGGCCAGCATGCCTGTGGGCAGCGGCACCGGCTTTCTGGGCCAGGGCGTCGATGTGGTCACCGTCAAGCGCGCTTACAACGATTTCATCAACACCCAGTTACTGCAGCAGCAAGCGCAGGCCAGCCAGCTCAGCACCTACTACACCCAGATCCAGCAAATCAATAATGTGATTGCGGATCCGACCGCAGGACTTTCCGCTTCCCTGCAAAGTTTTTTTAGCGCCGTCAACGGCGTGGCCAATGCGCCAGATTCCGCGGCGGCCAGGCAAACCCTGCTGAGCAGCGGGCAGGCATTGTCCAACACGTTCCAGTCGCTTAACCAGGTCATGACCAACCTCGGCACGAGCGTCAATGGACAGATTTCCAGCAGCGTCGGCAACATCAACAGCTATGCCCAGCAAATCGCTTCGCTCAACCAGAACATCGCACTGGCTTCGGCCGCCAACAGCGGGCAGCAGCCCAACGACCTGCTCGATCAGCGCGACCAATTGGTCTCACAGCTCAATCAGGAAGTGAAAGCCACGGTCATCAAGCAAAGCGACGGCAGCTACAACGTGTTCATCGGCAACGGGCAATCGCTGGTGGTGGGGAATCAGGCATTTACACTGCAGGCGATTCCTTCGCTCACAGACTCCACGAAACTGGACGTGGCTTATGTGGCCAACGGTACCACCGTGCGCATGCCGCCGGGCAGCCTGCAGGGTGGCAATCTGGGAGGGCTATTGGCTTTCCGCGACCAGACCCTCGCCCAAAGCCAGAATGCGCTGGGGCGTATTGCCATCGGCCTTGGAACCACCTTCAACGCACAGCAAAGCCTGGGCCAGGATCTCTACGGCTCGCTGGGCACCGCCTTTTTCAATGTGGCCACCCCGGTGGTGGGCACCAATTCAAACAACACCGGCACCGGTTCGGTCACCGCGTCGATCACCAACGTCTCCGCATTGACGGGCAGCGACTATTCCCTGTCCTACGACGGCACCAACTACACCCTGACCCGGCTTTCCGACAACAAGGTCACGACGACGGCAGCCGCGGCGACCCCCCCCACCACCCTCAGCGTGGATGGCCTGTCCATCAGCATTTCCGGCGCCCCCAAGGCGGGTGACAATTTCCTGATCCGCCCCACGCTCAACGGTGCCCAGAATATCGGCGTGGCCATCAGTGACCCTTCGCAGATCGCGGCAGCAGTTCCCGTGCGGGCTACGGCATCGCTCACCAACATCGGCTCGGGCACCATTGCCACGCCCACGGTCAATACGCCGCCACCACCCGATCCCAACCTGCAACAACAAGTGACGCTGGCTTTCACCGACCCTACCCATTACAACGTATCGGGCACCCTGTCGGCCACGGCCGCCAAAGCCAATACGGGCTCAGGTGTCGTGACGGCATCGGTTCCGAGTGGAAAAGGAACGGCCGGCAACAATTACACCATCTCCTACGATGGCACCAATTACACCCTGACCGAATCCAGCAGCGGCGCACCCAGCCAGACCTCGCCCACCCTCCCGCTCACTTCGTCGGATGGCGTCACGTTCAACATCACGGGCACGCCCAAGGCCGGCGACAGCTTCACGCTGGCTTCGCCCGTGGGCCTGACCTACACGACGGGCGCCAACATTTCCTACAACGGTTGGACCAGCAGCATCACCGGCGTTCCCAACACCAACGATTCGTTTACCGTCAGCAGCAACACCAACGCCACCACCGATGGCAACAACGCACTGCTGCTGGCCAACCTGCAATCCCGGAACACGCTGGTCAATGGCACGGTCTCTTATGCCGGCGCCTATGCCCAGCTGGTGGGGCAAATCGGCGCCCAGACCAACCAGCTGCAGGTCACGAGCCAGGCGCAATCCAACCTGGTCAGCCAGACCCAGCAAACCCAGCAGTCGCTGTCGGGCGTCAATCTGGACGAGGAAGCAGCCAATCTGATCAAGTACCAGCAAGCCTATCAGGCGGCGGGGAAAGCCATTCAGACGGCCGACACCCTGTTCTCGACCGTGCTCAACCTGCTCAACTAGAGGCCGCCATGATTCGCATCAGCACCAGCTCCATATTCGATGCCAACGTCAGCGCCATGAACCAGCAGCAGGCGGACATGCTGCATACCCAGCTGCAGGTGTCTTCCGGCAAGCGCATCATGACGCCAGCCGACGATCCTGCGGGGGCTGCGCAGGTCATCGACCTGACGCAGACCAGCGGCATGAATACGCAGTACACCACCAACCGCAATGCCGCCAACACATCCCTCACCCTGACGGAAAGCACGCTGCAAGGCGTGACCACGCTCATTCAGAACATGCAGACCACCGCCGTGAGCGCCGGCAATGCCACCCTCAACAATTCCGACCGCCAGACACTGGCCAGCACGCTGCAGGGGCAGCTCCAGCAGCTGATCGGCCTGGCCAACAGCACCGATGCCAATGGCAACTATCTTTTTTCCGGGGCCCAGGGCAATGTCAAACCGTTCGTCACCACGGCCAGCGGTGTTCAGTACCAGGGCGACACCGGCCAGCGCCTGGTCCAGGTGGCCAGCAACCTGAATATGGTGAGCAATGCCAATGGCGCCGAACTGTTCATGGAAAACAAGAACGGCAACGGCAGCTTTGTGACCAGCGCGCCCACCACCAATGCGGGTTCGGGCATCATCAGCCAGGGCAATCTGACGTCCCCGCCACCCACCACGCTGCAGCAGGGCAATACCTACACGGTTACGTTCTCCATAGCCAATGGCGCAACCACCTACACGATCACGGGCAAGGATGCAGCCGGGAATGCATTGCCGACGACTGCCCAGCCAGGCACCCTACCTGCCAACCAGTTCTATACCAGCGGCCAGAGCATCAGTTTCAACGGCATCGAATTCAACATCCAGGGGGCTCCGGCAAACGGTGACACCTTCACGGTGCAGCCCAGCACCAACGTGTCGGTGTTTCAGACGGTCCAGAACCTCATCAACACCCTCAACACTCCGCAGATCCAGGGAGACGCAACCGCCGCGGCCAGCTATACCCAGCAGCTCGACCAGGCCATGGGCAATCTCAACCAGGCCCTGAACAGCGTGCTCAGCGTGCGAGCCCGGGTTGGTTCCAACATCAGTCAGGTCTCGTCCCTGCAGTCCACGGGCGACACCCTGAACCTGCAGTACCAGAGCGCCATATCGCAGATCCAGGACCTGGACTACACCAAGGCCGTCAGCCAGCTCACACAACAGCAAATCGGACTGCAGGCCGCCATGCAGTCATTCAAGATCGTCAGCGGACTGTCGCTGTTCAACTACCTCTAGTGAAGGGCCAATTGCCCCAGCACATGCTGCACGGCGACGAAGCCCGCCTTCACGAAACGTTCGGCCAGCGGGTTTAGGTACGGCAAGGACAGGGTCAGCGCCACAAACCCTGCCGCCAGCGTGATGGGAAAACCCACGGCAAACAGGTTGAGCTGCGGCGAGCTTCTGGTGAGAATGCCCAGCGCAATGTTGGCCATCATGAGCACGGCAAGGAGCGGGAGGGCAATCTGCAATGCATCCAGGAAAAGGCTGCCAGCCCAGGATACCAAGGTGTGCAACCCCAGGGCAGGGGGCGGCACGGCGCTGATGGGGAGATTTTGAAAGCTGTCGGCCAGCGCGGACAGGACATAGAGATGCCCGTTCATGGAAAGAAACAGGAGCGACATCAAGACTCCCAGGAACTGTGAAAGAACAGGCTGGAACGAGGCGTTCTGGGGATCGTAGAAACTGGCAAAACCCAAGCCCATCTGCAGTCCGGTCACTTCGCCAGCCATTTCAACCGCTGCAAAAATCACCCGGATCGAAAAACCCATCACGGTGCCAATCAGGATCTGTTGCACCAGGACCAGGAGGCCCTGCGCTGAACCCGGGTCCAGGCCGGCCCCGACCTGGAGTGAAGGCGACACCAGGATGGTCAGCAGGAGGGCCAGCCCGATCCGGGCCTGCAACGGCACCTCGCGGTCTCCCAGGATCGGCGTGCTGGCTACGACGGCCAGAATGCGGGCCAGGGGAAATATAAAAGCCGCAATCCATGCCGACCACTGGGCGCTGGTCACGCTCAGCATGTCATCCCACCATGCCCGGAATCCCGCTGAATAGACGGCGAATGTAATCCACCATCAACCCGATCATCCACGGGCCGGAAACCACCAGCACCAGCACCATGGCCAGCAGCTTGGGAATGAAGGAGAGGGTCATTTCGTTGATCTGCGTTGCCGCCTGAAAAATACTGATCAACAAGCCAACCCCGAGCGCCGTGAGCAGCAGCGGCGCGCTCACCATCATGGTCAGTTCCAGCGCCTGGCGCCCCAGGGTCATGATGCTTTCCGGACTCATGGATCATCCCCCTTCAGGTATAAAAGCTTTGAACCAGCGAACCGATCAGCAGGTTCCAGCCATCAGCCAGCACAAACAGCATCAGTTTGAAAGGCAGCGAAATCACGGCCGGCGACACCATCATCATCCCCATGGACATCAGCACGCTGGCCACGACCATGTCGATGATCAGGAATGGAATGAAAATGACAAACCCGATCTGGAACGCCGTTTTGAGTTCGCTCGTCACATAGGCAGGCACCAGGATTTTCATGGGCACCTGGTCTGGGCCTTGCAAGGGGCCCGTGTTGGCGATGCGCACAAACAGGGCCAGATCTTCCTGGCGCGTCTGGCGCAGCATGAATGCCTTGAGCGGGACGCTGCCGCGGTCCACGGCCTGTTCAAAACTGATCTTGTTTTCGCTGTAAGGCTGCCAGGCATCCGCATAAATTTTGTCGAGCACCGGCGACATCACAAAAAAAGTGAGGAACAGGGCGAGACCGACAAGCACCTGGTTGGGCGGAGACGATTGCGTTCCAAGAGCCGAGCGCAGCATGGACAGCACGATGATGATACGCGTGAACCCCGACATCATCAGCAGGATGGCCGGAAGGAACGACAGCGACGTCAGGAACAGCAGGGTCTGCAGGCTGATGGAATAGGTTTGCCCGCCACCCGCCGCCGGCGTGCTGGTGATACCCGCTATTCCGGGCACTGCAGCCCAAGCCGCAGGCATGGCAAAACCCAGCAGCGCGATCAGCGCTGCCGCATACCGGCGATCAAACCGCATGGCCCGGCGCGCCTCCCTG
>JAGWTQ010000012.1 GCA_028868905.1 Betaproteobacteria bacterium
GCGGAGAGGGCGGGATTCGAACCCGCGTTAGGTTATTCACCTAAACACGCTTTCCAGGCGTGCGACTTAAACCGCTCATCCACCTCTCCGAAGGGGCTGCATTATACCGGAGTTTGGCGTCTGCGTATGTAGTCGAATAACCAACGGGACGACCATACCCATTGGCGACGCTGCAGCAAGAGCATGCCCATCACCAGAAACAGGGCATGGACGGGCCAAATGCCCACCCAGTATGAAATACGTCCCTGCACCACCCAGGCCTGGGCAATGCTCATGGTGTTGTAGTACACCATGTAGGTGAGCAACGCGAAAATCATGTTGGCCGAGCGCCCGCCCCGGGTATTCACGTAGGACAGGGGAATGGCGATCACCGCCAGCACCACCAGGCTGATGGGCAACCCCAGGCGCCAGTGGATTTCCCCCCAGCCGTCGAGCGTGGGATGCTGCAGGAGCTGCCCCATGTTCATGGATTTCACGGAAAGGGCGCTGGCGCTTACCCCTTTCTGTTCGATGCGCAGCTCCGCCTGGTCAAAATCGATGAGGGAATAGTTGGTGGTGCCGGGATCGCCTTCGTAGCGCCGACCCCGCTGCAGCACGATGAAACGGTCACCGTTGGGCTGGGTGGCCACGAACCCCTTGTCCGCCGCAATGACGCCCAGCTTATGCTCCTGCACCGACTGCACGAACACATTGGAGACCTTGTCCTTGCTTTCGCTGATGGCATCCACGAAAAACACCTGGTCCGACTGGCGCGATTCCCGGAACACGCCCGGGGTGATCTGGGTGGTTTCGTCCCGGCTCTCCAGGCGACTCTGGTATTCGGCGCGCTGGCCGATGGCCCAGGGCGACACCACCATGCTCATGAGGGCCACCACCAGCCCCATGGGCAGGGCAAACCACAGCACCGGCCGCAGGAAACGGTTGAGGCTCACGCCCGAGGACATCCAGATGATCATTTCCGAATCGCGATAGCAGCGCGTGAGCGTCATCAGGAGCGCCGTAAAGACCGATGCGGACAGGATCACCGGCAGGTAGGTGAGCGCCCCGAAGGCCACCATGGCGGTCACGGCATCGGCCGAAAGCGTGCCGCTGGCGGCCATGCCCAGCAGCCGCACCACGGTGACGGTGAGCAGGATCGAGAGCAGCACCATCAGGGCCATGACCATGGTGCGGCTGAATTCCTTGCGCAAGGAGCGACTGAAGAGCATGAAAGGGCGGGCCGTTTTGACTTTTAATTGACTTTGAACGGATAATTTCCGTTTATTTTCGCAAAGTTATGCAACTCATCGTGGAGCACTATCGTGGAATTTAGCATAAATGCCCAACCTCTCGAAAAAGCAACCACCGGATGCGTGGTGGTGGGCGTTTCGGAAGGAGCCCGTCTCTCTCCCGCCGCCAGGCAGCTGGACCAGCTGAGCCAGCGCCATCTGAGCCGCCTGCTCAAGCAGGGCGACCTCTCCGCCAAAACGGGAAAAACCTTGCTGGTGCATGGCGTGCCGGGCATTGCCAGCGCGCGCGTGCTGCTGGTGGGCACAGGCAGCGGCAAGAAGCTGTCCGTGCGTGATTATCGCACTGTGGTGCGTTCAGCCGTGCTGGCCCTGGACGGCACGGGCGCCACGAGCGCCCTCTTCTGCCTCGCCGAGCTCGAAGTGGAAGGACAGGATGAAGCCTGGAAGCTGGAACAACTGGTTCTGACCGCGCGCGACGTGTCCTACCGCGTCACGCGCGTGGCCGATGTGCAGGATCCCGCCTGCACCCTCAAAAAAGTGTTGCTGCCCGCCCCCCACAAGCTCAAGCCGGCGGAAGCCAAAACCCTCATCGCCCGCTGCCAGGCCATCGCCAACGGCATGGCGCTCACGCGCGACCTGGGCAACCTGCCGCCCAACCTGTGCACGCCTACCTACCTTGCAACCCAGGCCCGCAGCCTGGGCCGCTCCTGGAAACTGCGCGTGCAGGTGCTGGAACAGAAAGACATGGAAAAACTGGGCATGGGCGCCCTGCTCGCCGTCTCGTCAGGCAGCCGCCAGCCCCCCAAGCTCATCGTCATGCAGTATTCCGGTGCACCCAAAGCCCGCAAGCCCATCGTGCTGGTGGGCAAGGGCATCACGTTCGACACGGGCGGCATTTCGCTCAAGCCCGCACCGGAAATGGATGAAATGAAGTTCGACATGTGCGGGGCCGCCAGCGTGTTCGGCACCCTGCGCGCCGTGGCTGAAATGGGACTGCCCATCAACCTGATCGGCGTGGTGCCCACCTGTGAAAACATGCCTGACGGCAATGCCACCCGCCCCGGCGACATCGTGCGCAGCATGTCGGGACAAACCGTGGAAATTCTCAATACCGACGCCGAAGGCCGCCTCATCCTGTGCGATGCGCTCACTTATGCCGAGCGCTTCCAGCCCGACACCATCATCGACGTGGCCACCCTCACGGGCGCCTGCGTGATCGCCCTGGGCAACGAAGCGGCAGGCCTGTTCGCCAACGACGACGCCCTGCGCGACGAACTCCAGGCGGCGGGCGACTACATGGGCGACCGCGCCTGGCCGCTGCCCTTGTGGGAGGAATACCAGGAAGGACTGAAGAGCAATTTCGCCGACATGGCCAACATCGCAGGCCGCGCCGGCGGCACCATCACGGCCGCCAGTTTCCTGTCCCGCTTCACGCGCAGCATGCGCTGGGCCCACCTGGACATCGCGGGCGTGGCCTACAAGGGCGGCAAGGACAAAGGTGCCACGGGACGCCCGGTCAAGCTTTTCTGCCGCTACCTGATTGAACGCAGCGGACGTTGATGGGCCGTGACCCGCATCGATTTCTATACCCATGTGGAGGACAAGCTCCCGGTCGCCGTGCAACTGATCGGCAAAGCCTGGGAGCGCGGCCTGTCGGTGTGGGTGCGTGCCGCTGACGAGAGCCTGGCTGTGCGCCTGGACGAATCGCTGTGGCTGCAGCCGGCAGGAAGCTTCATACCCCATTGCCGCGCCAGCCACGCGCTCGCCCCCGAAACGCCGGTAGTGATCGACAGCGACGGGCAGGAACCCCGTTCGCACCAGGTACTGGTGAACCTGGGGCATGACCGCCCCGATTATTTTTCCCGCTTCGAGCGGCTCATCGAAATCGTGAGCCTGGACGAAGCGGACCGCCAGCGTGCCCGGGAACGTTTTCAGTTCTACCGGGACCGCGGCTTTGAACTCCATTCCCACAATTTGAGCCCAACTCCCTGAAGCCCTCGCATGGAAGAACTCGCAAAAAGCTTTGACCCCCATCCCATCGAATCCCGCTGGTATCCCGAGTGGGAGGCCCGCGGCTACTTCAAGGCCTCCATGGACCCGAAGGCCACGCCTTACTGCATCCTGCTGCCGCCGCCCAATGTGACCGGCACGCTGCACATGGGTCACGCCTTCCAGCACACGCTGATGGACACCCTGGTGCGCTACCGGCGCATGATGGGCGACAACGTCCTGTGGCAGGCAGGTACGGACCATGCCGGCATCGCCACCCAGATCGTGGTGGAACGCCAGCTGGAAGCGCAGCAGCTGGACCGCCGCACCCTGGGGCGCGAAGCGTTCCTCGAGCGCGTCTGGAAATGGAAGGAGGAGTCGGGTTCCACCATCACGCGCCAGATGCGCCGGCTGGGCAGCTCCTGCGACTGGACGCGCGAACGTTTCACCATGGACGAAGGCTTGAGCCGCACCGTGGCCCGCGTGTTTGTGCAGCTCTATCGCGAAGGCCTGATCTACCGCGGCAAGCGCCTGGTGAACTGGGATCCGGTGCTGCAGACCGCGGTGTCCGACCTGGAAGTGGTGTCCGAAGAGGAAGACGGCAGCCTGTGGGAAATCCGCTATCCCCTGGCCTCCGGCAACGGCGCGCTGATCGTGGCGACCACCCGGCCGGAAACCCTGCTGGGCGACGTGGCCGTGGCCGTGCACCCTGAAGACGAACGCTACCGCCACCTCATCGGGCAACAGGTGCAGCTGCCGCTCACCGGCCGCACCATTCCCATCATCGCCGACAGCTACGTGGACCCGGCCTTCGGCACCGGCTGCGTCAAGATCACGCCGGCCCACGACTTCAACGACTACCAGGTGGGCCAGCGCCACCAGCTCGCGCCCATCAACATATTCACCCTGGAAGCGCGCATCAATGACAACGCGCCGGAACGCTATCGCGGCATGGATCGTTTTGATGCCCGCAAGCAGGTGCTGGAAGACCTCCAGGCCCAGGGGCTGCTGGAACGCGTGAAGCCCCACAAGCTCATGGTGCCGCGCGGCGACCGCACGCGCCAGGTGATCGAGCCGATGCTCTCCGACCAATGGTTCGTGTCCATGGAAGGGATGGCCCAGCGCGCGCTGGACGTGGTGCACGGGGGCGACGTGCGATTTGTTCCGGAAAACTGGACCACCACCTACAACCACTGGCTCGACAACATCCAGGACTGGTGCATTTCACGCCAGCTCTGGTGGGGTCACCGCATTCCCGCCTGGTATGACGCCAACGGCAACGTGTTTGTGGCGGAATCCCGGGAAGAAGCCACAGCCCAGGCCGGAGGCCAGGCGCTCACCCAGGACGAGGATGTGCTGGACACCTGGTTCTCTTCCGCCCTCTGGCCCTTCTCCACCCTGGGCTGGCCTGAATCCACAGCGGAACTGAAAGCGTTCCTGCCCTCCAGCGTGCTGGTCACGGGTTTCGACATCATCTTCTTCTGGGTGGCGCGCATGGTCATGATGACCACGCATTTCACCGGCGAAGTGCCGTTCCGCGAAGTGTACGTGACCGGCCTGGTGCGCGATGCCCATGGCCAGAAAATGAGCAAATCCAAGGGCAACATCCTGGATCCCATCGACCTTATCGACGGCATCGACCTGGAAAGTCTGGTAAAGAAACGCACCAGCAACCTGATGGACCCCAAGCAGGCGGCCGTCATCGAAAAAAGCACGCGCAAGGAGTATCCCGACGGCATTCCGAGCTTCGGCACCGACGCCCTGCGCTTCACTTTCGCGAGCCTTGCCACCCACGGCCGCGACATCAAGTTCGACCTGCAGCGCTGCGAAGGTTACCGCAACTTCTGCAACAAGCTCTGGAATGCCACCCGTTACGTGCTGATGAACGTGGAAGGACAGGATTGCGGGCTCGACGAAACGCTGCCTGTGACGCTGTCCCTGGCCGACCGCTGGGTCATCGGACGCCTGCAGGAAGCGGAAGCGGCCGTGCACGAAGCATTCAAGACCTACCGCTTCGACCTGGCTGCGCGCGCGCTCTATGAATTCCTGTGGGACGAATATTGCGACTGGTATGTGGAACTCGCCAAAACCCAGCTCGCGCAAAGCGACCCGGCGGTACAGCGCGGCACGCGCCGCACCCTGGTGCGCGTGCTGGAAGCCACCTTGCGCCTGGCCCATCCCGTCATCCCTTTCATCACGGAAGAACTCTGGCAGAAAGTGGCACCGCTCGCCGGCAAGTCGGGCGACAGCCTGATGCTGCAGCCCTATCCCCTGCCCCAGCCGGAGAAGGTTGACGATCAGGCAGCAGCCGCCATCGCATTCCTCAAGGAACTGGTGAACGCCTGCCGCACGCTGCGCAGCGAAATGAACCTGAATCCGGGCGAACGCGTTCCCTTGCTGGTGGGAGGACAGTCTTCCCGAGTGCAAGGCCTGGAAGGTTACCTGCAGTTCCTGGCCCGCCTGTCCGACGTGTCACTGCTGACGGGCGCCCTCCCCGACGCCAATGCCCCGGTGGCCGTGGCAGGCGACGTGCAGCTCATGCTCAGGATTGAAATCGACGTGGCAGCAGAAACCGAGCGCCTGGAAAAACTGATCGCCCGGACCCGCGAGGAAGAAACAAAATGCCGCGCCAAACTTGAAAACGCCGGGTTCGTGGAACGGGCTCCGGCCGCAGTCGTGTCCCAGGAGCGCGAACGCCTGGCACGCTACTCGCAAACCCTGTCCGACCTGGAGGGGCAGCTCTCGCGCCTGCGGCGCTGATCAGAGGGCGTGGTCGCGCAGGTGATCAGAAAGGCGGCTGCCGCCGCCTTTCTTGCCCTTTGCGGCCAGCTGTTTCTTGAGGTCCTTGATGCGGGCTTCCACCACGGAATTCTCGTAAAAATCCCCGCCACCACTGCGCTGCGCGATCTGCAACTGGTCCAGGGCTGCCGTCAGGTTGTCCTGCAGCAGATAGGACTGCGCGAGCGCCTCATGGCTTAACAGCTGCTTGTCTTCGTGAGCGTAGGCGCGCGCCTGAAGGTTGTAGAGGCGATAGTCGCTGCGCGTGAGCATCAGGCGGTTGTCGACGGCAGCCAGGGCTTCCTGGTCGCGGTGGGCATCCAGCAGCGAGCCGATATAGCCATAGTTGAGCGCACGCTGGTCCGGATAGTGCCGCAGGGCGGCCTGGTACATGCCGATCGCTTTCGCGTAATCCCCCTGATCATGCACGATGGCCGCCGCCAGGCTGTCGAACAGGGCATTGGGCGGCGACACGGCGCGCACGGTATCCAGCATCTGCATGGCTTCGTCCAGGCGCCCGCTGCGCCACAGGGCCACCGCCTTGCCATAAATGAGCGGACGCTCCTCAGGACGCTTGGGATCGAGCGTACGCCCTTCAAAATAGTGCAGGGCTTCACGCGGTGTGCCCACCAGCGCAGCGATGCGCGCCCGGATCAGTTGAAAATCCGGCCGGTCCTGCACCTGGCGGTAGGGCACGTTGAGCAGGCGGTCCTGGATTTCCGCCAGACGTTCGGTGGTGAGCGGGTGGGTTTTGAGGTAAGCGGGCGACGTGCCTTCGTAAAACCGCCCGAAACGCTGCAGCTTGCTGAAGAAGGTCATCATGGCGCGCGGATCATAGCCCGACTTGATCAGGCGCTGGATGCCCAGGCGATCCGCCTCGCGTTCGTTGTCGCGGCTGAAGTTGAGCTGGGACTGCACCATGCCCGCCTGGGCGCCCAGGATGGCTCCCATGCTGGCATCGGGATTGCTGCGCGCCGCCAGGATCGCCGCCGCCATGGCTGCGATGGAGAACGGCATGTTCTTTTCCTGCGCTTCGATCATGCGCGCGATGTGGTGCTGCGTCACGTGGGAAATTTCGTGCGCCAGCACGGAGGCAAGCTCTGACTCGTTTTCAGCCGCCAGCATGAGCCCCGTATGCACGCCCACGTACCCGCCGGGCATGGCAAATGCGTTGAGCGTGGGATCCTGGATCAGAAAGAACTCGAAGCGCATGCCCACGGCATCGTCGCTCACAGCCAGCAGGCGGTTGCCCACGCTGTTGAGGAAATCCACGCTTTCCGGATCGTCGAAATAGGCGCTGTCGCTGCGGATGTCGGACATGATTTCCCGCCCCAGCGCCCGCTCGTCCTGGCTGGAAAAAACCGCCGCCGAGCTGTCACCGAGATCGGGTAAATCATAGGCCCAGCCCAGGGTCACCAGACCCGCTGCCGTCAGTAAAATGACTAGGATGCGTCGCATGTTGCTATGATACCTGAGAGGGGGGATCGGTTCCCCCACCCTATTCTCTTTATTTTCATCCGGTTACAAAAACCTTCCGCCCATGACTTCACGCATGACCCATTTCGACAGCGCCGGCCAGGCCCACATGGTGGACGTCGCCGAAAAATCCGAAACCCACCGTGTCGCGCGCGCCACGGGTCGCATCACCATGCAGCCTGAAACCTTCAGCATGGTGAAACACGGTGCCGCCAGCAAGGGCGACGTGCTGGGCATCGCCCGGCTGGCCGCCATCCAGGCAGCCAAGCGGGCCGCTGACCTGATTCCCCTGTGCCATCCCATTCCGCTCACGCGCGTGGCGGTGGAGTTCACCATGGAACCCCAGTTGCACGCCATCACCTGCACCGTCACCACCGAAACCGTGGGTCGCACCGGGGTGGAAATGGAGGCGCTGACCGCCGTGCAGGTGGGCCTGCTCACCATTTACGACATGTGCAAGTCGGTGGACCGTGGCATGGTCATGGGCGACATCCGCCTGCTGGAAAAGCTGGGCGGCAAGTCAGGCCACTGGGTGGCTCCGGCCGCCTGAGGCCAGGAGCGCCCAGGCTTCGCGCGCCGCGGCGCGCCCTTCGTCGGCAGGCACCACCCAGACCTCCACCGCGCTGTCCGGCGCATGGATCGCCGCCACGGCATCGCCCCGCGCTGCCCTGTTCCTGCCGTCATCCAGCCGCACCCCCAGGAACTCCAGGCGCTTGGCCATCTCCTGGCGCAAGTCGGCATCGTGTTCGCCGATTCCGCCCGTGAAAGCCAGCAGGTCCAGTCCGCCCAGCACGGCCGCCATGGCGCCCGCCTCGCGCACCAGGCACGCGGTAAACAGGTCGATGGCGCGCGCCGCGGCCGGCTCCCGGCTCTGGCGCAGCACCCGCAGGTCAGGGGACAGCCCCGACACGCCCAAAAGCCCGGATTCCCGGTAGAGCAGCCGTTCGATGCGCCCGGAGTCCCACCCTTCCTGCAACAGGTACAGCACCACGCCGGGATCGAGCGATCCGCTGCGGGTGCCCATCATGAGGCCGTCGAGCGCCGTAAAGCCCATGGTGCTGGCCTGGCTTTTCCCGTCGCGCACGGCGCACAGGCTGGCCCCGCCGCCCAGGTGGGCCAGCAACGCACGTCCGGTGGAACGCCCGCGCAGGCTGTCCAGGGTATCCACCACATGACGGTAGGACAGCCCGTGAAACCCGTAGCGCCGGATGCCCTGGCGGAACAACGATTCCGGCAAGGCAAAACGGTATTCGCGTTCAGGCATGGACGCGTGGAATGCGGTGTCAAAACAGGCGATCTGGGGCACGTCGGGCCAATGCTCGCGCAGGCGGCGGATGCCCTCTATATTGTGCGGCTGGTGCAGTGGTGCAAGGGGGCAGTAACCGGCAAGCGCCTCGATCACCGGCTCATCCACCAAAGTGGCGGCGCGGAAACGTTCGCCGCCATGCACCACGCGATGCGCCACGGCCACCAGGCGCAGCGCACCGGCGGGCGACTCCATGTGCGACACGAGATGCGTCAGTGCACGCTGGAAAGTCATTTCACCCGACTCCAGGCCTTCCAGCACGCCCGAGTCCACAGCCGCCTCCACCACGCCCTCGCGCACCGGATAGAACGCGTACTTGAGGGTGGAGGAGCCCGTGTTGACGGACAGGATGGCCGCCTGGCGCTCCCCTTGCATCGCGTCAGGGAGCATGACGCCGCTGATGGTGGGCCACGAGCTTGGCCAGCAGGGCCGAGCCGATGCGCGCCTGGGCGCCGTCGGCTCGACTGGTGAGGGCCACCGGCACGCGCCCGCCCAGCACCACGCCACTGGCTGTGCCGCCCGCCAAATATTCCAGCTGCTTGGCAAGCATGTTGCCCGACTCCAGATCCGGCACCACCAGGATGTCTGCCAGCCCTGACACGGAAGACTGGATCTGCTTGATGGCGGCGGCTTCCCGGGAAATGGCGCTGTCGAAGGCGAGCGGGCCGTCCAGCACGGCGCCCATGATCTGCCCGCGTTCGGACATCTTGCACAGCGCTGCGGCATCCAGAGTGGAAGGGATGGCGGGATTGACTGTTTCCACGGCGGAGAGGATGGCCACCTTGGGCGTTTCCACCCCCAGGATCTGCGCGAGCAGGATGGCGTTCTGGACGATGTCCACCTTCTCGGCGAGCGTGGGCCGGATGTTCAGGGCCGCATCGGTGATCAGCAACGGTTTGTCATAGAGCGGCACTTCAAAGCGGAACACGTGAGAAAGACGGCGCTTGGTGCGAAAATTGCGCTCCGCGAGGGCCGCATGCATGAGCTCATCGGTGTGCAGGCTGCCTTTCATGAGGGCTTCCACCTGCCCCTGAACGGCCAGCGCCACCGCGGTTTCAGCCGCGGCATGGCTGTAGGGAGCGTGCACCACTTCGATGCCGGCAAGGTCGATGCCTTCCGCCTGCGCCAGTTCCCGGATGCGGTTTTCAGGGCCCACCAGCACCGGCACAATGAGGCCGGCCTGCCCCGCCTCCAGCGCGCCCCGAAGCGCACCGGCCTCGCACGGATGCACCACGGCGCAACGCACCGGTTCCAGTCCTTCGCCCCGCGTCCACCATGCTTGCTGCGATTCCTTCATGCATCGCCCTCGCCAAGTGCACCCATTAAGCTTTAATATTAGCATTGCGGCCGGTGATCCCGGCGCCGTATCCGTATAAACAACCGCTGATCGCGAGGTATTCGAATGTCCGCCTTACCCGATAACGATAAACAGGAAACCCAGGAATGGCTGGACGCTCTGGAGAGCGTTCTCGAGCTGGAAGGGCCGGAACGTGCCCATTACCTCCTGGAACAACTGATCGACAAAGCGCGCCGTTCCGGGGCGTTTCTTCCCTACAGCGCCAACACGGCGTACATCAATACCATTCCCCCGGCGCTGGAAGTGCCCATGCCGGGCGACCCCGAAATGGAATACCGCATCCGTTCCCTCATCCGCTGGAACGCACTGGCCATGGTGGTACGCGCCAACCGCACCTCAAGCGAACTGGGCGGCCATATCGCCAGCTTCCAGTCGGCGGCCACCCTCTACGATGTGGGCTTCGACCATTTCTTCCACGCCCCGACAGCCGATCACGGCGGCGACCTGATCTACATCCAGGGCCATTCGGCTCCCGGCATTTACGCACGGGCCTTCCTTGAAGGACGCATCAGCGAAGAACAGTTGACCCGCTTCCGCCAGGAAGTGGACGGCGGCGGGCTGCCCAGCTACCCGCACCCCTGGCTCATGCCCAATTTCTGGCAGATGCCCACGGTTTCCATGGGCCTGGGACCTCTCATGGCCATCTACCAGGCCCGCTTCATGAAGTACCTGCAAAACCGCGGCATCGCCCACGTGGAAAACCGCAAGGTGTGGGCGTTCATGGGCGACGGGGAAATGGACGAACCCGAATCCCTGGGCGCCATTTCGCTGGCCTCGCGCGAACGCCTGGACAACCTGATTTTCGTGGTGAACTGCAACCTGCAACGCCTGGACGGACCGGTGCGCGGCAACGGCAAGATCATCCAGGAACTGGAAGCCGACTTCCGCGGCGCCGGCTGGAACGTGATCAAGGTGATCTGGGGCAGCCAGTGGGACGCCCTCATCGCCAAGGACCGCAGCGGCCTGCTGGTGCAGCGCATGATGGAAGTGGTGGACGGCGAATACCAGAGCATGAAGGCGCGCGACGGCGCCTATGTGCGCAAGCATTTCTTCGGCAAGTACCCCGAACTGGCCCGCCTCGTGTCCAACATGTCGGACGACGAGATCTGGCGCCTCACACGCGGCGGCCACGATCCCTACAAGGTGTACAACGCCTACCTTTCGGCCGTGCAGCACAAGGGTCAGCCCACCGTCATCCTGGCCAAGACCATCAAGGGCTACGGCATGGGTGAGGCAGGCGAAGGGCAGAACATCACGCACCAGCAGAAGAAGATGGGCGAGAACGCGCTCAAGCAGTTCCGCGACCGTTTCCAGCTGCCCATTTCGGACGAAGTCATCGCCGAAACGCCCTTCTACCGTCCGCCCGAAGACAGTCCCGAAGTGCAGTACCTTAAAGGCCGCCGCGAAGCCCTGGGCGGCTACCTGCCGGTGCGCCGCTCCGAAGTGCCCGCGCTCAAGGTGCCTGAGCTGTCCACTTTCCAGGCCCTGCTCCAGAGCAGCGAAGAACGCCAGCTGTCCACCACCATGGCGTTTGTGCGCATCCTGACGGCCCTCACCCGCGACAAGGAACTGGGCAAACTGGTGGTGCCCATCGTGCCCGATGAATCCCGCACCTTCGGGATGGAAGGCATGTTCCGCAGCCTGGGCATCTATTCTTCCGTGGGCCAGCTCTACGAACCGCAGGATCACGACCAGCTCATGTACTACCGTGAGGACGTGAACGGCCAGATCCTGCAGGAAGGCATCAACGAAGCAGGCGCGTTCTCTTCCTGGATTGCCGCGGCCACGTCCTACTCCAGCCACGGCGTGACCACCATCCCCTTCTACATCTACTACTCCATGTTCGGCTTCCAGCGCGTGGGGGACCTCGCCTGGGCGGCCGGCGACATGCGCGCCCGCGGTTTCCTGCTGGGCGGCACCGCGGGGCGGACCACGCTCAACGGTGAAGGGCTTCAGCACGAGGACGGTCACAGCCAGGTGCACGCTTCCTTCATTCCGAACTGCGTGTCCTACGACCCCACGTTCGCCTATGAAGTGGCCGTGATCATCCAGGACGGCCTGCGCCGCATGGTTCAGAACCACGAAGACGTCTTCTACTACATCACCCTGATGAACGAGAACTACAACCATCCCGCCATGCCTGAAGGCGTGCAGGAAGGCATTCTCAAGGGGATGTACCTGTTCCGCAAAGGCGCCAAGGCCAAGGGCCCGGTGGTGCAGCTCATGGGCTCGGGCACCATCCTGCGCGAAGCCATCGCCGCCGCCGACCTGCTGGAACAGGACTGGGGCGTGTCCAGCAACGTCTGGAGCGCACCCAGCTTCAATGAACTGGGACGCGATGGTCAGGCCACGGCGCGCTGGAACCGGCACCATCCGGACCAGAAACCGCGCAAGTCCTACGTGGAACAGTGCCTGGAGCCGACCGCCGGCCCGGTCATCGCCGCCACCGACTACATCAAGGCCTTCACCGAGCAGATCCGTGCCTTCGTGCCACGCCGTTACGTGACGCTCGGCACCGACGGTTTTGGCCGTTCGGACACGCGGGCCAAGCTGCGCCACTTCTTCGAAGTAGACCGCTACTACATCACGCTCGCCGCGCTCAACGCCCTCGCTGCCGAAGGCACCATCCCGGCATCGAAGGCTGCCGAAGCCATCAAGAAATACGGCCTCGACCCGGAGAAACCCCTGCCCAGCTCCGTCTGACCCATGGCCAAATCCATTGCAGGAAAAATCTCGGAGGTGCTGTTGGGGCCTCCGAGGGACCCGTTGGCACCCGAAACACGCCAGCATATCGCCCTGATTGCGTTTTTCGCCTGGGTCGGCCTGGGCGCCGACGGACTCTCCTCCTCGGCCTACGGTCCGGAGGAAGCGTTCAAGGCGCTGGGCACCCACACCCACCTGAGCCTGTACCTGGCACTCGCCACCGCGCTCACCGTCTTCCTGATTTCCATCGCCTACAACCAGGTCATCGAACTCTTCCCCATGGGCGGCGGCGGCTACAAAGTGGCCACCCAGTTGATTGGCCCCTACGCCGGCCTGGTGAGCGGTGCGGCGCTCATCGTGGACTATGTGCTCACCATCGCCATTTCCGTGGCCAGCGGCGTGGACGCCGTGTTCAGCCTGGCCCCCTCGTCCTGGCAGCCGCACAAGCTGTTCACGGAACTCTTCCTCACCCTGCTGCTCATGTTCCTCAACCTGCGCGGCATCAAGGAAAGCATCAAGATCCTCACCCCGATTTTCATCGGGTTCGTGATCACCCACGTGTTCATCATCATCTACGGCATCGCCTCTCGCGGCTCCGAGCTGCCAACCATCATTCATGAAACCCTCAACGAAACCCACAACCTGGCAGGCCAGATGGGCTGGGTGTTCGTGGCCTCCCTGTTCCTGCGCGCCTATTCCCTGGGCGGCGGGACGTACACCGGGATCGAGGCGGTTTCCAACAACATCAACGCCCTCAAGGAACCGCGCGTGCATACCGGGAAAATCACCATGTTCTACATGGCGTTGTCCCTCGCCTTCACTGCGGCCGGCATCATCCTGCTCTACCTGCTGTGGAACGCCATGCCTTCGCCTCGCGGCGAAACCCTGAACGCCGTAGCTTTCCGCTCCGTCATCGGTTCGCTGGGCCTGGGCGACGGGCCGTCCTACCTGCTGCTCACCATCACCCTGCTGCTGGAAGGCGCATTGTTGTACGTGGCGGCCAACACGGGGCTTCTGGGCGGCCCTGCGGTGTTGGCCAACATGGCCAATGACGGCTGGGCACCCACCCAGTTCAGCTCCCTCTCCAGCCGGCTCGTCACCAAATACGGCATCCTGATGATGGGGTTTGCCGCCATCCTGATCCTGCTCTGGAGCGGCGGCCTGGTGGACCTGCTGGCCGTGCTCTACAGCATCAACGTGTTCCTCACGTTCACGCTTTCGCTCCTCGGCCTGTGCATTTACTGGTGGAAACATCGCGGCGAACAAGCCCGCTGGCTGTCGCGCCTGACCCTTTCCTTTGTGGGACTGGTGGTGGCCGGCAGCATTCTTGTCATCACCCTGGTGGAGAAGTTCTTCGAAGGCGGCTGGATGACCACGCTCATCACGAGTTCCGTGATCGGCATCTGTCTGCTGATCCGCTGGCACTATCGCGAAACGGAAGCGCAAATGGCCAAAGCCGATGCGCTGCTGGCCACCCTCCCCGCCGAGCCCGTGGAAAATCCGCCCCAGCTCGACCCGGACGCCCCCACCGCGGTGTTCATGATCAGCCGTTCGCGCGGAGCCGGCATGCACACCATCCTGTGGGTGCAGCGCCTGTTCCCCGGCATTTTCAAGAACTTCATCTTTTTGAGCGTGGGGGCCGTGGACACCCAAAGCTACGGGGGGGAAGGCTCGCTGGAAGGCCTGCAGCGCGAAGTGCACAATGTCTGCAATTACTACGTGAATTTTTCGCACCGCAACGGCATCGCGGCCAAAGCCTATGAGGCCTTCGGCACCGACCGCGTGGACGAACTGACGAACCTTGCGTTCAAGGTGCGCGAAGAGTTTCCCAACTGCGTGTTCTTTGCCAGCAAGCTCATTTTCGTGCACGACAACTGGCTCACCCGCATCCTGCACAACCAGACGGCGCTCACCATGCAGCGGATCCTGCACTTGCAGGGCATGTTCATGGTGATCCTGCCCATGAAAGTGGATTAGCGCCCCAGCGTTGAAAAATCCATGTCGCGGTTGACCATGATCACGAAAGGATAACCGCGCTTGATCACGATCACCGGCCCGAGGGTGGCATTTGCGGCAAATCCCACGCGGGCCGTGTCCACCAGAATCTGACCGGCTGCGTCCGCTGCCAGGCTGTTGCCCATCCCGCCCAGGACCGTGACACTGCCTTCCGGCTGAGCGATGATGCGGGCCAGCCCCGCTGTCATGAACTGACCGCCCAGGCGGGTCCAGAAACGGCTGTCCACCTCGTCCTTCATGCCTGATTGCCCGCTCCGATCGGCCGCCTGCATGTCATCCAGGCTGAAGCTTTCGCCACCCGGCAGTATCAGGCGGTGGAACACCGCCATGATGCGTTCCTGCCCCGCCATCACGCGCGAACTGTACTCCCCGATGACGCGGCTTCCCTTGGGAATGGCCAGAAAGCTGCCGTGAATGGAATCGTAAACATCCTCAGTCACCTGCGCCGTGAGCATGCCCGGCAAATCGCTGTTGACCTGGGTGAGCAGCACGGCGGGAATAAGCGATCCTTCCATCACTTCCCGCGTGCTTGCCGGTTTCATGGGCAGCAGCGGGGTTTGGGCGCGGGCCTGCTTGGCGTGGGCCGCTTCGCCCGACCCTTCCGTTCCCCGGCCGGGCAGGGTTTCGCGCAGCGCAAGGCCAGCCGGCACCGGAGAGATGCCCGGCGGCAGACGAACGCCCAGCACCGAGGGCGTGGCTGGCATCCCGGACGGGGACGGCGTCGCAGTTGCCGGTGCGGCAGGCGGCAGCGTCGCATCCGCTGCACGGTTGATGGCCAGCATGCGGCTGCCCGCCACCAGGGCCTGCTGCTTTTCCGTTTCGAAGCGGCGCACCTGCTCCGCCTGTACCGGCTCGGACAGCGGCTTCGAGGAGGGCAAGGCCAGCGGAGCCGCGTGCGGGGAAGATTCGGGATCAGGCTGCTGTTCCCGCTGCAGTTCCTGACGCAGGGTCCCTTGCGGCGGCTCCTGACCCAGCACCAGGGGATTGTCTTCTGCTTGGGCGGGTAATTCGTGCGGCGCTTCGGCTCGCGCCAACAGCGTACCCTGCAGCGCGAAACCCACCACCACCCCAAGTCCCAGGCCACCGGCCACCAGCCAGTGTAGATTGCGCCGCACCCGGCCCGGGGCACACAGGGGATAGGCCTGGTCCGATTCCTCCCAGTCCTTGGGCGCAAGGCTCATGGCGCATCCTCCGTCCATCCTCCCGCACGACGGGCCGGGATCCGCTTCTCGTTGAACACCCGGACTTCCGTGTTGCCCAGCTTGAGCAGCATTTCCGGCATCAGCCGCTGCACCACGAAATACTCGCCTTTCACCACGTAGTTCACGAGCACGGCATTGCCCTCCTCCACCATAAACAGGGCAGGCAACGCCTGCGGCGAACGCACCTGGATCCAGGTGAAGCGGCCGTCATCAAACACGCGCACCGGCCGAAAATCAGACTCCCCTTCGATGCGGTAGCGGGTGTTGAGGGTTGCGGGATCGAAGCTTGCCGGTGCCGGCAGTTCGCTGCCGGCCACCGGCAAGGCATCGTCCCAGGACACTTTCTGCACCCAGGGCCCCTCCGGCGACGTGCTTTTTAGCAACAACTGGTAAACCCGGCGCGTGGTCACGAGCGTCCCCGCCGTGAACAGTCCCGGCTTGAGCGGCTTGATGAACAAATGGCCGGGAAGCTCCTCCACCATCCACTGCACGGTGTCGCCCAAGGCAAGGCCTGTGATTTTTTCGTCGGCAGCCAGCTGCACGTCTGTTGGGACTCCAGGCAGCGTGATCAGGATATAAGCCTGGTTCGGGTCATATCGGAATTGCGCCACACGCTGGCCACCGACGGGCAGTGGTGCGCCGCCTTCCGCGCGCGCCGGCGGAAACGGCAGCATCAGTTCCAGCAGCAGCGCCCCCACCAACAGCTCGTTCCAGTCGCGCACGGTCATTTTTCCAGGTCCGTGTTCACGAGAAAGTGGGTGATATACAAGCCGACCGGATTGCTCAGGAGCTCTTCCTCGGATTTGGGCGGCACGGTCGCAAAATGGATGGTGAGAATAAATTTTTCCCGGCCAGCCATGGGGTTTCCGCTGTTGCGGCGCTCGGTAGCCACGCGCACCAGCGCCACCTGATCCTGAATCAGCGAAACGCTCGAAATGGATACCGTACGGGTGAGGGTGGGGTCGCGCCTGAGCTCCACCATGGGCGCGGTGCGCTGCACCCAGTCGGTGAATTCGACGGTGGCCTTGCCGCGCGTGACGCGATAGTCCTCCGAAAGGTAGCGTTCCGTGAGATGGGGATCGATGGTCAGCAACTGACGCGCCCACTGGGCGATGAAATAGCGCTTTTCAGGCGAGCCCGGCTGGTACTGCTGAGCCGTACGGAAGGCAGGCTGGACAGCGCCTTCTTCCGTTTTTTCCAGCACGAACGGCACCACGGTCTTGAGCGGAACCATCAGGGCCAGCGCAATGCAGGCAGCGCACAGCGCGAACAACAGCCCAAGGCAGATCAGGAAATAGCGATTGCGCTCCACCACCGGCGCGCCTTGTGCTTCAAACCACACGCGTTCCGGCTTGAGCGCAGCCACGGCTGGTGTTCCCGGTGGCGGCAGGGTTTTCCCCTGCTGCGCCCGGGATGCGCCCTTGCGCCTGTGAAAACTCCAGCCCATGAATGCCCTCCTGCCCGTGAGCTGCCATTGGAACATGGGGCAAACGCCACCACTGGCCGAGAAAGGCAATGCCGGAAAGCTCCTCCGTTTTTTTGGAATTCTTTCAGCAACTGGAAATTTAACTCATTTAAATCAATTCACTACATTAATTTTAGAAACAATCCAATATGCCCGACAGACGCTTTGTGGTATCTTTCAACGTTGTCGAAATGCTGTCTTTCACGGAGGAAAACATGGAACACCAACTGCCCCCGCTCCCCTATGCCATGGACGCCCTGGCGCCCCACATGAGCAAGGAAACTTTCGAATACCACTACGCCAAGCATCACAATGCCTACGTGGTGAACCTGAACAACCTGATCAAGGGCACGGCCTTCGAATCCTCTGGACTGGAAGACATCGTGAAATCGGCGCCCGCCGGCGGCATCTACAACAACGCAGCCCAGGTCTGGAACCACACCTTCTTCTGGAACTGCATGAAGCCCAACGGCGGTGGTGCACCTTCCGGCGCCCTGGCCGACGCCATCAACAAGAAATGGGGTTCCTTCGACGAATTCAAGAAAACCTTCCAGGCTTCTGCCGTCGGCAACTTCGGTTCCGGCTGGACCTGGCTGGTCAGGAAGGCAGACGGCTCCGTGGACATCGTCAACATGGGCCCCGCCGGCACGCCGCTGACCACGGGTGACCGCGCCCTGCTGTGCATCGACGTGTGGGAACACGCCTACTACATCGACTACCGCAACCTGCGCCCGAAATTCGTGGAAACCTTCCTTGCGCACCTTGTGAACTGGGAATTTGCCGCGAAGAATTTTGCGGCCTGAGACCGGTCCCAAGCCAGGTATCACGGATCCGTGACATGAACACCGTGTTCCAGTCCCTGGGGCGAACCCTGCTGGCGGGTTTTCTGCTACTGGTGCTGATCGTGCTCCTGACCGGGGGGCCGGCCGTGGATCTTCGGTCCCACGCCTGGTGGACGTTCGCCTTCCGGTGGCTGCATGTCACGGTTGCCGTCCTGTGGGTCGGGCTGCTGTGGTATTTCAACTTCGTGCAGATCCCGTCCATGCCGAAGATCCCGGACGAGCAGAAACCGGCCATTTCCAAGGTCATCGCCCCCGCGGCACTGTTCTGGTTTCGCTGGGCAGCACTCGCCACCGTGATCCTGGGCCTGGGGCTCGCCTCCATGAACCGCTACATCATGCCGGCCCTGGCACTGCAGGCGCCTTTCACGGCCATCGGCATCGGCATGTGGCTGGGGCTCGTGATGGCTTTCAACGTGTGGTTCATCATCTGGCCCATGCAGAAAAAAGCGCTGGGCCTGGTGCCTGCGGAAATCGCTGAAAAAGTGCGGGCCGCGCGCACGGCAATGCTCACCTCGCGCTTCAATACGATGCTGTCGGTTCCGATGCTGTACTGCATGGTGGCGCAGCAGCACGGCGGACTGTAACCTCCGGCCCCGCCGCTTCCCGCACGGCCCGGAACCACTCGCTTCCCTCGTCCCCGGCACGCCCGCTCACCACGAGCAGCTGCCGGGCACGCGTGAGCGCCACGTAAAGCAGGTTGTCCCGCTCCCGTTCCAACAGGTGTTGCTCCTGTTCCAGCAGCACGTCACGCCCCGGTCCGCGCTGCTTTTTGGACGGCACCAGGGAAAAATGACGCGGCTGTGCCGAACCCGGCGGCCAGTCCACGAACCATTGCCCGCTGGCGTTGCGGCGCCCCAGGTCCGTGGGCTCCACCAGCCACACCACGGGTGATTCCAGCCCCTTGGCGGCATGGATCGTCATCAGGCGCACCGCGTTGCCCGCAGCCCCCAGGCCTCCTTCGTCCGGGGCCTCGTCTCCCTCCTGTTCGAGGTCTTCGAGTTCCTGCAGGAAGCGCGGCAGGCTGGGATAGCGGCCGCCGTCGAGATTGAGCGCCAGTTCCAGGAAGGCCTGCAGGTTGGCCGCCACGGAGGCCTGCAAGGCTTGCGGCACGGATACCCGATAGCGATTCACCCAGTCCATCTCCCCCATGATGCGATCCAGCAGGTCGTGCACCGGCAGGCGCGCCGACCAGGACATCCACAATGCCAGGTGCCGCGTTGCGCGTGCGAGCAACGGCGTGGGCGGCGCTTCCAGCAGCGCCCCCCACCAGGAAGGGGCTCCGGCCAGGGCCAGCAGGTCCGCGTCGGAAGCGCCGAAAGGAGGGGCACGCAAGACCTGGGCGAGCGCCAGGTTGTCGCGGGGATTGACCAGAAAACGCAGCAGTTCGCGCAAATCGGCCACTTCCAGCGTCCCCAGCAATCCGCCGCGCTGCTGTGACAGGAAAGGAATGCGCGCTTCGCGCAAGGCCTGCTCGAAGGGAACCAGCAGGGAGCGCCGCTGTGCCAGCACCAGGATGTCTTCGCAGGAAAACCGCGCTCCGCCCAGCTCCAGCGCGCCTTCGGCGGAAGTCCATGTTTTCACGCAGTCGGCGAACAGGAGCGCTTCGGCCCGCACGCGCGACAGCTCCGGTTCGCTGCGTGGCACCCGCAACGGGTCGCGCAGGCTGCTTGCAGCCGTCACGGCAACGCTCCGGGAGGGCGCCTCGCTTTCCAGCAGCAGCACCGCGTCCGGCGTCTCCGATGCGGCCTGCGGCCGTATCGGCCTGAAACCCGGCTGGTCGGCGAATACCCGGTTTACCAGGCCCACGATGGCCGGCCCGCTGCGGCGCGATTCGTCGAGCGTCACCCGCACCGCCCCCCATTCCGCTTCAAGGAGTGCCGCCGCCTGTTCGAACAGGCGCGCATCGGCACGACGGAAACGGTAAATGGACTGACGCGGATCGCCCACCAGAAACACGGTGGGGCCCTCGCCGGCCTCACGGGCCGCGCGCAGCCAGACGCCCAGGGTGCGCCACTGGAGCGGGCTGGTGTCCTGGAATTCGTCCAGCAGCAAATGCCGGTAGCGTGCGTCCAGGCGGTATTGCAGGTACTCCGACTGCTCGGAAGATTCCAGCATGCCGCAGACCGCCCATTGCACATCCTGAAAACCGGCTTCGCCGCGCTGGCGCTTCAATTCCATGAGGCGTTCGAGGTAGGCCTGCCCCACGCGGAACAGATGGGCGTTGAGGCGCAGGGAAGCCTGGTCGCGCAGCCGGCCTTCGGCCCCTCCCACCTTCTCCAGCAGCAGGGCATGTGCCTGCGCAATGGCAGGACCCGCCGCATGGGCAGCCTCCCGTATCCGTTTGCGCACCTCCCCCTTGTCCGTCCACAGCAACGCGCGCAGTGCGCCCACCGGATCTTCGGCCTGGAGTGCATCGCGCAAGGCCTGGCCCTGGGTTTTCACCGCCGGCGTTCCCTTTGCCATGGCCTGCGCCAGCTGGTCCAGGGCGCTGCAGCAGAGGGCGTCACCGCGCAAGGCTTCCCTCACGTCATCCGTTTCCCCGACGCCCAGCGCTTCGGACAGAGCGTGTGCCGCGGCAGCCGGCGGATCCGCCTGGCCTTCCGTGTAGGCCCACCATTCGGCGCGCCAGTCAGCAAAGGCGGTCACCCAGCTTCGGGTGTTGTACAACCCTTCATTGCGGAACAGCCATTCCAGCGATGGCCCGAAGGTGCCGGCACGCGGGGATGACGCATCCTGCAACAGCGCCTGCCAGGCCAGCTGGCGCACCTTGGCGGCGTCCTTGCCCGGCACGCTGTCGCGGCGCAAAGTTCCGGACAATGGCGCATGGCGCAGCAGGCGCAGGAACCAGACGTCGAACGTGCACAGCGTGACGCTCGGGCTGGCGCACAGATAGCTTTCGTACAAGCCGCGCGCCTGCGGCAGCACATTTTCGGCTTCCTCCCGGCCCAGGCCGCGCGCCTGGAGAAACGTCAGCACTTCTTCATCGGGAGCAAGGGCGAGATGGCGCAGCCAGTCCGTGAGCCGCTCTTCCATTTCCCGGGCGGCAAGCCGGGTAAAAGTGATGGCCAGGATGTCCGCTGGCGGCACGCCCGCCAGCAGCAGGCGCAGAATGCGCGACACCAGCATCCAGGTTTTGCCGCTGCCTGCACAGGCCTCCACCACCGCCGAGCGGTCAGGGCGCAGCGCATCGAACGGCGTGGGCCGGCTCATGCGCCTTCCTCCCAGTGCGCGCGACGGCACAATCCGCCGAATTCGCAACGGTCGCAATCGTCAGGCTGGCCATGGGCCGGCAGCGGCACGCCGCTTCTCATGTCCGCCACAAGGCCCGTGAGCCGTGCCGCCACGGCCGCCGCAATGCCGTCGGGATCGGGGCTTGCCACCAGGCGCGGCAGCTCCTCATCCAGCAAAAGGTAAGCCGCCTGTGCCACCGGTACGGCGGCAAGCAGCGTATACACCGCAAGCTGCACATCTTCGCCATCCCGCAAGTCACGCACCATCCGGGCCGAGTAGCTTTTGAGCTTGTAGTCCAGAATTGCCAGTTCCCCGGCCCCTTCCACCGGGCGGCGATCGGTACGGTCCAGCTTGCCCTTGAGCAGGATCTGCCCCGGCGTGTGGGCTCCCAGCAGCCGTTCACCCGGCTGCTCCCCGGAAGACCAGCGCCAGCCTTCCGCTTCGCGGGCAAGCATCCAGTCCACGTAGCTGCCCAGGCGGGCTTCCCAGCGCAACCGCCAGGCCATGAGTTCCCCGTCGGGCACGTGGAGATCGTCGAACGCGGCTTTTGTTTCCGCCAGAAGGCGCACCACGGCCCCCTCTCGTCCCAGGGCGGAGACCTGGGGCACGGCACGGTGAAATCGATACAGGATGGCATGCACCAATTCCCCGTAATCGCGCTTGTCCACGGTTTCGCGAATGGCCTCCGCTTCACCCAGCCCCAGCACGGCCGCCGCAAAATACTGGTAGGGACAGGCCAGGAGCCGGTTGTAGCCGCTCGCGCTGATGCGCTGCGGCACCTGCTGGGGAGCAAGCACCGGCATCGGCCGTACGGGAGGCGACACGCTGTCCGGCACGGCCATGGGCTGCGAATGCTCGCTCATCAGCGACCAGCCCCAGGCGCGCTGGTGCAGCAGATCCAGACGCTGCAGCAGCGGGGCCGGCGCATTGCGTTCGCCGTCGATGTCACAACGCCAGGACACGCGCACTTCCTGCGCGCGCGACACCAGTTCCGTCAGGTCTTCGCGACAGGCGGCCAGCAACGTCTCACGCGTGGGCAACCCCAGGGCCAGACGCACGGCATCACCGAAATAGGCCGGAGGGGGAATGAACGGCAGATGGTCCGCATCCGCGCCCAGAATCCAGACTGCATCGAAACCGCGCAGGCGGGTCATGCTGAGCTGGGTCATGCACACGGCTTGCGCCGGGCTGTCTTCTCTGAAACTCGCAGTTTCAAACTGCAGCTCAAGGGCACGCACCCATTCCGTCAACGTGAACAGGCCCGTCGTCGCGCTCGCATCGCGGGTCAGCTGCTGCAGGATTTCCAGGAGCTGACGGCCGGCCGTGTCGTCCATCAGGCCCGTGTCGATGCCGCAGCGCTGCAGGCCCTGCCACAAGGCTTCAAGCCATGCGGCAAAGGGCTGGGCCGAACGGCGGAATAGCCGGGCCGACTCCAGCAGACGCTCCAGCAACTCGCGGGCGGCCGTCCACCCCGGATCATCCGTATCCGTTTTTTGCCGAATGCTGGCCGCCAGCGCATCGAGGCCGGAAACCCGGTTTCCCCGCTCGAGATGAGCGGACAGCACGGCCACGGCAAGATCGCGCCGCTCGCGCGGCCAGTCGGCACAGAGATAAGGGGAATGCAGAAGATCCTGCAAGGGACGGTAATATCCGTCCGTGCGAACCCACTCCAACCAGCGCATCACCACGGTGCTCACGGCCGTGGTGGAAAATGTCCAGCCCGACTCGTCGCGCACCGGCACACCACGGCGCTCCAGCAGGGCACGCAGGCGGCGCGCGCTCACCCGGTCCTGTGCCACCACAGCCACGCGCTCGCGCCCGTGTTCCTGCCAGGCCTGCACCTGCCCTGCGCAAAGCGCCGCTTCGTCTTCGATGCTGCGCACACCCAGCAAGGCCAGCCGCCCTTCCAGAGGGCTTTCAGCATGGTGTTCCCGCAGATCTTGTGCGCGCGATTCCAGGGCTTGGGTCACCGGCTCGCGCCAGGCGGCGCGCAACAGCGGCGTGCAGGGATCGCCTTCGCGTCCGGGTTCCGCCTGCCCAAAACGCACCAGGCGCGCTTGCGTTCCGATTGCGACGAGACAGGCCTCTTCGGCGGGCGTCAGCACGCCCGCCGCCACCAGGTAGCAGGTGCCGCGATGGGGCTGTACCGCAAGGCTTGCGAGCTGCTGCTGGTAGGCCATGGCGGGCGACAGTTCATGCGGGTCCTGGTGCAGCACCCACCACAGTTCATGCACGAAGCGCGCTTCGAGCTGAAAAAGGCCGCTCTGGCGTCCGGCATACGCTTCGTTGAGGCGAACCGTGAAGGCAGCGGGATCGTGCGGCATCACGAACCCCCAGCGCGTCATTTCGTCCACCAGGCCGAGCGCTTCGCGCGCCAGAATCCAGTGGTCCTGGTGCTCGAACCAGCGGCGTTCGCGCAGGGCTCCGAAAACCAGGGCGAGACGTTCGATGTCGGGAACCACGCGGCCATCAAGCGGCTGCCCGGCAGCCCAGTTGGCCAGGGTGGTGACGCGGGGGAGCGCGGGTGCGGGCAGCAATTCCCGCAGGCTTGTCAGAAAGGCATCCGCAAGGGCGGCATGGGGACACAAAACGACTGCGGGAGCGTCCGGGGCATCCAGCGCATCGCGAACGATGCGCTGCAACGCCATGTCCAGGACATCATCCTCGCATGCGGGAATCAATCAGCGTTCCAGAAGGTGCGCCTTGTCCTTGACGTCTTTCCAGTCATCCGCATCCGCAGGCGCATCCTTGCGCTCCACGATGGGCTTCCATTGCTTGCTGAGTTCCGCATTGAGCGCAATGAACGCACGCTGGTTTTCAGGAACGTCGTCTTCGGCAAAAATGGCTTCTGCAGGACATTCGGCCACACACAGGGTACAGTCGATGCATTCGTCAGGATCAATGACGAGGAAATTGGGGCCTTCGCGGAAACAGTCTACCGGGCAGACATCCACGCAGTCCGTATACTTGCACTTGATACACGATTCGGTGACAACATAAGTCATGCCGAAAACCTCCACACTGAGCGCCAGTTTGCACACACAGCAGCAGATTTTAGCAGTAAAATCCCCCCCACGTCGAAGGTCCCTTCCCTTCCCGAACGGATTTGGTTAGGATAGTGCCCATTCTTTCCATGCCGCACCCGCAGCAAAGCGACATTCCGTCGCCCGACTGAATTTGAGGACTCCCCATGAGTGAATCCATCCAACATGTGACAGACCGTTCATTTGAAACCGATGTGCTGCAGTCCACCACTCCCGTGCTGCTCGATTTTTGGGCGGAATGGTGCGGCCCCTGCAAGCTGATCGCCCCGATTCTGGAAGAAGTGGCGCGCGACTACGGCGGACGGCTTAAAATAGCCAAGCTCAACGTGGACGACAACCCGGAAATGGCCCGCAAATACGGCGTGCGAGGCATTCCGACCCTGCTTCTGTTCAAGAACGGCAACGTGGAAGCCACCAAAGTGGGGGCCTTGTCCAAATCGCAGCTTAGCGCTTTTATTGACAGCCACATCTGAACGCGTTACCCTGCCGCCGCAGCTGACCGGGCGGCGTCTTCCGCCCGGCCCCCGATGTATCCCTGATGCTTGTCATCCCCTTGTCAGTACAACTTTCGATCCCATCCATCCATGCACTTATCTGATCTCAAAACCTACCATGTGACCGAACTGGTAGAAATGGCCGTCAAAAACGAAATTGAAGGCGCCAACCGCATGCGCAAGCAGGAGCTGATTTTCGCGCTCCTCAAAAACCAGGCCAAACGCGGGGAAAGCATTTACGGGGAAGGCACCCTGGAAGTGCTGCAGGACGGCTTCGGCTTTCTGCGCTCGCCCGAAACGTCCTATCTTGCGAGCCCCGACGACATTTACGTGAGTCCGTCACAGATCCGGCGCTTCAACCTTCACACGGGCGACAGCATCCAGGGCGAAATCCGCACCCCGAAAGAGGGTGAACGCTACTTCGCGCTGGTCAAGGTGGATTCCGTCAACGGCGAGCCGCCTGAAAACTCCAAGAACAAGATCCTGTTCGAAAACCTCACGCCCCTGTTCCCGAACGAACCCCTGGTGCTGGAGCGCGACATCCGCGCCGAAGAGAACATCACGGGACGCGTGATCGACATCATTGCCCCCATCGGCAAAGGCCAGCGCGGCCTGCTGGTGGCCAGCCCCAAAAGCGGCAAGACGGTGATGCTGCAACACATCGCCCATTCCATTTCGGCCAATTCACCCGATGCCCACCTGATCGTGCTGCTCATCGACGAACGGCCGGAAGAAGTGACGGAAATGCAGCGTTCCGTCAAAGGCGAAGTGGTTTCCTCCACCTTCGACGAACCGGCCACCCGTCACGTGCAGGTGGCTGAAATGGTGATCGAGAAGGCCAAGCGCCTGGTGGAGCACAAGCGCGACGTGGTCATCCTGCTCGATTCCATCACCCGCTTGGCGCGCGCCTACAACACCGTTGTTCCAGCCTCCGGCAAGGTGCTGACGGGCGGCGTGGACGCCAACGCCCTGCAGCGCCCCAAGCGCTTTTTTGGCGCGGCCCGCAACATCGAGGAAGGCGGTTCCCTCACCATCATCGCCACCGCCCTCGTGGACACCGGTTCGCGCATGGATGACGTGATTTACGAAGAATTCAAGGGCACCGGCAACATGGAAATCCATCTGGACCGGCGCATGGCCGAAAAGCGGATTTACCCGGCCATCAACGTGAACCGTTCCGGTACCCGGCGCGAAGAAATGCTGATCAAGCCCGAAGTGCTCCAGAAAATCTGGGTCTTGCGCAAGCTGCTCTACCCCATGGACGAGCTGGAAGCCATCGAATTTCTGCTGGACAAGATCAAGGCCACCAAAAACAACGCTGATTTCTTTGATTCCATGCGGCGTGGCTGACGGGTTCTTGCTAAAAAACCCCTTTTGAATCATAATAAAAGGCTATGTACGCCGTATACCCCGGCGTTCTTTTTCAGGAACCGTCATGAAAGTAGATATTCATCCGAAATATGAAGAAGTTACCGTGACCTGCAGTTGCGGCAACTCGTTCGTTACGCGCTCGACCTTGGGCAAACCGACACTGTCCGTGGAAGTCTGCTCAGCCTGCCACCCCTTCTACACAGGCAAGCAGAAGATCGTGGACACGGCAGGCCGCGTGGAAAAATTCCGCCAGAAATACGCACGCAAGTAATTGCGTTGACAGGCAATGCCAGGACAGGCAGCTTGGGCGCTGCCTTTCTTTTTAGGGGGGTAGCACCGCGTGCGAACGCTCCTGTCATCTGAAAAAAATCTGAATTTCGACGGCAAAGCCACTCCGCTCAAAACCGCCCTGTTCCTTCTGGTCTGTCTTGCCTGGCTGCTGCCCGGCCTGACTGGCCACACCCCCTGGAAATACGACGAGGCCGTCAGCCAGGGCATCGTGCACAGCCTGGTGCATGGCCACGGCCACTGGCTGGCGCCCGACCTCGCGGGCGAAACCTACCTCGCCCACCCCCCCCTCTACTACTGGGTCGCGGCAGGGCTCGTGCAACTGCTGCATTCCCTGCTGCCGGCACACGACGCGGCGCGACTGGCAAGCGGCCTGTTCATGGCGCTCACCATGGCCGGCACTGCGCTGGCGGCCCATGGCCTGTTCGGCCCCCGCAGCATGCGACTGTCGGTGCTGGTGCTGATCGGCAGCGTGGGGCTGGTGATCCGCGCCCACGAAATGAGCGCGGACCTGGCCTGGCTGTGCGGCGTGGCCTGGACGCTGGCCGGCACCCCCGTCGGGCGCACCCGACCCGTGCTGGGTGGGCTGCTGGGCGGCCTGGGGTTTGGCATGGCGTTCCTTTCCCAGGGCACTCTGGCCTTCGGCCTGCTGTTACCCATCGTGCTCCTCGCGCCGCTGCTGGTGCCGGCCTACCGCCCTTCCAAGCCCCTGCTTCATTTCCTGCTGTGGGTCCTGGCCGCCCTGCCGGCCCTGCTGATCTGGCCCCTGCTGCTTAAAACCCGCGAACCTGCCCAGTTCGACCTGTGGTGGCCGGTACTGACGCACAGCATCCCGCATCCGCAGCTCTGGCTCGCGCCCGATGCCATCCCCACTTACTACCTGGGAGCCATGGCCTGGTTTGCCTGGCCGGCTGCACCCCTCGCGCTGGGCACGCTCTGGACCGGGCGCCTGAAAGGATCGGCCCAGCCTCCGATCCGTTTCCTGCTGCTCGCGCTTGCCGTCATGCTGCTGGTGCTGGGCTTTTGCACCACGCCGCGCGAAAGCAACGCCCTGCCCCTGCTGCTGCCGCTTTCGCTGCTGGCCGCCGGCGGCCTGGACAGCATGAGGCGCGGCGCCAGCAGCGCCCTGGACTGGTTTGGCATGCTCACCTTCGGGCTCGTGACCGCCCTGCTCTGGCTTGGGTGGATCGCCCTCATCACCGGCCAGCCGGCCCCCGTGGTGGCCTTTCTTGAAACGCAACTGCCGGGATACCACACCAAATTCCACCCGGCCGTGTTTGGCCTGTCGCTCGCCCTGACGCTGCTGTGGGTCGTGACCATCCTGCGCTCTCGCCCTTCGCCGCGGCGCGCCCTGGTGAACTGGACCGTGGGCATGACCGTATCCTGGATGCTCGTCATGACGCTGTGGCTGCCTTATGTGGAAGCCTCGCGCAGCTATGAAGGCATGATGCATTCGCTGGCACGCGCCATCCCCCCTCACGCAGGCTGCATCGCCAGCAGCGGGCTGGGTGAACCCCAGCGCGGGCTGCTCTACTATTTCCTCGACATCCGCACCCAGCGCCTGGAACTCGGCACCCGCACCCACTGCCGGCTGTGGCTCGTGCAATCCACGACCCGCGACCGTTTCCTGGTGCCGTCCGGCTGGCGCCTGATCTGGTCCGGATCCCGTTCCGGCGACCGCACGGAGCGCTATCAGCTGTTCGAATACTAGAGGCGTCGGGTGAAACCCTTCGACGCCCAGCAGCGCGCCGCCCGGGCAGCTGCCCTGCCCCGCCCTTCCTTTGATGGCACGCTGCCGATTCACGCCGCACAACAGGCCATCATGGACGCCGTGCGCGACCACCCCGTGGTGATCGTATGCGGCGAGACAGGATCAGGCAAAACCACCCAGATTCCAAAGCTCTGCCTGGCACTCGGCCGCGGCGTGGGCGGCCTCATCGGCTGCACCCAGCCGCGTCGCATCGCGGCCCGCAGCGTGGCCACCCGGCTGGCGCAGGAACTGCATACGGAGGTGGGTGCCGTGGTGGGCTACCAGGTGCGCTTCCACGACCGCGTCTCCGATGCCACGTTCGTCAAGGTGATGACGGACGGCATCCTGCTTTCAGAAATCCACCATGATCGCCTGCTGCGCCGCTACGACACGCTGGTGATCGACGAGGCCCACGAGCGCAGCCTCAACATCGATTTCCTGCTGGGCTATCTCAAACGTCTCCTGCCCAAACGCCCGGACCTCAAGGTGATCATCACCTCCGCCACCATGGAGTCGGACCGGCTGTCGCGCCATTTCGACGGAGCGCCGGTGCTTGAAGTATCCGGGCGCACCTACCCGGTGGACGTGCGCTGGCGCCCCGTCATCGCCTCCGAAGCAGACGAACCCGAGGAGCGGGACACGCGTGCGGCGCTTCTGCACGCGGTGGACGAGCTGATGCTGGAATCAAACAACGGAGACGTGCTGGTGTTCCTTCCGGGAGAACGCGACATCCGCGAGGCCGCCGAAGCGCTGCGCAAGCACCATCCTCCCCACACGGAAATCCTGCCGTTGTTCGCGCGCCAGTCCTTTGCCGAACAGGAACGGGTCTTCAAGCCCGGGGGCGGACGGCGCATCGTGCTGGCCACCAACGTGGCGGAAACCTCGCTCACGGTGCCCGGCATTCGTTTCGTGGTGGATACCGGGCTTGCACGGGTCAACCGCTACAGCCTGCGTAACAAGGTCACCCAGCTCCAGGTGGAAAAAATATCCCAGGCCTCTGCCCGCCAGAGAGCCGGGCGTTGCGGGCGCGTGAGCGCCGGGGTGTGCATCCGCCTGTATGACGAACAGGATTTCAACACGCGCCCTCCCTACACCACCCCGGAAATCCTGCGCACGTCGCTGGCATCGGTCATTCTCCGGATGGAAGCCCTGGGACTGGGGAAAGTGGATGCATTCCCGTTTCTCGACCCTCCTTCACCGCGAGCCATCGATGACGGCTACCAGCAGCTCAACGAGCTGAGCGCCATCGACGATGAGCGCCAGCTCACCGCCGTGGGACGCGAGCTGGCACGGCTGCCGGTGGATCCGCGCATCGGCCGCATGCTGCTGGCCGCGCGTCAGCATGACTGCCTGAGCGAAGTGCTGATCATCGCAGCCGCCCTCTCCGTGCAGGACCCGCGCGACCGCCCGCTGGAACACCGGCAGGCCGCAGACCAAAAGCACGCGCGCTTCCAGCATGAACAGTCGGAGTTCATGTCCTACCTCGCCCTCTGGAAATTCACGGAAGAGGCGCTGCAGCACCGCAAATCCGGCCGCAAGTTGTGGGCGCATTTCCGCGAGGAATTCCTCTCGCTCACGCGCTTGCGCGAATGGCGCGACATCCACAGCCAGCTGCATGCCCTGGCTTCCGACATGGGCTTGCGCCCCAACAGCCTGCCCGCGCCCTACGAGCAGCTGCACCGTGCCCTGCTCGCCGGCCTGCTGGGGCAGGTGGGGCTGCGCGATCCGGAAGACGACAATTACCAGGGTCCGCGCGGCGTGCGCTTCTGGATCAATCCCGGCTCGAAACTGACCAAAGCGAAACCCAAGTGGCTGATGGCCGCCGAACTCGCGGAAACGACCCGGCTCTATGCGCGCTGCGTGGCTCGCATCGAACCGGAATGGATCGAACCCATCGCGGGCCACCTGCTGCGGCGCAGTTATTTCGATCCATTCTGGGACCCCAAATCCGCCCAGGCCAGCACCCACGAGAAAGTCACGCTCTACGGCCTGCCGATCGTGCCGAAACGGCGCGTGCGCCTGGGCCCCATCGATCCGGCCGAAGCGCGCCGCCTGTTCATCCGGCATGCGCTGGTGCTGGGCGAATTCGAGACGCGAGCACCTTTTTTCACCCACAACCAGCGCCTGATCGAAGAGATCCGCGAACTGGAACACAAAGGACGGCGACAGGATGTGCTGGTGGACGAAGAAGCGCTGGCGCGCTTTTATGAAGGCCTGCTGCCTTCCTCTGTCTGGAGCGGCGAACGCTTTGAAAAATGGCGACGCGAAGCGGAGCGCGAACAGCCCCGTCTGCTCTTCCTGGAAAAAGCCCAGCTCATGCGCCATGAAGCGGGGCACATCACGGAATCCCTCTTTCCCGACAGGCTGGAGCTGGGTGATGCAAGCCATCCCCTCACCTATCGCTTCGAGCCGGGCCATCCACTGGACGGCGTGACGCTCACCGTGCCCCTGGTGCTGCTGCCGCAACTCGATGCGCACCGTCTGGAATGGCTGGTGCCCGGCCTGATCCGGGAAAAAATCGCGGCACTCCTCAAAAAACTGCCGCAGCGCGTACGGCGCGAACTGGTGCCGCTGCCCACGTTCATCACCGCTTTTCTGGAACGCTATGGCCCGCAGTCAGGCAGCCTGACGTCCAGCCTGTCCGACTTCATCCGCCGGCGCACCGGCACCGAGCTGCAGGCTTCGGACTGGACCGCAGCGCCCGAACACCTGCTCATGAACCTGCGCCTGCTCAATGACCAGGGCGAAGAAGTGACGAGCGGGCGCGACCTGGAGACCCTGCGCACGACCTGGGGCCAGGAAGCGCGCCAGGCCCTGCGTGCGCCCCAGGCCAGCGGCATCGAGCGCAACGGCATCACGCGCTGGGATTTCGGGGATTTGCCAAACTCGGTGCAGGTGCACAGCCGAGGGGTGGCCGTGCCCGGCTTTCCGGCCCTGGTGGACGAAGGAACGGAAGTGTCGATACGCCTCATGACCAGTGCCGAGGAAGCGCTTCATAGCTCACGTCGCGGCTTGATGCGGTTGATGCTGCTGGAATGGCAGCCGCAGCTCAAGGCCGTCGGGCGCTCCATCAGCGGCCTGACC
>JAGWTQ010000013.1 GCA_028868905.1 Betaproteobacteria bacterium
TGCTGGTGGACGATTCCATCGTGCGTGGCACGACCAGTCGCGAAATCGTGCAAATGGCGCGCGATTGCGGGGCGAGCCGGGTGTATTTCGCCTCCGCTGCGCCGCCGGTGCGTTTTCCGAACGTCTATGGCATCGACATGCCGACGCGTCGCGAGCTGCTGGCCACGGGCCGCACCGATGCGGAGATTGCCCTGGAAATCGGTGCCGACGCCGTGTTCTACCAGGACCTTGAAGACCTCGTGCGCGATGTGGGCGGAGAAGGGTCCGGCGTGGCCCGTTTTGACACCTCCTGTTTCGATGGTTGCTATATCACCGGGGACGTGACGGCAGAATACCTGGCGGAAATCGAAGCCAACCGCTGCGATGGCGAAACCCGCACGGACCATGACTCGACCCAGCAGCTTGACCTCAATCTCAGCACGGCGGCGCAGGCGTGAGTGACGAACTGGATCTCGACACCCTCGCAGTTCGCGCGGGCATTCACCGCAGCGCGTTCAACGAACATTCCGAAGCGCTGTACCTGACGTCGAGCTACGTTTTCGAGAGCGCGCAGCAGGCGGCCGACCGCTTTTGCAACCGCGAACCCGGCAACATCTATTCCCGCTTCACCAACCCCACGGTGACATCGTTCCAGGAACGGCTTGCCGCACTGGAAGGCGGAGAAGCCTGTGTTGCCACGGCAAGCGGCATGGCAGCCATCCTGAGCGTGCTGATGGGAGTGCTGAAAGCCGGAGACCATGTGGTCGCCTCCCAGAGCATTTTCGGTTCCACGGTCCAGTTGCTCACCAACGTCATGGGGCGCTTCGGGATCGGCACCACGTTCGTACCGTTGTCCGACCTGGCCGCCTGGAAAGCGGCTGCGCGGCCCACGACCCGGATGTTCTTTGTGGAAACGCCCTCCAATCCCACCATGGAACTGGTGGATATCGCCGCGTTGTCAGCAGTGGCCCATGCGGCTTCCGCGCTGCTCGTGGTGGACAACTGCTTCTGTACGCCGGCGTTGCAACGGCCGCTGTTGCTGGGCGCCGACCTGGTGGTCCATTCCGCCACCAAGTACCTCGACGGGCAAGGCCGGGTGCTGGGCGGTGCTGTGGTGGGTTCGAAAGCGCTGGTGATGGACGGCGGCATCTACCAGTTCCTGCGCACGGCAGGCCCCAGCATGAGTCCTTTCAATGCCTGGGTCTGCCTGAAAGGTCTGGAGACCCTGAACCTGCGCATGGAAGCCCAGTCACGCAATGCCCAGACGCTGGCGCAATGGCTGGAACGCCATCCGGCGGTGGAACGGGTTTATTATCCCGGCCTGCCTTCCCATCCGCAGTACGAACTGGCGCGCCGGCAGCAGTCGCGCGGCGGGGCCATTGTCACGTTCAATGTGCATGGCGGACAGGCCAAAGCCTGGCACGTCATCGATTCCACCCGCCTGGTGTCCATCACCGGTAATCTGGGGGACACCAAAAGCACCATCACCCACCCAGCCACCACCACCCATGGCCGCATCTCCGAGGAAGCGCGTCAGGCGGCCGGCATCGGGCCCGGCATGATTCGCCTTTCGGTGGGGCTCGAATCGCTGAAGGATTTGCAGGCTGATCTTTCGCGCGGGCTGGGCTAAAGCGGTACGGCCCGGCAGCCTTCGCTGTCGCACATCAGGTAGCCGCCACGTGTGGCGGTCCAGTCAGGCAGCACCCAGCGTTCACAGGCATGGTCTTCCAGCCGGTACACATGACGGGCCGGCCGGTGCGTATGGCCGTGAATCAGGCGCGGGTAGCCGCTTTTGCGCAGCAAATCCGTGACGGCCTGGGGGGAAACATCCATGATTTCCATGGTCTTGGTCTGCTTGGCCTGGTCGCTCATGGCCGTGGCGTCCCGGGCCATCTGGTGGCGCGTGGCGAGCGGCAGAGCCAGGACCTTGCGTTGCCAGGCCGCACTGCGGACCTGCTTGCGATAGGCCTGGTACTCCACATCGTCCGTGCACAGCTGGTCGCCGTGGCTTAGCAGGGTGCGTGAGCCGTATAGCGTCACTTCCGTCGGATCGGGCAGGAGCGTGGCACCGCAGGCTTGCGCGAAATCCTGGCCAAGCAGGAAATCGCGGTTGCCGTGCATCAGGAACAGCGCCGTGCCGGCATCGGACAGGTCGCGCAAGGCATCCACGATTTTCCGGTTGAAGGGGGTGGGGATGTCATCATCCCCCACCCAGGTTTCAAACAGGTCGCCCAGGATGTACAGTGCTTCCGCTTCGCGTGCCGGGCCTGCGAGGAAGTCCAGGAAACGCTTGCGGATAAGCGGCGTGTCTTCGGACAGGTGCAGGTCGGAAATGAAAAGCGTATGCGGCACGGAGGCTCAGTCGGCGTGGGCGCTCAGAATGACCACGTCTTCCAGCGGCACATCGCCGTGCCCCATGCGCGATCCGGTGTTCACGCCCTTGATCCGGTCCACCACATCCTGCCCTTCCACCACTTTGCCGAATACGCAGTAACCGTAGCCGTCGCGCGTCGCGCTGCGGAAATTCAGGAAGGCATTGTCCTTGACGTTGATAAAGAACTGGGCCGTGGCGGAATGGGGATCGGACGTGCGGGCCATGGCGACAGTGTAGCGGTCATTGGAGAGGCCGTTGCCGGCCTCGTTTTCGATGGGGGCATTGGTGGCTTTCTGGTGCATGCCGGGTTCAAAGCCTCCACCCTGGATCATGAAGCCATCGATGACGCGGTGGAACACCGTGTTGTCATAAAAGCCTTGCGACACGTAGTCGAGGAAGTTGGCCACGGTTTTGGGGGCGCGTTCGGCATCCAGCTCCAGAACGATATCGCCAAAATTGGTTTTCAGACGAACCATGATGTCTCCATTTCAATTGAATTTTGCGGCCTTGGCCTTGAGGGTTTTGCTGTTGGGGTCGAGCGTGAGGGCGCGGGCGTAGGCCCGGCGGGCCAGAGCCAGGTACACGTCGGCCAGGTTTTCATAGGCGGTGGGGTAGTTGGGTTGCACGGCCACCGCCATTTCCAGAATCTTGCGGGCATCGTCCAGGCGGTTCTGGCTGGCGTAGAGCACCGCCAGATTGTTGTAGGGAGCCACCATTTCGGGAAAGCGTTCGGTCAGGTTTTCCAGCGTGGCGATGGCGTCGTCGGTTTTGCCCGTGCGGGTCAGGAGCTGGGCCTTGAGAAACTGCATGGAACCGTCCTGGGAATTGACTTCCAGGTAATGGTTGAGGGCGGTCAGCGCCTCCTCCAGCTTGCCGGCGCTGACCAGTTGCTGGATGTCCCGGGGTGTAGGAACCGGCTTTTCCGGCAACGGCGCGGGCGCGGTGCCTTCCTGCGTGGCCGGAAGGGATGGGGTGGCAGGCAAAGCCGGGGCAGGGTCGGCTGCGGCTGCCCAGGCGCACATTCCCAGGGCAAGTCCGCCCAGCACCATGCGTTGCAGCCCGAAGCGCTCGGTCATATCGTGTTATACTGGCTGTTTGCCAAATTGGCAGAATTTTTAATTATATCAATAAACTGCGTCATCTTCCAGCATGGCGCCTGCGATCATGCTCAGACTGTTCAATACCCTGACCCGTACCGTTGCCCCTTTCCAGTCCATCGAACCCGGCAAGGTTCGCATGTACGTGTGCGGCATGACCGTTTATGACCGCTGCCATCTGGGGCATGCGCGCATGCTGGTCAATTTCGACCTGGTGTACCGGTGGTTGCTGGTGTCCGGCTACGACGTGACTTATGTGCGCAATATCACCGATATTGACGATAAAATCATCGAACGTGCTGCTAAAAACGGTGAAACCATCCAGTCACTGACCGGTCGCATGATTGCCGCCATGCATCAGGACCTGCAGCAGCTCAACGTGCTGCCACCCACCTTCGAACCGCGTGCCACGGAACACATTGCCGGCATGATCGCCCTCATCGGCACCCTGGTGTCCAAAGGGCTTGCCTATGCGGGCGACAACGGCGATGTCTATTATTCGGTCCGGGATTTTCCGGGCTACGGCAAGCTGTCCGGCAAGTCCCTGGAGGACCTGCGCGCCGGCGAACGGATCGCGGTGGACTCCCACAAGCATGATCCGCTCGATTTTGTGCTGTGGAAGGCAGCCAAGCCGGGGGAACCCTCATGGCCTTCCCCTTGGGGAGACGGCCGGCCGGGGTGGCACATCGAATGTTCCGCCATGAGCGAACATTTCCTCGGCGAACATTTCGACATCCACGGGGGAGGGCACGATCTCCAGTTCCCTCACCATGAAAACGAAATCGCCCAAAGCGAAGGCGCTCACGGACACGCTTTCGTGAACGTGTGGATGCACAACGGGTTTTTGCGCGTCAATGATGAAAAGATGTCCAAGTCCCTGGGCAACTTTTTTACCATTGCCGACGTGCTCCAGGTGTTTGACGCCGAAGTGGTGCGTTTTTTCCTGCTGCGTGGCCATTATCGCAGCCCCCTCAATTACACCGACGCCCATCTCGAAGATGCGCGCCAGGCCCTCAATACCCTCTACACCGCCTTGCGCGGGCGCCGTCTGGAGTCTGGCCCGATCGACTGGAACGAGCCGGCGGCCCGTCAGTTCAAGGAAGCCATGGATGACGATTTCAACACGTCCGAGGCAGTGGCCGTACTGTTTGGCCTGGCACGGGAAACCAACCGCAGCGGCAGCGATGCCGCGGCCACACAGCTGTTCCGTCTGGGACAGACGTTGGGCTTGCTGGGACAGGATCCGGAGCGCTGGATGAGGGAAGGGGCGGGGCGTGCCACGGCCGAGAACCAGGACGCCGAAGCTGCCCGCATCGAAGCGCTCATCGCACAACGGACGGAAGCGCGGCGGGCAAAGAACTTTGCCGAATCGGACCGGATCCGCGATCTGCTCCTGAGCCAGGGCGTCCTCCTGGAGGATGGCCCCCAGGGAACGTCCTGGCGCAGGGCCTGACCGTTTTCAGGCGGGATTGAAAAAGTCCCGAACCTTGTCCATGAAGGTTTTGGCACGCGGACTGTGGGTAGGATTGCCTTGCGTGCTGGCGTCCAGCTGGCGCAGCAATTCCTTCTGGGCCTCCGTCAGCTTGACCGGAGTTTCCACCGTCACGTGGCAGATCAGGTCGCCGTAACCGCTGCCCCGCAAGGCCTTGATGCCTTTTCCGCGCAGGCGGAAAGCCTGGCCGGTCTGGGTTTCGACGGGGATTTTCAGCTTGGCATGGCCCTCGAGGGTGGGAATCTCGATTTCGCCACCCAGTGCCGCCACCCCGAAACTGATCGGCATTTCGCAATGGAGATCGGCCCCGTCCCGTTCAAACATGGGATGGGGGCGGATCTGGACCACCACGTACAGGTCTCCCGGCGGGCCGCCCGCAACGCCATGTTCCCCTTCACCGGAAAGACGTACGCGATCGCCCTGGTCGATGCCTGCGGGAATTTTTACGGCCAGGGTCTTGTAACGCTTGGTGCGTCCGGCGCCGTTGCATTCAGGGCAGGGATGGGCGATGGTCTTGCCGCTCCCGTGACAGGCCGGGCAGGTTTGCTGGATCGAGAAGAAACCCTGCTGCATGCGCACCTGGCCTTGCCCGCCGCAGGTGCCGCAGGTGGTCGGACTTGACCCCGGACGCGCGCCGCTGCCTTTGCAGGTGTCGCACGTTTCCATGGTGGGGATGCGGATCTGCGTTTCGGTGCCGCGGGCCGCTTCCTCCAGGCTGATTTCCAGGTTGTAGCGCAAATCGGCTCCGCGGTAGACGCCGCCTTGCCGTCCCCGTCCACCAGCACCGAACAGGTCGCCGAAAATATCTCCGAAGGCATCCGCGAAGCCGCCACCCATGCCGCCAAAACCCGGGCCGCCGGGGCCGGCCTGGTTCGGGTCGACTCCTGCATGGCCGTAGCGGTCGTAAGCAGCCCGCTTGTCGGAATCGGACAGGATCTCGTAGGCCTCCTTGGCCTCCTTGAATTGTCCTTCCGCCTTGGCGTTATCCGGATTGCGGTCCGGATGGTACTTCATGGCCAGCTTGCGGTAAGCCTTCTTGATTTCCTCTTCGGAAGCATCCCGATTGACGCCCAGGACTTCGTAGTAGTCGCGTTTGCTCATTATGGGCGCTTATTTCTGGTGTTTGTCCTTGATTTCCTCGAACTCGGCATCTACCACGTTTTCGTCCTTGGAAGCGCCTCCCGCTGCTGAAGCGCCAGCCTGACCCGCCTGGGCGCCGCCTTCCTGGCCGCTGCTGTACATCTTTTCAGCGAGCTTGTGGCTGGCTTCAGACAGGGCTTCGGTTTTGGCCGTCATGACCGAAACGTCACCCGATTTAAGGGCTTCTTCCGCGTCCTTGAGGGCGGCTTCGATCTTGCCTTTTTCATCCTCGGCAAGCTTGTCGCCATGCTCCTTGAGGGACTTGGTCACATTGTGCACGAGGGCTTCCAGCGTATTCTTGGCGTTGACCGCCTCGAGGTTCTTCTTGTCCTCTTCGGCATGTTCCTCGGCATCCTTCACCATGCGCTGGATTTCATCTTCGGACAGCCCCGAGTTGGCCTTGATGGTGATCTTGTTTTCCTTGCCGGTGGCCTTGTCCTTGGCGCTCACGTGCAGAATGCCGTTGGCGTCGATGTCGAAGGTGACTTCGATTTGCGGCATGCCGCGCGGCGCCGGGGGAATGTCCGTCAGATTGAACTGGCCCAGGCTCTTGTTGCCGGCGGCCATTTCACGTTCGCCTTGCAGCACGTGGATGGTGACGGCGGACTGGTTGTCGTCGGCCGTGGAAAACACCTGGGATGCCTTGGTCGGGATCGTGGTGTTCTTATGGATCAGGCGCGTCATCACGCTGCCCAGGGTTTCGATGCCGAGGGACAGGGGGGTCACGTCCAGCAACAGAACGTCCTTCACTTCACCCTGCAGCACGCCGCCCTGGATGCCGGCGCCGATGGCCACCGCTTCATCCGGATTCACGTCCTTGCGCGGTTCGCGCCCGAAGAATTCCTTCACGCGTTCCTGCACTTTGGGCATGCGGGACTGACCGCCCACCAGGATCACGTCGGCGATGTCGCCGATCTTGACGCCCGCGTCCTTGATGGCGATTTCGCAAGGCTTGATGGTGCGTGCGATCAGGTCTTCCACCAGGCTTTCCAGCTTGGCGCGGGTGATCTTGACCACCAGGTGTTTCGGGCCGGTGGCGTCTGCCGTGATGTAGGGCAGGTTGACTTCGGTCTGCTGGGACGAAGACAGCTCGATCTTGGCTTTTTCTGCCGCTTCTTTCAGGCGTTGCAGGGCCAGTACGTCCTTGCGCAGGTCGATGCCGTTTTCGCGCTTGAATTCGTCGGCCAGAAACTCGATGACGCGCAAGTCGAAGTCTTCGCCGCCCAGGAAGGTGTCGCCGTTGGTGGACAGCACTTCAAACTGGTGTTCGCCGTCGATTTCCGCGATTTCGATGATGGAAATGTCGAACGTGCCGCCGCCCAGGTCATAGACGGCAATCTTGCGGTCGCCTTCCTTCTTGTCCAGGCCAAAGGCCAGGGCTGCCGCTGTGGGTTCGTTGATGATGCGCTTGACTTCGAGGCCGGCGATGCGGCCTGCGTCCTTGGTGGCCTGGCGCTGGCTGTCGTTGAAGTAGGCCGGCACCGTGATGACGGCTTCCGTCACTTCTTCGCCCAGATAGTCTTCGGCCGTCTTTTTCATTTTCTGCAGCACGGCGGCCGAAATTTCGGGCGGCGCCATTTTCTTGCCGCGCACTTCCACCCAGGCATCGCCGTTGTTGGCCTTGACGATGCTGTAGGGCACCATGTTGATGTCCTTCTGCACCATCTCTTCCTGGAATTTGCGGCCGATCAGGCGCTTGACCGCGAACAGGGTGTTTTTGGGATTGGTGATGGCCTGGCGTTTTGCCGGGGCGCCGACCAGGACCTCGCCGTCTTCCATGTAGGCGACGATGGAGGGTGTGGTGCGTGCCCCTTCCGCGTTTTCAATGACCTTGGGTTTGCCGCTTTCCATGACCGCCACGCAAGAGTTGGTGGTCCCCAGGTCGATACCAATGATTTTTCCCATGTTGTTTTGCCTCTGAATAATGGATTGGATGGCTTATAGATCGGGCTTTACCCTGAATATTCAAGGGGTCGGTGTCGTTTTTCCTTTGGAAACCGTCACCAGGGCGGGCCGCAGCACGCGTTCGTGCAAGGCAAAGCCTTTCTGCATGACGTTCAGCACCATATTGGCTGGTACTTCGGCGCTTTCCAGGGACGCGATGGCCTGGTGGCGGTTGGGGTCGAATTTTTCACGGGCGGGGTTGATTTCCGTGATATTGAATTTTTCGAAAACCGTGGCCAGCTGGCGGGCGGTCAGTTCCACGCCACTGCGGTAGCTTTCCAGGGACGCTTCCTTCACCTGAAGGGCGGCATCGAGACTGTCCATCACGGACAGCAATTCGGAGGCAAAGGATTCCAGCGCGAATTTGCGGGCCTGGGCCAGATCAGCGGCGGCGCGCTTGCGCACATTTTCGGTGTCCGCCCTGGCGCGCAGCCAGGCTTCTTCTTTTTCGCGCAAACCGGCTTCGGCCTGGTTGAGCGCTGCGAGGGCCTGCTCCAGGCTCATTTCCGGAATGGCCGACGCCGCTTCAAGGGCCGCGGCTTCGAGTTCGGACTGGCCTGTGGCGGGCGCTTCGTTGCTTGAGTCTTGCATCGTGTTCTCCTCAGGGAATGCACGGACAAGATGGGGCATAAAACCGGGATTTCAAGGGCGGCTGAAAAATAAAAAAGCGGGTCCGGGAAAAACGGGAAAAACTAGCGGGTTGCTCCTGCGGCAAGGGCACGTTTCAGGGTGAGGTCGCCTTCCGAGCGGGCCGCCTGTTCCGACCAATGGGAGGACACCCAGCCGCCCAGGTGTTCCAGGGCGATGTCGGCCAGGGCATCGAGCCAGGCCGGTTCTTCGTTGAGCGCGGGGATGTAATGGTATTCGCGGCCCCCCTCGGTGAGGAAGGCGGTTTTCACTTCCATGCCGATCTCCTCGAGGGTTTCCAGGCAATCGGCGGGAAAGCCGGGACAGACCACGTGCACGTTGCCCACGCCTTCGCGCGCGAGCTGCCGCACCAGCGGTTCCGTGTACGGCTTGATCCATTCCGCCCGTCCGAACAGGGACTGGAACGACACCGCATACTGCTCCGGCTGCAGCCCCAGGGCTTCGCCCAGGAGGCGGCCGGTCTTGAGGCATTCACAGTGGTAGGGGTCGCCGCGGTCGAGGGTGTAGCGGGGCACGCCGTGAAAACTCATGACCAGTTTGTCCGGGCGGCCGTGGAGGGCCCAGTAGCTGTCGACCCGCTGGCGCAGGGCTTCGATGTAGGCGGGATGGTCATGGTAATGCCGCACCACGCGTACCCCCGGAACGTTCCGGTAGGAACTGAGGGCATCGAACAGGGCGTCCATGCTGGATGCCGTGGTGCTCGCGGCATATTGGGGGTACAGCGGCAGCAGCAGGATGCGGTCGCAATGGCGCGCCTTCAGTTCGGCAATGCCGGCCGCGATGGAAGGCTGGCCGTAGCGCATGGCGTAAGTCACGGCAGTGGGCGAGGGCACGCGCGCAGCCAGGCGCTGGGCCAGGCCGGAAGCCTGCCGTTCCGTGTGCACCCGCAGGGGAGACCCTTCGGGAGTCCAGATGGATGCGTATTTTTTGGCCGAACGGGCCGGCCGCGTGTTGAGGATGATGCCGTGCAGGAGGGGCCACCAGAACAGTCGCGGGATCTCCACCACCCGCGGGTCGCTCAGGAATTGGGCCAGGTAGCGGCGCAGCGCGCCTTTTTCCGGAGCATCGGGGGTCCCCAGGTTGACCACCAGCACGCCGGTTTTGAGGACGGTGCCGTGGGGGTATTCGGGTTCGTTCAGGTAATGGGTCATGTCACTGTTGGGAGAGGGCGCTCGAAAGCAGTTTGGCCGTGATGTCCACGATCGGGATGACCCGTTCGTAGGCCATGCGGGTCGGCCCCACCACGCCCAGGGTGCCCACCACCTGTCCATCCACCTCGTAAGGGGCGGTGACCACGCTGAATTCGTCGAGGGGGACCAGGCCGGATTCGCCGCCGATGAAAATTTGCACGCCATCCGCCCGCTCGCTCATGTCGAGCAGTTGCAGCAGGCCGGTTTTTTGTTCGAAAACATCAAACAGCTTGCGCAGCTGGGCGATGTTGCCGGAAACGTCCTGGTGCGCGATCAGCCGGCTTTCGCCATAGAGGACATAATCGTCCTGGCCCTGCTTGAACGCGGCGCTGCCCACTTCCAGGGCGGTTTTCATGAGGGCTTGAATGTCCTGGCTCAGGTTTTGCAGCTCGCGCGCGAGGGTGTCGCGCACGCCGTCGAAATTGTGGCCGGCGAAATGTTCGTTGAGATACAGCGCGGCCTGGGATAGATGGGCCGCAGTATAAGGCTGGTCCGTGAAAATGACCCGGTTTTGCACATCGCCTTCGAGGCTCACCAGGATCAGCAGGATGCGCTTTTCGGACAGGCGCAGGAATTCCACGTGACGGAAGCCGGCCGAACGGCGCTTGGGGGTGCGCACGATGCCGGCGCAAGCGGTCAGTTCGGACAGGAGCTGCGAGGCGGCCGAGACCAGGCGCGGCGTTTCTGCCGGGTGGAGCTGGTGCTCCAGCTGGTTGATCGTGTCGGCGCCCAAAGGCTTGATGGTGAGCAGGCTGTCCACGAAAAAACGGTACCCGCGGGGTGTTGGCACGCGCCCGGCCGAAGTGTGGGGGCTGGCGATGAAACCCATTTCCTCCAGGTCCGCCATGACGTTGCGTACCGTGGCTGCCGACAGTTCAAGGCCGGACAGCTTGGACAGGGCGCGCGAACCGACGGGTTGTCCGTCTTCGATGTAGCGCTCCACCAGCGCTTTGAGAAGGGCACGGGCTCGGTCGTTTAACATGCGCTTCATTTTACCTGAAATGTGGTTTAATTCCCGGCATGAATTCCACCTTTCAACGTATCGGCATCGTCGGCAAGTACGACAGCCGCAATCTCGCCGAACCCTTGCGCAAACTGCTGGGCTTTTTGGCCGAGCGCGGCGCCGAAGTGGTCCTGGACCAGCGTTCGGCAGCTGCGGTGGGGGCCGCCCCCGAACTGGCAGTAACGCTCGAAAGCATCGGGTCCCATGCCGACCTGGTGGTGGTGCTGGGCGGCGATGGCACGATGCTGCATGCGGCCCGGGCCCTGGCCTGTCAGAACGTGCCCATCATCGGCATCAACCTGGGCCAGTTGGGCTTTCTCACCGACATCCCGGCCCATGCCATGGAAAAAATGCTGGGGCAGGTGCTGGACGGACATTACCAGCAAGAAACCCGAACCCTGCTCAAGACCAAGATTGTTCGCGACGGCGCCATCCTCAACCGTTCGGTGGCGCTCAACGACGTGGTGCTGACCAAGGGCGTGCACGGCAGCATGATCGACCTGGAAGTTTACGTGGACGGGCGGTTCGTTTACAGCCTGCGCGCCGACGGCCTGATCGTGGCCACCCCCACCGGCTCCACGGCCTACGCCCTGTCCAGCGGCGGCCCGATCCTGCATCCCGACCTGGGTGCCATCGTGCTGGTGCCCATCTGCCCCCACACCCTCAGCAACCGGCCGATTGCGCTCAGCGACCGCTGCACGGTGGAAGTGATCCTCCAGAAGGGGGTGGGTGCCGTGGCCAATTTCGACGTGCAGGATCACTGCCAACTGGAGGCGGACGACCGGCTGGTGATCACCCCGGCCGAGAAAGGCATTCGTCTGCTGCATCCCCTGGAACACAGCTATTTTGCGATGTTGCGGGAAAAACTTCGCTGGGGAGCCAAGCTCTAGGCCTTCCCATGCTGCGCGCCCTCAGCATCCGCAATTTCGTCATCGTCGAAGCGCTCGACCTCGAATTCGAACCGGGTTTCACCGTGCTGACCGGCGAAACGGGGGCAGGCAAGTCGATCCTGATCGAAGCCCTGTCGCTCGCCCTCGGTGCCCGGGCGGAATCCGGGAGCGTGCGGGCCGGAGCACAGCGCGCCGAAGTGGTGGCGGAATTCCAGATTCCTGACGGCAACCCCGCCCTGCAGTGGCTGCAGGACAACGATCTGCAGTCGGACGACGCCGCTTGCGTGCTGCGCCGGGTGGTGGACCTGTCCGGCAAGTCACGCGCCTTCATCAACGGCTCCAGCGTGCCGGTCCAGCAACTCAAGACGTTGTCGGAATGGCTGCTCGACATTCACGGGCAACATGCCCACCAGTCCCTGCAAAAATCCGTCACCCAGCGTGCGCTGCTCGACGCGTTCGCCGGCACGGCCGATCTGGCCCAGACCGTGCGCACCGCCTTCAACCGCTGGCAGCAGGCGCGGCAAACCTGGGAAGAATGGCAGACCCGGTCGGAAGCCCTGCTGGAAGAAAAGGCCCGGCTGCGAGATGACGTGCGCGAGCTTGAAACCCTGGACCTGGGTCCCGGCAGCTGGGAGGCCTTGCAGGCGGAACAGGCGCGACTGGCCCATGCGGCCAGCCTGCAGGAAGGGGCCCAGTTTGCCCTCGATACCCTGGCCGAGGCGGACGATGCCGTGCAAGCCCGGTTGCAGGCCGTGGCGGACCGCCTGGGCAGTCTCACCGAATTCGATTCCTCCCTGCAGCCGGGCACCGACCTCATCGAGTCCGCAAAAATCCAGCTGGACGAAGCAGTTCATGCCTTGCGCCGTTATGCCATGGGCATGGAAACCGACGAGGAAGGCTTGGGCCGGGTCGAGTCCCGCATGCAGGCGGTCCTGGCCGCGGCGCGCCGCCACCGGGTACGGCCGGAAGCGCTGCACACCCACCTGGAAGCCCTGGCCGCACGCCTGGAAACACTGGAGGCCACTGGTTCGGGAACGGCCCTGAAGACGGCAGCCGATGCGGCAGAGACGGATTTCCGGCATCAGGCGGAGACACTGTCGGAGCGCCGCACCGCGGCCGCTGCGGTGCTGGGCCAAACCATCACGGACACCATGGGTCAGCTCGCCATGGGCAACGGGGTATTCGAAATCGTCCTCGCGCCCCTGGAACGCGCTACCGCCGCGGGGCTCGACGAGGTGGAGTTCCGGGTGTCGGCGCATGCATCCCGCGCACCTGAGCCGCTGGCCCGGGTGGCATCGGGTGGAGAGCTTTCGCGCATCAGCCTGGCCATCCAGGCGGCCTTGATGGCAGTGACTTCGGTGCCGACGCTGATTTTCGACGAAGTGGACACGGGCATCGGCGGGCGCGTGGCAGAAATCGTGGGGCGCTTGCTGGAAGGACTGGGCGCTCGCCACCAGGTCATTTGCGTCACGCACCTGCCCCAGGTGGCGGCGCGTGGGCACCATCACCTGAGCGTGACCAAAACGGAGCAGGAGGGTGGCGTCAACAGCACCATCCAGGTGTTGTCACGCGAAGCGCGGATCGAAGAACTGGCCCGCATGCTGGGCGGCGTGACGATCACTCCCACCACCCGCCGTCACGCGGCGGAAATGCTCAGTCACTGAAAACGCGTCGGCGATACGGCCCGCAACAGCGGCCGTTCCAGCGGCAGCGGCGTTCCTTCCAGCAGGGCTGCGATCACGGCAGCCGCAAGGCTGCTCCACACCAGGCCCCGCGAGGCCAGCCCCATGACTGCGTACAGCCCCGGCTCGTCGGCAAGGTTTCCGATCAGCGGCAGGCGATCCCGTGCCACGCAGCGCAACCCCACGCGTTCCAGGCGGGTTTTTTCAGGGAGTGCAAAGCCAGGCAACAGACGGCCCAGGCGTTCCAGGTTTTTGCGGCTGTCGGATTCGCGTGGGCGCAAATCCGCTTCTTCATCATAAGTGGCGCCGATGCACAAACCCGAATCGAGTCCGGGAATCAGGTATCCGTCCTGGCATAGGACCGGGGCCTGAGCCGGCAGGGGATCCTGTCCAATCTGGGTGATCTGCCCGCGGAAAAGGGTGAGGGGTAGCCCGGCCGCCTGGGAAAATGCAGCAGCGCCGTCTCCCGGGGCAAGAATGGCCACAGGGGCCTGCGCCAGCACAGTGCCTTGCGCATCGTGCGCTTCCCAGCCGTCGCTGGTCCGGCGCAGGCCCGCCACCTCGGAGTGCCAGCGTGTCTGCACGGCGTCACCGGCGGACAGGAGAGCCGCACGACAGTAGCTGGCCGGATCGATCCATCCGCCTCCGGGGAAATGCCAGCCACCCTGGGGCAGCGGCAGGCCGGCCAGCCGTGAGGCCTCTTCCCGCTCCAGGAAATGGGCGAATTCCGGCGGCAGCAGACGTTCGGCCATGGTCCGTCGCTGGTTTGCCGCCTGCGTTTCATCGGCGGCCAGGTGCAGCACGCCGCGCAACTGGAAGCGGATGGCGGCCGTTTTGTCCTGTAGGCGGGCGAGCGTGTCCAGGGTGTGCAGGAACCCGGCCCGGCCCAGGCGCGAAGCGATATTGTCGTCGCGCGACAGCACGGGCCTCAGGATGCCTGCCGGGTTGCCGGATGCTTCGGCAGCGGGAATGCCCTGGCGGTCGAGCAACGTCACGTGCCAGCCCAGTCCGGCCAGGCGCTCCGTCACCAGGCATCCGCCCAGGCCGGCCCCTACAACCAGCGCGTGGCGTTGGGCAGGAGGGGAGAGCGCGGCGGCCAGCGCCGCGTTGCGCCGCGGCGTGACCATGCGCCGGAAATTCGCTTCGGGAATGCGATCGAAGCAGGCCTCCAGGCGTTCGCGCTTGCGTCCGAAGCCGGGGCGACGGCGTACCGTGAATCCCTGGTTTTCCAGGGTGCGCCGGACGGAGCCCGCGACGCACCAGGTGGCCAGCGTGGCCTGCCAGGTGCACTGGCGCGCCACCTGGCCCAGGATGGCCTCGTCCCACAGACGTGGATTGCGCGCGGGGGAAAACCCGTCCAGGAACACGGCGTCAGCTGCCATGGAAAGTTCCGGCAGCAGTTCCTGCGCGTCGCCCAGCATGAGCGTAAGGCAAACGCGGCCCCCGTCGAATTCCAGTGTGTGAAACCCCGGCAGCAGCGGCGGCCAGGCTTCCATCAGCTGCTGCGCCAGCGGGGCCAGCGTCGCGTGGGATTGCCAGGCATGACGGAGATCTTCCCGGGTCAGGGGAAACTGCTCCACGGACACGAAATGCAGGCGGGCGTCGCGGGGATGCTCGCTGCGACGCCAGGCGTCCCAGCACACCAGGAAATTGAGGCCCAGTCCGAAGCCCAGCTCCAGGATCTGGAAAGCCCGCCGATCGCGCCAGCGTTCCGGCAGGCCATTGCCTTCCAGAAAAACCCGGACGCTCTGTTGCGGGCCCCCGTCCACCGAATGATAGACGTCGTCGAAATCGGGAGCGACGGGTGTGCTGCCGTCGAATCGGATTTTTGCCGGAGTGATGGGGGTCATGCCGCAATTGTACCGGCCGACAAGGAATGCGGTATGCGCCTGTTCCGGGCGCGGCGAGGGAGTTGGGGCGTTACAGTGGTTCCGCACCAAAGGATTTCGTCCTTGAACCCTTTCGGGGTGCCATGGCCGGACTGTTACGCAGAAACGTCATGAAACAGAGCAGTACCCATTCGCCGGACGGCATGTCACTCGCCGTCGGCGGGTCATTGCGTGCCTCCGGTTTTTCATTGGAGACGCGCCATGATCGCATTTGACTTGATTCAGTGGATGTTTCGAAGCGTGCTGTATGTGGGGAGTGTGTTCAAACATCGGTGGGGCCGGTCGCGGAAAGGGGAAACCCTGCCGGCGCCGGTCATGGCAGAGGCCGTCGCACAGCCGCTTCCGTGGGCTGTGCGGGGGGAGGCCGAAACGGTGACGACGGAACCGGTGCCTGCCGAGCCAGGGCATGTGGTTCCCGTCCCTGACGCCGAGTTTCTCGGCGGGCAGGCCCTCATCCGGTATGGAGAAGGCTTCAGCGTGGTGTGCCATTTTTATCGGCGCCATGCCTGGGTCACGCGGGTGGTCTGGCTGGACTACAAAAAGCTCCAACGTCTGCATGGAGCCTATGTGGTCCGGCGTTTGCGCACCCGTGCCGGAGAGCCTTCAGTGCGTGTCCGTGTCGTGCCGCATCACGCGGACGGACGGTCGCGCGCCTGGGGGCGCATTGCCTTGCCTGACGAGTACCTGGAATTCGAATCGCTCCAGGATCTTCGGGCGATCCGCCTGATGGAAAAAACGCTGGAAGATGCCGGGGCGCTCATCGAAGCGGAAATTCCGGAAAATCTGCTCAACAAAAGACCCTGGCGTTTGCTGCCTCCCTGCCCGGCACCGGAACATGAACTGACGGACCTGCAAAAGCGCCGTAAAACCGTCGAGCTGTCCATGGCGGAAATACGGGCGGAAGACGCGGCCAGGAAAATTCCCCTGGCCAGCCGGGAGAAAGTGTACCCCAACATGGTGCCGCCTCCCGTGGTGCGTTCCCATAGCGGCGTGCTACGCAACACCGGCTATGTGGAGCGGACTGATCCGTCAGGCCGCAAATACCGGACATTCTTCGCCGAAGTGGATGACGGGGAAAAAACGGTGCGGCACATCGGCGTCGACTTGCAACGGGCTTTGCTGCACGAACAGGTCGACATCGGCGACCGGGTGGAAGTGTTCAATATCGGACTGGTTCCCGTGGGATCGGGAAAGTACAAAAAGAAGATATGGAGTGCCCGGAAATTGCCGTCTTGAATCAACCAACGGGGGCGTGCCCCCGTTTTTTTTCCGATGTGTGTTAACCTCGGGATTGTTGTTTTTCCAAGCGTACACATGAACATATTTTCCATACTGATTGCCTTGCTGCTAGAGCCTTATCGACCTGCATCCGTGCAGGCACGCGTGTTCGCAGCCTTCGACCGTTATGCGCGATCGCTCGACGACCTGCTCAATTCCGGTGAACGGCACCACGGCATTGCAGCCTGGGTGCTGGCAGTGGTGCCGCTGCTGGTTGCGGCCGGAGCCATTTATTTCCTGGCGGGGCACGTGGGCGCCGGTCTGGGCTGGGTGCTCGACGTGCTGGTGCTGACCGCGATGCTGGATTTCAGGCCGGTGCTGAAGCGCCTGACGTCATTGCAGCGCGACTTGCGGCATGCCGAGCAGGGGAGCGTGGCGGAACGCCTGGGCTTCTCCCCGGACAGTCCGGTCGGCCAGCCCGAAATGGTTGCGCGTGCCATCGAACTGGCCGTCATGGATATCCACACGCGGCTGCTGGCTGTCCTGTTCTGGTATTGCGTGCTTCCGGGACCCGTCGGCGCCTTGCTCTACCTGATGGCCATGAGGCTCAACCAGTTGTGGGGTTCCGACACCCGCACGGATTTCGGCAGCTTTTCCCGGAGCGCGTTCTTCTGGCTGGACTGGATTCCCTTGCGGGTGACGGCATTCGCTTTTGCCATCGTGGGCAATTTCGAAGACTCGCTGTTCTGCTGGCGCACCCAGGCGGCAGGAAGCCGCAGCGGCATGCGCCTGGTCCTTGCAAGTGCGGCCGGTGCCCTGGGCATTCGCCTGGGGGACTCGTCCTCTCCACAGCGCCTGTATGGCGGGCTGGAACTGGGGGTGGGCGAATTTCCCGACCTCGACCATCTGCGCAGCGCGGAAGGCATGATCTGGCGCACGCTGGTGCTGTGGCTGATCGTCATTGCGCTGCTGACCCTTGCCGCGGTCGTGGGTGGCTAGGGGCGCCGCGCCCTTTCGTTTTCCTGCTGCAGCGTGGTGAGGTAGCGCAGCCGCTGTTCACGTTGCGGATTTCCGGCCACCCAGTTTTTCAGGGCGCAGTCCGGTTCCTGGAGATGGCGGCAGTCGGAAAAGCGGCACTGTCCCACCCGGTCTGAAAACTCCCTGAAATAGGTCGCGATCGCTGCCGGGCTGAGATAAGCCAGGCCGAACTCCTGCAGGCCGGGCGAATCGATGAGGGCGCTGCGTGCATCCAGGGCGTAGAAGCGGGTGGCGGTGGTGGTGTGGCGGCCGGTGCCGAGGGCCTGGGAGATTTCCCCCGTGCGCGCCTGGGCGTGGGGCACCAGTGCGTTTACGAGAGTGGATTTCCCCATTCCGGATTGCCCCACCAGGATGCTGACATGCCCCTGCAGCACGGGGTGCAGCAGGGAAGGGTCCTGGCGTGCGCTGAGTCGCAGCAGGGGATAGCCCAGGTCCGTGTAATAGGTGAGCTGCTCCGCCGCGGCAACGGCCGGGGCGCCCAGATCCCATTTGTTGAGCACGATGGCGGCCGGAATGCCAGCGGCATCCGCAGCCAGCAGGCAGCGCGTCAGCAGTTCCTCGCTGAAGGCCGGTTCCGGAGCCACCACCACCAGCACCTGGTCCACGTTGGCAGCCAGCAGCTTTTGCCGGATGGCATCGGCGCGATAAAGCAGGGTGCGCCGTTCCGACACGGTTTCGATGACTCCTTGCCCTTTGCCGGTGGAGTGGATTTGCACCTGGTCGCCGCACGCCACATCCTGTTTTTTTCCCCGTCGCACGCAGTCCACGGGCGGTTCGCCGGGGACAGTCGTCACTTCGTAATGACGTCCGAAGGAGGCTGTGACGGTTCCGTTCAGCAGCGCGTTCACGCGGTTCGCAAGGATTCCAGGCGGGCGATGCGGATCGCCGCCGGGGGGTGGGAGTCGTAGACGGCAGAATGCAGGGGATCGGGTGTCAGGGTGGACGCATTGTCCTGGTAGAGCTTCACCAGGGCATTCACCAGATCACGGGCCGGTGCGTGGGCGGCCGCATAGGCATCCGCCTCGAATTCATGTTTGCGGGAATACAGGCTCATCACGGGCTGCAGCGGGAACACAAACACCGGAGCCACCAGCATGAACAGGATGAGCGCCACGGCCGAATCCGGGGCCGAAAGGTCAAGTCCCAGGCCCTGATAGAACCAGAGCGCGTTCTTGAACCAGCCCAGCAGGGCCAGGAACACCAGGCTCAGGACAAACAGCACGCCGATGCGCTGCACCACGTGGCGACGCCGATAATGCCCCAGCTCATGGGCGAGTACGGCTTCGGTTTCGGGCGGATTGAGGCGTTCCAGCAGGGTGTCGAAAAACACCACGCGCTTGCTGCGGCCAAAACCGGTGAAGTAGGCGTTGCCGTGGCTTGAGCGCCGCGAGCCATCCATCACGAACAACCCGCTGGAGCGGAATCCGCAACGGGCCAGCAGGGCTTCCACGCGGTCTCTCAGGTCTCCCTGGGGCAGCGGCGTGAAACGGTTGAACAGGGGCGCAATGAAGGTGGGGTAGAGCGCCAGCAGGACAATATTGAAGGCCATCCAGGCCCCCCATGCCCACAGCCACCAGAATGCGCCAAGGGAATCCATCATCCAGGTGGCCGCGATCAGGATGGGAGCGCCCAGCAGGGCCGTGATGAGGGATTCACGCAGGAGGTCCAGGGCATACAGCTTGGGCGTGACCCGGTTGAAGCCGAAGCGGGCTTCGATCACGAAAGTCCCGTACAGTCCGAAAGGCAGGTCCACCAGCGCGCCGATCAGCAGGATGCTGCCGGCCAGGCTCAAGGCGTGCAGGCTGCCCGCGCCGAACAGGGAAAGGAAGGCGCCGTTGAGGGCGCCCAGCCAGCCGCCTTGCGTGAAGGCGAGCAGCAGCAGGGCTTCGGCAGCGACCTGTCCCAGTCGAAGTTTTGTGCGGGCACAGGTATAATCTGCGGCCTTCTGATGGTCGCTCAGCGCGATGCGTTCCTGGAACGCGGAAGGCACCTGGCCGCGGTGGCGCCGCACATGGCGGATTTGCCTGATTCCCAGCCACAACCGGCTTGCGGTGACTGCCGCTAGCAGCAACAGGAAAATCAGGTTGAACAAAGCTGGGTGGGTCATGAACAGTGACGGATCGCGATTGCCGTGAAGTCAGAATCAGGAAAAAACCGGACAATTATGGCACAAGATAAAAACCGTCTCATCTGGATCGACATGGAAATGACCGGGCTTGATCCCTTGCGGGACCGGATCATCGAAGTGGCGCTCATCATTACGGACAGTCGCCTTGAAACCGTGGCGCAGGCCCCGGTTCTGGTGATCCACCAGAGCAACGAAGTGCTGGACGGCATGGATGCCTGGAACAAGGGCACGCACGGACGTTCGGGGCTGATCGACAAGGTCAAGGCGTCCTCGCTGGACGAAACCGCAGCGGAACAGGCCCTGCTGGATTTCCTCGCGGAATACGTGCCCTCCGGCGAGTCGCCCATGTGCGGCAATTCGGTCTGCCAGGATCGCCGTTTCATGGCCAACTACATGCCGCGCCTTGAACGCTATTTTCATTACCGCAACCTGGACGTGAGCACCCTCAAGGAGCTGTCACGCCGCTGGAAGCCCGAGGTGTACGGGTCGTTCAAGAAATCGGCCCGGCACGAAGCGCTGGCGGACATCGAGGAGTCCATCGCGGAACTGAAGCACTACCGCGACCATTTCATCAAGCTTGACTAACGCTGCGGCGGGACGGGGCGGGATCAGCGGAATGCCGTCCGCACGTGTTCCTCGAACTGATCCGGCGGGACGAAGCCGACCAGGCGCTGGTCGCCCAGTTCGCGCCCTTCGCGGCTGAAGAACAGGGTTCCCGGCGGCCCAAAAAGTCCAAAGCGTGCCAGCAAGGCGCGATCGTCCGCAGTGTTGCCGGTCACGTCGGCGCGCAGCAGCAGGGCTTGGCCCAGTGCAGCCTTCACTTCAGGCAGGGGAAACACTTTCTTTTCCATTTCCACGCACGACACGCACCAGTCGGCGTAGAAGTCCAGCAACACCGGGCGCCCGCTCTGGGCAGCCTGATTCAGGGCTTGATCCAGCTGCGCCACGGAGGCCACGGGTTCGAAATGGGGGCCGTTGGTTGACAGCCGGGAACCGAGCAGCGGCAGGATCATCCACAGGGCCACGCCCAGCAGCATCACTCCGAAAAAGCGCTTGACCCACACCATCCAGCGTCCGGCACGCGGCAGCAGGGCTCCGGCCGAGGTGCCGATCACCAGCAGCGGACTGCCCATGCCCAGGGCCAGGATGAACAGGGCGCTGCCTCCCAGGATCACATCGCGCGTCTGGGCAATGTAGAGCAGGCTTCCGGCCAGCGGAGCCGCCACGCATGGGCCCATAACCAGAGCCGACAGCACACCCATCAGTCCCACGCCCAGATGCCGTCCCCCCGGCAGCCGGCTGGAGACCCCGCTCAGCCGGTTTTGCAGGCCGAGTGGCATCTGGAGCTGGTACACGTCGAACATGGACAGGGCCAGCAGGATAAACAGCACGGCAGTGCCGATTTGCACCGGAGGCGTCTGCAGGGCATTGGACAGCAACGTCCCCGACAGGCCGGCCAGGATGCCGGCCAGGGCATAAGTGACGGCCATGCCCAGCACGTAGGTGAGCGACAGGCCAAAAGCCCGTTTCTTGGTGATGTCGCTGCCCTGGCCCGCAATGATGCCGGACAGGATGGGGATCATGGGAAACAGGCAGGGGGTGAGGGCCAGCAGCAGGCCAAAGCCGAAAAAGCTCAGCAGCACCCAGCCGGGACGGGCGCCCTTGAGGAATGCCAGGTAATCGTTGGGATTGGCCGAATCGGATGACGGGGAGCCCGTTCCGTACGCATTGTCAGCGGAGAGCGGGCGATAGGTCAGGCCATCGGACGCCAGCGCGAAATGCTGGGTGGTGGGCGGGTAGCAGATGCCGCGCTCGGCGCAGCCCTGATAGGAAACATCCAGACGGGACGGCGGGCTGCCGGCAGGCAGCGCCACGTCCGCAGCAAAAGGCTGGTGGTAGACCCAGACCCGGCCAAAACTCGGATCCTCCTTGCTTTCCGCCTGCGGGAAGGCAATTTGTGCCGGCGGGACGGGGGCGGGAGTCGCGATCTTGATCCGGTCGCGGTACAGGTAGTAGCCCGGAGCCGGCGAAAACTGCACCGTCAGGTGTCCCGGGGCGGAAGGAGCCGGAACGACCTTGAAGGCTTCTTCCGGCATGAGGAATGTGCGGCTGGACGCATTGCCGGACAGGCCTTCGAGCGCATGGGACGGACTGCTGGCAAAAAAAGCCAGGAAGGTGGGCAGGGCCAGAGTGAGGGCAAGACGCCAGGACATGCGTTTCATGGATGCAAACCGGGTTCCGAATAAGGACATTTTACTCTGACAGCCGGGCCAGCGCCCAGTTCACGTGTTCACGGACCAGGGCAGAGGGGTGGTTTTGCCTGCGGGCCAGGGCTGCCCGGGCGGAAGGCGTGTCCGGCCCGTTGCCCAGGGCGACCGCGATGTTGCGCAGCCAGCGTTCGTGCCCGATGCGGCGGATGGCGGAACCGGCAAGCTGGGCCTCGAACTCCGCAATCTCCCAGGAAAAAAGGGTTTCCAGCTGGCCTGCCTCGAGCGGCGGGCGCGGGGCAAAATCCGCAAGGGTGGCGAGGCGGGCAAAGCGGTTCCAGGGGCAGGCCAGCTGACAATCGTCGCAGCCGTAAATGCGGTTGCCCAGGAGCGGCCGCAACGGCTCGGGAATGCTGCCCTGGTGTTCGATGGTGAGATAGGAAATGCAGCGCCGTGCGTCCAGGCGGTAGGGACCCAGGATGGCCTGGGTGGGACAGATGTCGATGCAGGCCTGGCAGGTGCCGCAATGCTCTTCCTCCTCGGGGTCGTCGGCAGGCAGGGGAAGGTCGGTGAAGAGTTCCCCCAGAAAGAACAGCGAACCGGCATCGCGCCGCAGCAGAAGGGTGTGTTTTCCGCGCCAGCCCAGCCCTCCCTGGCGCGCGATTTCCACTTCCAGCACCGGCGCACTGTCGGTGAAGACACGGTAATTGAAGGCTCCCCAGCGGGCTTCAAGGCGCGTTGCGAGTTCCTGCAGGCGGCTGCGCAGCACCTTGTGGTAGTCGCGCCCGAGGGCGTAGCGCGACACGTAGCCGCGCGTCTGATCGCCCAGGGCCGCCTCGGCAGCTTCCGGGGAGCTGGCAAGGTAGGGCAGGGTGACGCTGACGACCCGCACGGTGCCGGGGTGAAGCGCCGCCGGATTGCGGCGCAATCCGGCATGGCGGGCAAGGTAGCCCATGTCGCCGTGGTAGCCTTCGGCCACCCAGCCTTCCAGTCGGCCTGCAGCCTGCGCGAGCGAAGGCCTGGACACGGACACGGCACTGAAACCCAGCGCCATGGCCTGGGTCACGAGATCGTTCTTGATGTCTTCGAGCGGCAGAGGGAGGTCCGGTTTCATGGGCACATCATAACAAGAGTGGCTCTTGCCAAAGTCGGGGCGCTATGGTTGGATGCCGGATTGATTTCTTCTGCCATCATGGGGGTCCTGTGAGCGGACCAGCCTGTAATATCCAACCCACTGAGTATAAAGTTTTTTTCCCGGACGAGCCGGCCCTGGAGGCCTGGGGGCGGCGTTTCGCCCCGGCCTTGAAGCCGGGGATGCTGGTGACATTGCAGGGAGACCTGGGAGCCGGCAAAACCACGCTGGTTCGGGCGGTCCTGAAAGCCCTGGGGGTCACGGGGCGCATCAAAAGTCCGACCTACCCCCTCCTTGAAACTTATAATGTTTCGAGCTTATACTTGTATCACTTTGATTTTTATCGGATCAAAGGGCCGTTTGAATTGGAGGACGCGGGGTTCAGGGAATGTTTTGCAGGCCCTGGCCTGTGTTTTGTGGAGTGGCCCGAGCGTGCCGCAGGCTGGTTGCCCGCACCGGACGTCACGCTCACGCTGCGAGTGGAGGATGCAGGACGGACGCTGCTGGCGGCGTCCGGCTCAGACTTGGGGAAAGAATGCCTCGAACGCACGTTCAATGCCTGAAACGCTGGTGGGTCCTGGCGGGACTCGGCATGGCATTGTCCGTTCCGTTTGCCGCGCCGGCGGCCACGCGCATCGATTCGGTCCGGCTGTGGCCGGCCGAAGAATACACGCGGGTCACGTTCGAATCCCACAGCGGCATCCGCAGCACCCTCTTTTCCGTTGAAAATCCCGAACGCCTGGTGCTGGACCTCGAAAATGTCGACAGCGGCCCGGCCCTCAAGTCCATGGCCGGCCTGCTCAAGGCGGACGACCCTTACATCAAGGGCATCCGCGTGGGGCACTTCAAGCCCGGCGTGCTGCGGGTCGTGTTCGACCTCAAGGCCAAGGTCAAGGCGAGCGCCTCATTGCTCCAGCCGGTCGGCGAATACGGCTACCGGCTTATTCTCGACATTTATCCGGAAACACCGGCCGATCCCCTGATGGCGTTTCTGGACAAGCGCGCGGCCGATGCGGCCAACCCGGCGCCGGAAAGCCGCCAGGAACCGGTCAAGGCTCCAGACCCGTCCAAGTCGCAGGCAGCGGGCGCCCCGGAAAACACGGCACCGGTCCAACCCGCTGCCGGAACGGCGCCCGCGCCGGCGGTTTCCTCCCTGCCGGCCGTGTCGCCCGCGCTGCCTGCCGTTGCAGCAGCCAATGCGGCAGCCGCCCTGCCGTCCGCGCCGGCCGCTCCGGCAGCAAGGCCACGCGCCGAGCCGCGTATCCTGATCGCGGTGGATGCGGGACACGGCGGGGAAGACCCGGGGGCCCATGGCCACGGGGGCACGTACGAGAAAAACGTGACGCTCGCAATGGCGCGCCGGCTCAAGGCGCTGATCGACGAACAGCCCGGCATGCGCGCGGTCCTGATCCGCGATGGCGACTACTTTATTCCGCTGCAGGGGCGCACGGCCAAAGCGCGCCGGTTTCATGCGGACCTGTTCGTTTCCATCCATGCCGATGCCTACATCAACGGGGATGCCCGCGGATCTTCCGTGTTCGCCCTGTCGGAAAAGGGAGCCACTTCGGTCGCGGCCCGCTGGCTGGCCAAGCGGGAAAACGATTCCGACCTGATCGGCGGCGTCAACATCAACCGCCGGGAAACCTACCTGGCCCAAACCCTGTTTGATCTGTCCCAGACGGCCACCATCAATGACAGCCTGAAAATGGCGCGGGCCGTGCTCGGTGAGTTGGGGCAGGTCAACACCCTGCACAAGGGCGAAGTGGAGCAGGCAGGTTTTGCGGTCCTGAAATCCCCCGACATTCCGTCCATCCTGGTGGAAACCGCCTTCATCACCAACCCCGACGAAGAGCGGCGCCTCAATCAGCCGGCCTATCAGGACAAGCTGGCCCATGCCATTCTGTCCGGCATCCGGGACTATCTTTCCGCCAACCCGCCCCTCAACAAAGCCCGGGCCATCCAGTCCGGGTTGAAGGGAAGACAGCTCGCCGTGTCTCCATGAGCCGGATTGAGCGGCTCGGCGAGGTCCTGATCGCCCAGATTGCGGCCGGAGAAGTGGTGGAGCGTCCGGCTTCCGCACTCAAGGAACTGGTTGAAAATGCCCTGGATGCGGGAGCGCGGGACATTGCGGTTTCCCTTGAGCAGGGTGGGGTGCAACGCCTGCGCGTGGACGACAACGGCAGCGGCATCGAGGCGGAAGATTTGCCGCTCGCGCTGGCGCCGCACGCCACCAGCAAAATCCGCACCCTGGAAGATCTTGAAACCGTCGCCAGCCTGGGGTTCCGCGGAGAAGCCCTGGCCAGCATGGCTGCCGTGGCCGAAGTGGAAATCGTCAGCCGGGTGCCCGGCGCATCCCAGGCTTTCAGTGTCCGCAGCCGGGGCGGCCGGGTTGAATCCGTCATGCCGGCCGCACGGGAAGCCGGCAGCACCATCATCGTGTCCGACCTGTTTTCCGAAACACCGGCCCGGCGCAAATTCCTGAAGTCCGAAGGCACCGAATACGCCCATTGCGACGAGCTGTTGCGCCGGCTGGCGCTGGCCTTTCCCCAGGTGTCCTTCCGGCTTGCCCACAACGGGCGGGTGCAGCGCCACTGGCCTGCCGCCGACCGGGCCCTGAGGGTGCGCTCCGTGCTGGGTGAGGAATTCGTGGAAGCGGCGTTGTCCCTGCAAGAACGGGCCGCCAGCCTGTCCCTTGAAGGGTGGGTGGCGCGCCCCACTTTTTCCCGTGCCGCGCGGGATGCCCAATATGTGTTCGTCAACGGCCGCTTCGTGCGCGACAAGCTGATCGCCCATGCCGTGCGCCAGGCGTACCAGGACGTGCTGCATCACGAACGCCATCCGGCTTATGTGCTGTTTCTTGAACTAGATCCGGCCAGCGTGGACGTGAACGTGCACCCTGCAAAAACCGAAGTGCGCTTTCGCGAATCCCAGGCGGTGCACCGCTTTGTGTTCCAGGCGGTGAGCAAACGGTTGTCGGCCACTGCACCCGGCCGCGAGCCAGGTCAGGGACCGGCCTTTTCCGCTCCGGCCTCGTTTGCCCAACCGTACCAGCCACCGCAGCAGCAGACGCTTGCCATTCGTGAACCGGATGCGTTCCATGCCGCCCTGTTCGGCCCCCTGGCGGGATTGCGTCCCAACGCGCCAGGCGCGGAATCGGAAACCGCCCAGGCCAGCGCCGGCGAGGCACCTCCTCTGGGCTATGCGCTGGCCCAGCTCCAGGGCATTTACATCCTGGCCCAGAATGCCGCCGGGCTGGTCGTGGTGGACATGCACGCGGCACATGAACGGGTCCTCTACGAGCGCCTCAAGCAGGCCATGGGGCAGGAGGGACTGCAGTCCCAGCCGCTCCTGCTGCCCTGCACCTTCAGGGCAGAACGAAGCGAGGTGGCGGCGGCGGAGGTCTATGCCGAGGCATTGCGCGCGTTTGGTTTCGATCTGGGCGTACTGGGGCCCGAAACACTGGTCGTGCGCGCGCTGCCGGTGCTGCTGGCGGCCGGCGATGCCCAGGCCCTGGCGCGCGAACTGCTGGCGGAGTTGCGCCAGTATGGGGCCTCGCGCCTGCTGGAGGAACGCCGCAACGAACTGCTTTCGTCCCTGGCGTGCCATGGGGCCGTCCGGGCCAACCGGCAACTGACAGTGCCGGAAATGAATGCCTTGCTGCGCGACATGGAGCGCATCGACCGCGCCGACCAGTGCAACCACGGCCGTCCCACCTGGTTTTCCCTGAGCCTCGCCGACCTCGACCGGTTGTTCATGCGCGGCCAGTGACCCGCATGAAGCCTTCGGTTTCCCGGGTGATCTTCCTGATGGGCCCCACCGCCAGCGGCAAGAGCGGGATCGCGCTCGAACTGGCCGAGCGCCTGCCGCTCGAAATCGTCAACGTGGACTCGGCCAGCGTCTACCGCGGCATGGACATCGGCACCGCCAAGCCCGATGCCGCCACCCGTGCCCGCTACCCGCATCACCTGATGGACTGCATCGACCCCACCCAGGCCTATTCGGCCGCGCGGTTTCGCGAGGAGGCCCTGGCGGCCATGGCCGACATCCAGCAGCGCGGACGGGTGCCGTTGCTGGTGGGTGGAACCATGCTTTATTTCAAGGCATTGCGCGACGGGCTGGACGATTTGCCGCCGGCCGATCCGACCGTGCGTGCCGAACTCGAACGGCAGGCGCGCGCACGCGGCTGGCCTGCCCTGCACCAGGATCTGGCAGCCATCGATCCGGTGACGGCTGCACGGCTGGACCGGAGCGACGCCCAGCGCATCCAGCGGGCCCTGGAAGTGTTCCGGATTTCAGGGCGCCCCCTGTCCGACTATCATGGGGCCGGATCGCGTGAGCCGCTGGACGCCCGGGTGCTGCCCATCGGCCTGATGCCTTCCGACCGCGGGCGCCTGCACGAGCGCATCGCCCAGCGTTTTGACACCATGCTGGCAGCCGGTCTGGAAGACGAGCTGCGGGGCCTGCGTGAACGCCATGAGCTGACCCCTGATTTGCCGGCCATGCGCGCCGTGGGCTACCGCCAGATGTGGGAGTACCTGGACGGGAGCTGCGATCGCGCCGCGATGCGTGAACGCGGCGTGGTGGCCACGCGCCAGCTCGCCAAACGGCAGATGACCTGGCTGCGGCACTGGCCCGGGCTTGTCGTGTTCGATTGCCTGGATCCTGATGCGCCGGCGCAGGTGCTGGAGGCTTCCACCACTTTTCTGGACGAGACGAACGCTTAAGGCTCGGTTTGGGTCACCTGGGCCTGGGCAGTGCCGGAGGCGAACGTCAGGGCCAGCGGATCGCCCGGGGCAATTTCCGTGCTGGCGCGCACAATATGGCCCTCACCCGTGCGGACGATGCTGAAACCGCGGGCCAGCACCGCTTCCGGATTGAGATGGGAAAAACCGGCAACCAGGCGCTGCAGCGTCAGCCGCTGGCGTTCCAGCAGGGCGGCCGTGGCTCGCTCGAGGCGCCGGGATTGGCCCTGCAGGGATTCCTGCTGTTGTCGCAGGCGCTGGCCAGGGTGGATGAGGCGTTGCTGCATGCCGGCCAGCGTGAGTTTCCGGCGTTCCAGGGATCGGGAGCTGGCCTGGGCAAGCCGCAGGGCGAGGTGGTCCAGCCGTATCGTGTCGCGTTCCACTTGACGCGTTGCAACAGCAAGCAATCGTTGGGCCAGCATGCCCAGATGGCGCAGCATGCCCTGGCGGTCCGGGCTGACCAGTTCGGCTGCTGCCGTGGGCGTGGGGGCGCGCTGGTCCGCCACGAAATCGGCGATGGTGAAATCGGTTTCATGGCCCACCCCGGAAATGACGGGGATGGGGCAGGCTGCAATGGCACGGGCCACGACTTCTTCGTTGAAAGCCCACAAATCCTCGATGCTGCCTCCGCCCCGGCACAGGATCAGCACATCGCATTCCGCGCGCCGGCCCGCCGTGGCGAGGGCCTGGGCAATCTGTCCTGCGGCGGCATCGCCCTGGACGGGCGTGGGATAGAGGATGACCGGCGTGGCCGGGGCACGCCGTTTGAGGGTGGTCAGCACGTCGCGCAGGGCCGCGGCCGCCGTCGAGGTGACGATGCCGATAGCCCGGGGGTGGGCCGGCAATGGGCGCTTGCGCGCGGCATCGAACAAGCCTTCCGCGGCCAGCTTTTCCTTGAGCTTGGTGAAGGCTTCGAACAGGGCGCCCTGGCCGGCGCGTCGCATGAATTCCACGGTGACCTGGCAGCTGCCGCCCGGCGCGTAAAAAGTGGCCGGTCCCTTGAGTTCCACCGCGAGGCCGTTGGCCGGACGCCAGTCCAGGCGCTGGTTGCGGGAGCGGAACATGACGCAACGCAGCTGGGCCTGGGCGTCCTTGAGATTGAAGTACCAGTGACCGGAAGCGGCTTCCGTGAAATTGGAAATTTCACCCTGGATCCACACTGGCGGCAGGTGGTTTTCGAGTACCCGCTGAATACGCATGGCATAGCCTGAAACAGAGATCACTATGTCGTCGCCATCGGGCGATCGAGGCAAAAACCCTTCGAAAACGGCATCAGATTTGGAGGGCGATTTCATGCGCTAGGCGGGGCCTTGTTTGGCAGCAAATTTTGACAATTTCATTAAAAACTGACGCAGATTTTTACTGTTCAAAAAATACACGAATCAAAAAAAACGTTTGTGTTTGAGTGAGTTGCTTCAAATAGGTTGATACTGTTCACAAAGTTATCCACAGACTTTGTGGACAACTATTTCCAGGTCGCCAAGCAGCGGCTCATCCATTACACTACCACCCAGTTCATCTTCACGGGAGCCCATGTGCCACATCTGATTGAAGCGGCCGGATGGCCCAGCATCCTGCTTGTGGTCGCTTCGGTGGTGGGACTTGCCGTCATCTTTGAGCGGCTGTGGGCGTTGCGCTACTCCCGCGTCCTGCCGCGAGGGCTTCTCAGCGAAGTGCTGACCCAGGTGCGCGAACAGGGCATCTCTCCGCAACTCGTGGAACAGCTGGAAGCAGGCTCGCCGCTGGGGCGGATATTTTCTGCCGGCCTGCGCAATGAGCGCAATTCGCGCGAAACCATGAAAGAGGCCATCGAGGAAGCCGGGCGCGCGGTCCTGCTCGATCTGGAACGTTCCCTGTCCACGCTGGGCACCATCGCCAGCATCAGCCCCCTCCTGGGCCTGTTTGGCACCGTGGTGGGCATGATCCTCCTGTTTGGCAGTCAAAGCCCCGGGGGCAGCAGCCCCGAAGCGCTTGCCCAGGGTATTTCGGTTGCGCTCTACAACACGGCCTTCGGTCTGGTGGTGGCGGTGCCGAGCATGATTTTCTACCGCCTGTTCCGGGCGCGCATTGACCGCATGATCGTGGAAATGGAACAACAGGCGGTGAAGCTGGTGGAAGTGTTGCACGGAGACCGGCAGCCGTGAATTTTCGCCGGGGCCGGACGCGCGACGAACCCGAAATCAACCTGATTCCCATGATCGACGTGCTGCTGGTGATCCTGATTTTTCTCATGATCACCACCACGTACAGCCGTTTCGCGGGCCTGCACGTGAATCTGCCCGAAGGTCTGGCTTCGGCTCCAGCGCCGTCACCTGCACCCCGCATCGAAGTGGTGGTGGATGCGGCAGGGCAGATGCGGGTGAATGACAGCCCCGTCGGTGTGCCGGAAAGCCTTCCTCAAATCAGGGATGCGCTGCGTCAGGCGGCCCACGGTCAGAACGATCCGGTCGTGGTGGTCAGTGCCGACCGCGATGCGCGGCACGGGCAGGTGGTGCTGGTGCTGGAAGCGGCCCAGCAGGCAGGATACCGGCATCTGACGGTGCTGACCCGTGTTCCGGCTCGCTGAGCCCATGGAACGTTGGCTGCTGCATCAGTGGTACGGGCGCACGACGCCGCCGCTCTGGCTGTTGCCCCTGAGCTTGCTGTTTGGCATGGGGGTGGCCTTGCGCCGCCGGCTGTATGCAGCCGGTTGGCTTTCGAGCCATCGCTTGCCGGTGCCCGTACTGGTGGTGGGCAACATCACGGCGGGGGGCACCGGCAAAACCCCGCTCACCATCGCCCTGGTTCAGGCCTTGAGCCAAAAGGGCTGGCGACCGGGCATTGTCTGTCGCGGTTATGGCGTCGCCGGGCGCGCAGAGCGTCCGGTTCGCGCGGGCGACGATCCGGCTGAAGCCGGTGACGAGGCCGTACTGATGGCTGCGCGCAGCGGCCTGCCCGTGTGGGTCGGCAGCGATCGCAGCGCAGTCGGCCGGGCGCTGTTGCAGGCGCACCCTGAAGTGAATCTGCTGGTGAGCGACGATGGATTGCAGCATCTGGCGTTGTCGCGCACCATGGAAATCGCGGTGGTGGACGGTGA
>JAGWTQ010000014.1 GCA_028868905.1 Betaproteobacteria bacterium
GAGCAGGCGGTGGTGGCGCGCCTCAGGGTGGGCGAAGCGGCGTTGCAGGCCTGGGGCGGACGCACCGGCGTGCAATGGGTGCTGCTGCGTCCCACCCTCATTTACGGTGGCGGGCGCGACCGCAACGTGAGCGACATCGTGCGCCTGATCCGCCGCTTCGGCTGGTTTCCGCTGGCCGGAGCCGGGCGCGGCCTGCGCCAGCCGGTGCATGCCGCGGACGTGGCGGCCGCCTGCGTGGCGGCGCTGGCGGCACCGCAAGCCGATGGGCAGGTGTATGCGCTGTCGGGCGGCGAAACGCTCAGTTATCGCCACATGGTGGCGCGCGTGTTCCAGGCCCTCGGGCGCCCTCCGCGCCTGGTCACGCTGCCGGGCTGGGCGGTGGTGGCGGCCCTGCAGTTGCTGCGCCTGCTGCCGCGTTTTCGCCACTGGACGCCTGCCATGGTGACGCGCATGAATGCCGACCTGGTGTTCGACCACGGACCCGCCGCGCGCGACCTCGGTTTTTCGCCGCGCCCTTTCCACCTGGCTGCGGAGGATCTGCCATGAGCGGTGCCGATGCCCTCACCGCAGCCCTGGGCTGGGCCCTGCTGGCAGCCCTGCTGTCCTGGCTGGGGGCGCTCGCCGTATGCCGTGCGGCGCCGCACCTGGGCCTGGTGGCCCGCCCCAACGCACGCTCTTCGCACAGCGTGCCCACCCCGCATGGCGGCGGACTGGGCATGGTGCTGGCTGGCAGCGCCATCGGCGGCTGGCTGGCGTGGACGCGTGCCATGCCGCTGCTGGGCGGCGTGCTGATCCTGGCCGGGCTGCTGGCCCTGGTGGGGCTGCGCGACGATTTCCGGCCCCTGCCGGCCGGCCTGCGGCTGGCGGTTCAAGCCCTGCTGTGCGCGGCGCTGCTGACCCTCATGGGGCTGCTGCCGGCGCCTGGCGGGGGACTGCCGCTGATGCTGGGCGGCGGCCTGTTCGCCTTCTGGTTCCTGTCCGGATTGTGGTGGGTCAACCTGTTCAATTTCATGGACGGCATCGACGGCTTTGCCGGTACCGAAGCGCTCTTCATGCTGGCCAGCGGCGCGCTGCTGGCGGCCTGGGGGCATCCCGAACGCTTCATGCATCCGGTGTGGATGCTCATGCCCTGCCTGGCGGCGGCGGCTGCCGGATTCCTGCGCACCAACTGGCCGCCGGCGCGCGTGTTCATGGGCGACGTGGGCAGCACCTGGATGGCGTTCATGATTTTTGCGCTCGCCCTCATGACCATCCAGGCCGGCTGGATCGAACCGCCCGTGTGGCTCATCCTGGGGGCCGGCTTCATGTCGGACGCGAGCGTCACGCTGGTGGTGCGCATGCTCACCGGCCAGCGTTTCACCCAGGCCCACCGCAGCCATGCCTACCAGCGTCTGGCGCGGCACTGGGGCAGCCATCGCCACGTGACCCTGCTGCTGGTGGGCTTTAACGCATTCTGGCTGGTGCCACTGGCCGTGGCGGACCAGGTGTCGCCCCAGTGGAGCGGACTGTGGCTGGGACTGGCCTTCACGCCGGCCCTGCTGGGGGTATGGCATGCCGGAGCGGGGAGAGCTGAATGAACGCCGACGTCGCGGGCAACGCCCTGACCCGCCTGCTGCTGCGCCTGCCGCGCCCGGCCAAGCAGGGGCTCATGCTGGCCGTGGACGCCGGGCTGCTGGTGGGTTCCGTGTGGGCCGCCTATGCGCTGCGCCTGGGCGAATGGTTCCTGCCCAACCGCGCCCAGCTGCTGCTCATGCTGGCGGCGCCCGCCATTGCTGTGCCGGTGTTCATGCGCTTCGGCCTGTACCGGTCCATCATCCGCTACCTGGGCGAGCAGGCGTTGTGGACCGTGGTGAAGGCGATGAGCCTGGCCACGCTGCTGTGGGCGCTGCTGGCCTTCATGACGCAGATGACCGGACTGCAGGGCGTGCCCCGTTCGGTGCCGCTGCTGTATGGGTTGATCGGCATGGCCGGGGTGGGCGGCGCGCGTTTCCTGGCGCGCTGGCTGCTGTGGCTGCCCTTGCGCGAACGGTTTTCCGGGCGCCAGGTGCTCATTTACGGTGCCGGCGATGCCGGCTGGCAACTGGCGGCGGCGCTGCTGCAGGGACGTGAATATTTTCCGGCGGGTTTCCTGGACGACGATCCGGCGCTGCACGGCAAGGACGTGGGCGGCCTGCGCGTGTATGCGCCGTCCCAGCTGCCCACCCTGATCGACCGCTTCGACATCCGCGACGTGATCGTGACGCTGCCCCAGGCCTCCAGCGCGCGCCGCCGCGACGTGGTGGCTTTCCTCGAACGCCATCCGGTGCGCGTGCGCATCCTGCCGGCCCTGGCCGACATTGCCAACGGCCGGCACCTGGTGCAGCTCGTGCGCGAAGCGGACATCGGCGACCTGCTGGGGCGTGATCCGGTGGCGGCCGATCCGCAGCTGCTGGGACAGGCCATTTCCGGCAAAACCGTGCTGGTGACCGGCGCCGGCGGCTCCATCGGTTCCGAACTGTGCCGCCAGATCGCGCTGCTCCATCCAGCCGCCCTGGTGCTGCTGGAAGCATCCGAACACGCCCTCTACCAGATTGACCGCGAATTGCGCGCGATCGCCGATTTTCCCCTGGTGCCGGCGCTCGGGTCGGTGGCGGATGCTGCCCTGGTGGCGCGCCTGCTGGCGGCGCATGGCGTGGAAACCGTGTTCCATGCGGCGGCCCACAAGCATGTGCCGCTGGTGGAACAGAACGTGCTGGAAGGGGTGCGCAACAACGTGCTGGGCACGTGGACCCTGGTGCGCGCGGCCTTCGATGCCGGCGTGGCCACCTTCGTCCTGATTTCCACCGACAAGGCGGTGCGTCCGGCCAACGTCATGGGCGCCACCAAGCGCTGGGCGGAACTGATCGTCCAGGCGGCCGCGCGCGAGGCGGCGGAAGCGGGGCGCACGCAGCGCTTTTGCGCGGTGCGTTTCGGCAACGTGCTGGGCTCGAGCGGTTCGGTGATTCCCCTGTTCCGCGAACAGATCGCGGCCGGCGGCCCGGTGACAGTCACCCATCCCGAAGTGACGCGCTATTTCATGTCCATCCACGAAGCGGTGGAACTGGTGATCCAGGCCGGCAGCCTGGCACGCGGCGGAGAAATTTTCCTGCTGGACATGGGAGAACCCGTGCGCATTGAAGACCTGGCGCGCAACATGATCCGCATGGCCGGTTACCAGGACGGCATCGACATCGTGTTCACCGGACTGCGCCCCGGAGAAAAGCTCACCGAAGAGCTGCTCATCGCCAGCAGCGCCGCTTCGCCCACGGCGCATCCCAAGATCCTGCGGGCTTCCGAGCCGGCGCTGGCGCCGGTGCTGCTGGGCGAGCGCCTGGACGCGCTGCGCGAGCGGCTGGCGGCCGGCGACGAAGCGGCGCTGCGCGCCCTGCTCAGTGTGACGTAGCGCTGCTGCTGCAGAGCCGATCGCTTTCGTGCACGCGCAGGCGTCCAGTCCGTTTGGGAGCAAACCTCTTTTTTTGGCATAATCCCGGAACTGCACTTTGAATGCCCATCACGATTCCAAAAAAACGGGAGGAGGATCGTCATGTCCCATGCCTATACGTTCAAGGTCAACGGCCAGCTGCGCACGGTGCAGGTGGACGATCCCGAAATGCCCCTGCTGTATGCCCTGCGCGACGATCTCGGATTGCGCGGACCCCGTTTCGGCTGCGGCCTGGGCCAGTGCGGCGCCTGCACGGTGCACGTGGACGGCTTCGCGGTGCGCTCCTGCAGCGTGCCGGTGTCCAAGGTGGCCGGGCAGTCCGTCACCACCCTCGAAGGGCTGGGTTCGCCCGAAAAACCGCACCCCATCCAGCAGGCCTTCATCGACGAACAGGCTGCCCAGTGCGGCTACTGCATCAACGGCATGATCATGCAGGCCAAGGCCCTGCTTGACCGCAACCGCCACCCCAGTGAACAGGACATCCGCGACGCGCTCGCACTCAACCTGTGCCGCTGCGGCACCCACGCACGCATCATCCGGGCCGTGCAGCGCGCGGCCGCGGCCATGGCCTGAAGGAGGGACTCCTCATGACAACCGCATTCGCATCGCGCCGCACATTCCTCAAGGCCGCCGGCTCTCTCGTGGTGGCGTTCAGCTGGCTGCCCGACGCCGCGCGCGCCGCTTTCGTGCCGCCCAAGCGCCTGGCCACCGACACCGTGGACGGTTTCATCGAAATCCGTCCCGACAACACCGTCACCCTCTATTCGGGTAAGGTGGATCTGGGCACGGGCGTGCGCACGGCACTCACCCAGATCGTGGCCGAAGAACTCGACGTGCCCCTGTCCGCCATTGCGGTGGTGCAGGGCGACACCCTCACCACGCCCGATCAGGGGCCCACCTTCGGCAGCCTGTCCATCCAGAAAGGCGGCATGCAAATCCGCCAGGCCTGCGCCACCGCGCGCGCCGCGCTGGTGTCGCGCGCCGCCGCGCGCTTTCAGGTGCCGCAGGAATCCGTGGCCACGCGCGAGGGGCGCTGCTGGCACGGCCAGGACAGCGTCACCTATGCGGCGCTGGTGGAAAAAGAGGGGCTGGTGCTGGCCACCGATCCCAAGGCCAAACCGAAGGCGCCCAGGGACCACACCGTGGTGGGGCGCCCGGTGCCGCGCCTGGACATTCCGGCCAAGGTGACCGGCCGCTTCGAATACATGCAGGACTTCAGGCTGCCCGGCATGCTGCACGCGCGCGTGGTGCGCCCGGCCGGCGTGCATGCGCAACTGCTGGCCGTGGATGATCACGCGGCGCGCCAGTTGCCCGGTTTCGTGGCCACCGTGCGCGAAGGCAATTTCCTGGCCGTGGTGGCGCAAACGGAATGGGGCGCCATCCGCGCCAGCCAGGCCATCCGCCCCACCTGGAGCCACTGGGAAGGGCTGCCGGAGCAGGACCATCTGTGGGACTACGTGCGCGGCACGGCGGTGAGCAAAAGCGAGGACGTGCAAAGCCGCGGCAATCCGGAAGCGGTGCTCAAGGAGCAGCCCAAGGCCCTGTCCGCCACCTACGATTTCGCCATCCACACGCACGGCTCCATCGGACCTTCCTGCGCGGTGGCCTCCTGGGAAAACGGCCAGGTCACCTGCTGGAGTGCGTCGCAACAGACGCACCTGCTGCGCCATCAACTGGCGCAAATGCTCAAACTGGCGCCGGACCAGGTGCGCTGCATCTACCTGGAAGGCTCCGGCTGTTACGGCCGCAATGGCCACGAAGACGCGGCCGCCGACGCCGTGCTGGTGGCGCGTGCCGTGAGGCAGCCGGTGCGCGTGCAATGGATGCGCGCCGACGAGCACGGCTGGGATCCCAAGGGGCCGCCCACGCTGCTGGATTTCCATGGCGCGCTGGGAGCCGACGGGCACGTGGCCGCGTGGCGTTCCGAAGCCTTCATTCCCGAGCGTCCGGCCAAGATCGGCGTCACGCTGCTGGCGGCCGACCTGGCCGACATGCCACACGATGCCGCCCATCCGGGCAACATCCACCAGGGACTGGCCATGCCCTACGAAGTGCCCCACGTGCGCGCCACCATCCACTCGCTCGCGCACACGCCCTTCCGCGCCTCCTGGATTCGCGCCCCGGGCCGCATGCAGAACACCTTCGCCAACGAAAGCTTCCTGGACGAACTGGCCCATGCCGCCGGACGTGATCCGCTGGAATTTCGTCTGGCGCATCTCAAGGACCCGCGCGGGCGCGAATGCCTGGAGCGGGTGGCGAAGCTTTCCGGCTGGACGCCGCGCGTGAGTCCGGCGGCAGAGACCGGTGACGTGGTGCGCGGGCGCGGCGTGTCCTACACCAAATACGAGCTGGTGCGCACCTACGTGGCGATCGTGGCGGAAGTGGAAGTGAACCGGCGCACGGGCCAGGTGCGCGTTACCCACTGTCACGTGGCCCACGACTGCGGCCAGATCATCAACCCCGACGGCCTGAAAAACCAGATCGAAGGCAACGTGATCCAGACCGTGAGCCGCACCCTGCACGAGCGCGTCACTTTCGACCGCTCCCGCGTCACGAGCCTGGACTGGAAAACCTATCCCATCCTCACGTTCCCGGAAGCGCCGCAGGTGAGCATGGACCTCATCGACCGTCCGGACGAGGCCCCCTGGGGCGCGGGCGAGCCCACGGCAGCCGTGGTGCCTTCCGCCATCGCCAATGCGGTCCATGACGCCACCGGGGTGCGTCTGCGATCCGTTCCCCTGACCCCGGAGAAAGTCTTGCAAGCCATAAGGAAAACCACATGAGCCACGATAACCTGCTGCACCGATGGACGCGCCTGGGCGCGCTCGCGCTGACCCTCCTGGCGGGAGGGCTGGGCGCGCATGCCGCCGATCCGGCGCCGACCGTGACCACGCCGGCCCCGGCCGCCACGGCGGGCACCACCCGTCCCGACCTGCTGGGCAAGACCGAAGTGCTGTGGCTGGGGCAGTCCGCCACCCGCATCACCACGCCGGGCGGCAAGGTGATCCTGGTGGATCCGTTCCTCACCAAGAATCCCAAGACCCCGGCCGAATACAAGAACCTCGACGCGCTGGGCCACATCGACCTGATCCTGGTCACCCATGCGCATGGCGATCACCTGGGCGACGGTCCGGACCTGGCCAAGAAGCTCCACGTGCCGCTCATCGGCCCGGCCGGGCTGGACCAGTCGCTCGTGACCCTGGGCGTGCTGCCGCCGGAACTGGCGCCGCGCATGAACAAGTCCGGCACCATCGAGCCGCTCGGCCCCGGCATCCGCATCACCATGGTGCACGCCGAGCACAGTTCCGAACTGGTGTGGCACAACCCGGTCACCGACAAGGATGAAACCCACGTGGGCGGCGAGCCGGTGGGCTTCATCATCGAAATGGAAAACGGCTTCAAGATCTACCACATGGGCGACACGGGCCTGTTCGGCGACATGAAGTTCATCGGCGACTACTACCGGCCCGACCTGGTGCTCATTCCCATCGGCGGTCATTTCGTCATGAGCCCGCAGGATGCCGCCTTCGCAGTACGCTACTGGCTGCGTCCGCGCTATGCCCTGCCCATCCACTACGGCACCTTCCCGGTGCTCAAGGGCACGCCCGAAGAGTTCATCAAGGCGCTCGGCCCCACCCGCACCAAGGTGCTGGACGTAAAGCCGGGCGGCGCCGTCACGTTCTGAGGGCTGCAAGCCACCCCAATCCCTGCGAGGTGCCGGCCAGCGGCCGGTACTCGCAGCCGATCCATCCCGCATAACCCATCCGGTCGATCTCCCTGAACAGGGGCGGGTAGTCGATTTCGCCCACGTCCGGTTCGTGGCGCCCGGGATAGCCCGCCACCTGCAGGTGGCGCACCCGTCCCGTGGGCAGGTAATCCGCGAGTTGCACGGCCAGTTCGCCTTCCACCTGGTGGCAGTGGTACAGGTCCATCTGCACGCCCAGGTTGGCGGCGCCCACGGCCAGCACGAGGGCGTGGGCTTCCGCCTGGCGCTGCAGGAAATAGCCCGGCATGTCCACGGGGTTGAGCGGCTCGATGGTGAGCGTGACGCCGTGGGGGGCAGCCTGGGCGGCGGCCCAGGCGAGGTTGTCCAGGTAGGTGTCGCGGCACGTCCCGGGGTCGGCGCCGGCGGGCGGCGTGCCGGCCATCACGTGCAGCAGCGGGCAGTCCAGGGCCTCGGCGTAGGGCAGGGCCTGTTCCAGGATGCCGCGCCGGAATTCCGCTTCGCGCCCGGGCAGGGCGGCCAGCCCGCGTTCGCCCGCAGCCCAGTCTCCGGGCGGCGCATTGAACAGCACCTGGCGCAAGCCCGCATCGTCCAGCAGCAGGCGGCAGGCGCGCCTGTCCAGGCTGTAGGGGAACAGGCATTCCACGGCCTCGAAGCCGTCCGCGCGGGCAGCGGCAAAGCGCGCTTCAAACGGATGTTCCGTGTACAGCAGCGTGAGGTTGGCGGCAAAGCGCAGCATGACGTTCTCCGGATTGGTAGGGTAGATGGTACGCCGGCCTCATGCTAGGATTCCAGTGTGGATGCCGTGTTTGGACCGATAGAACAAACGTGACGAGACCACTGCTGCCCAACCATGCCAACCTTTTCTGACCGCGTCCTGGGCCAGATCCAGGCGTTGCTCGAGCCAGCCGGCGTTCGCCTGAACGGTTCCCATCCCTGGGACCCGCAAATCCATCGTCCCGATGCCTTCCATCAAAAGCTGTTCAGCCGCTGGTCCCTCGGGCTGGGTGAATCCTACATGGACGGCGACTGGGACTGCGAACGCCTCGACGAATTCTTCAACCGCGTGCTGTGGGCACGCGTTGACCAGAAGGTTCCGCCCGGCCTGCGCCTGAAAATCACCCTTGAGGTGCTGCGCAGCCGCCTCACCAACCGCCAGAGCCGCGACCGCGCGTTCCAGGTGGGCGAGCGCCATTACGATGTCGGCAACGACCTGTTCGAAGCCATGCTCGATTCGCGCATGATCTATTCCTGCGGGTACTGGGCACGCGCAGCCACCCTGGAGCAGGCGCAGCGAGACAAGCTCGAGCTGATCTGCCGCAAGCTGGAACTCAAGCCGGGCGAAACCCTGCTCGACGTCGGTTGCGGCTGGGGCGGACTGGCGCGTTACGCGGCCGAAAACTACCAGGTGGCAGTGCTCGGCATCACGGTCTCGAAAGAACAGCAGCATCTGGCCCAGGCGCGCTGCGAAGGCTTGCCAGTGACCATCCGGCTGTGCGATTACCGCGACCTCACGGGCTCCTTCGACAAGATCGTGTCGGTGGGCATGTTCGAACACGTGGGCCCGAAAAACTACCGCACTTATTTCGATGCGGCCATGCGCTTGTTGAAACCCGAAGGGCTGTTCCTGCTGCACACCATCGGCAGCGCGGCCACGGTGCCCACCACGGACAGCTGGATCGACCGCTACATTTTTCCCAACGGCCACCTGCCGTCCCTGCCGGAAATCACGCGCCCCTTCGACAACGAACTGCAGCTTGAGGACTGGCACAACTTCGGGCACGACTACGACCGCACCCTCATGGCATGGCACGAGCGCTTCGAAGCCGCATGGCCCCAGCTGGCGCCGCGCTACGGCGAACGTTTCGGGCGCATGTGGCGCTATTACCTGCTGTGCTGCGCCGGACTGTTCCGCTCCGGCGAAGGGCGCCTGTGGCAGCTCGTGCTGTCGCGCCGCGGTCGCCGGGCGGAATACCGCGCGCCGCGCTAGGCGCTCACTTCATCACCTGTCCGCGCACTTCCCCGCCCGGGTTGGCGGCCGTGTGCAGGTTCACGTACCAGCGCCCGTGCATGAGGGCTTCCATCTGTTCGTGCGTGAGCGTGGCTTCCCCGTGGATGGGGCTGGCCAGGTTGCCGCCGATCTTGACGGCCACGTCGCCTTTTTCCGTGGGGCCGGCCGGGCCGTGGAAATGGGCGCCCGTGAGCGGGCCGCTGAGGTCGGCGTAGGTGATGGTGTAGGTCAGCCGCGCCGTGGCGGTGTCGAGCGTGGCGTCCACGGTGCCGTGGCCGGGTCCGGTTTTCTGGGGCACTTCGGAAGCGGTGTCGAGGCGGGCCTTGAAGTGGAGCATTTCGGCCCAGGCCGGTGCGACAGCGAACAGGGCCAGGGCCAGCAGGATGATTGCGCGCATGGGAGTCTCCTTGGAGTGGATGGCCTGGAAGGCTCCGGCAGATTTTGGAACCAGTCCAAACCGGGCTTCAGTCTACACCCGTTATCCCGTTACGCCCAAAACCCTCCGGTCACGATGACCAGACCGCGCGCCATGAGCAGTGCCCGTCCCTGCAGGTGGTGGGTGGCGCGCGCTTCGGACTGCCCTTTCAGGATGCGCACAGCGCTGTACACCTGTGCCGCTTCCAGGGCGTAGGTGGTGATGATGAGGCCGAAATGCATCCAGGCCAGGAAGGAAAACAGGTCGCCCTGTTCCACCAGGCGGTGCCACCAGTGGCGATGGGTCACCAGGTAGAACGGCATGGAAATGTCGAACAGGATGCTGGCGGCCATCACCGGCATGTGAAAGGCGCGAACCTTGGGGCGGAAGTAGGCGGCCAGCATGAACAGGTAGCTCAGGGCGGCTACGCTGAAGGGGGTGAACAAACTCATGGGATCGGGTTTTCCGTTTGGGCTTCCATCCAGGCGCAGAGCGCGGACAAAGGGGCATCATGCCTGCGATTGGCGAGCATGCATAGCGCGAATTCCGAAGGCCCGGCCGAAAACCCGAGCGGCGCCACCAGCCGGCCCTGGGCCAGTTCCCGCTGCACCAGCTGCTGCGGGGCGATGGCGATGCCAAGCTTGGCCACGGCGGCTTCCAGCATGAGCTGCAGGTTGTCGAAATGGCGCGTGAGGGAGAGGCGCGCAGGATCCAGGCCATGCAGTTCCGCCCAGTCGATCCAGGCGTCCCGGCGCGACAGGGTGTACAGCAGCGGCTGTCCCGGCAGGTCGGCCGGCTGTGCAGGCTGCGGCTCCCAGTCCGGCGCGCACACCGGGCCGGCGCGGTCGGCAAACAGGGTTTGTGCCGCCACCCCCTTGGGCCAGGGCGGGCGCGCGCTCACCACCAGGGCGTCGATGCGCCCGGCCGCCAGGTCCTGAAAATCGCCCTGGGTTTGCAGTTGCAGGCGCAGGGCCGGGTGGCTGCGTTCGAAATGTTCCAGGCGACGGATCAGCCACAGCGCCAGGAAGCTCCCGGGCGCGGCCAGGGTCAGGGTTTCCTGCTGCGGCGTGGCGCGCAGTTGCTGCCCTGCCGTTTCCAGCAGGTGCAGGGCCTGGGCTGCAGAACGGTGCAGCGCCTGGCCGGCCGGGGTGAGCGCCACGCCCTGGGCATGGCGCACGAACAGGGGCTGGCCGATCCAGGATTCGAGCTGGCGGATCTGGTGGCTCACGGCGCCGTGGGTCAGGCAAAGATCCCGTGCAGCCACAGAAAAATTCAATACCTGTGCACAGGCGTCGAATATGCGTATGGCGTGCAATGGCGGGAGCTTGCGCATGGATGATATGAATTAAATTGATATCGCATGCCAGTATAAATCGCTTTTTCCCGGTTGCCCATCCTTCCTACAATGATTCCAATCCCTGAAATCGTTGCCGCAGGAGGCGCCCATGGACATTCCCGAACTCCACCCCCGTCTTGAATCCGTCCTGCACGAAGGCTGGCAGGGTTTCCGCGGCGAAGTGTGGAAACGCCAGATCGCCGTGCGCGAGTTCATCCGCGCCAACCACCGCCCCCATTTCGGCGATGCGTCGTTCCTGCAGGGGCCTTCTGCGCGCACCCGGCGCCTGTGGGAAGCGGTGGCCGGCCTGCTGCGGCAGGAACGGGAGCGCGGCGGGGTGCTGGCGGTGTCCACGGAAACGGGATCGGGCATCACGTCCCATGCGCCGGGCTACATCCGGCGCGAAGACGAAGTGATCGTGGGGCTGCAGACCGATGCGCCGCTCAAGCGCGCCATTTTCCCCAAGGGCGGGCTGCGCATGGTGGAGCAGTCGCTGGCGGAGTACGGCTTTGCGCCGGTGCCTGAAACCATCCGGACCATTTTCGAGCACTACCGCAAAAGCCACAACGAAGGCGTGTTCGACGTGTACGATCCGGAAATCCTGGCCTGCCGCCGCTCCGGCGTCATCACCGGGCTGCCGGATGCCTACGGGCGCGGGCGCATCATCGGCGACTACCGGCGCGTGGCGCTGTATGGCGTGGATGCCCTCATCGCCGAACGGCGCAGCCTCAAGGGCGACACCGACGGCGCCGAGTTCACCGAGTCCGTGATGCGCGAACGGGAAGAAATCGCCGAACAGGTCAAGGCGCTGGAGGAACTCAAGATCATGGCGCTCGCCTACGGTTTCGACATTTCGAAACCGGCGGCCAATGCGCGCGAAGCGGTGCAATGGCTGTACTTTGCCTACCTGGGCGCGGCCAAGGAAGCCAACGGCGCCGCCACCGGCATCGGGCGCATCACCGCCTTTCTCGACATCTACATCGAGCGCGACCTGCGCGCCGGCCTGATTTCAGAAGCGGAAGCCCAGGAGCTGGTGGACCAGCTCATCATCAAATGCCGCATCATCCGCTACCTGCGCACGCGCGATTTCGATGCCCTCTACAGCGGCGACCCCACCTGGGTCACCCTGAGCCTGGCCGGCATGGGCACGGAAGGCCGGCCGCTGGTTTCCAAAACCTGCTTTCGCGTGCTGCAAAGCCTGTACAACCTGGGCCTTTCTCCCGAACCCAACCTGACCATCCTGTGGAGCACCAGCCTGCCCGAAGGGTTCAAGCGCTTTGCCGCGCAGGTGGCCATCGACACGTCGGCCGTCCAGTTTGAAAACGACGACGTGATGCGCCCGCAGGAAGTGGGCGGCGTGCCGCTGGGCGACGATTATGCCATCGCCTGCTGCGTGTCGGCCATGCGCGTGGGGCGGCAGATGCAGTTTTTCGGGGCGCGCGCCAACCTGGCCAAGGCCCTGCTGTACGCCATCAACGGCGGCGTGGACGAACTGACCGGCGTGCGCGTGATGCCGGGGCTTACGCCCATCAAGGGCGACGTGCTCGACTACGACGAGGTCATGACGCGTTTTGGCCAGGTGCAGGACTGGCTGGCCGGCGTGTACGTGCGGGCGCTCAACGCCATCCATTACATGCATGACCGGTACGCGCCCGAGCGCCTCATGATGGCACTGCACGACCGCGACGTGCTGCGCACCATGGCCATGGGCATTGCAGGGCTCAGCATTGCCGCCGACAGCCTGTCCGCCATCCGCCATGCGCGCGTGAAGCCGGTGCGCAACGCGGCCGGCGTGGCGGTGGATTTTGAAATCGAAGGGGACTATCCCGCTTACGGCAACAACGACGATGCCGCCGACCGCATTGCAGTGGAGCTGACGGAAGGCTTCATGGCACGCCTGCGGCGGCACCGCTTCTACCGCAATGCCGTGCCCACGCAGTCGGTGCTGACCATCACCTCCAACGTGGTGTATGGCAAGAAGACCGGTGCCACCCCCTGCGGCCGCCCGGCCGGGCAGCCGTTTTCGCCGGGAGCCAACCCCACCAACGGGCGCGACCGCAACGGCTGGATCGCGGCCGGCTTCAGCGTGGCCAAGATTCCCTACGCTGCGGCCCAGGACGGCATCAGCTGGACCGCGTCCTCCACGCCGGGCAGCCTGGGCAAGACGCCGGAAGAACGCATCGTCAACCTGGCGCGCTGCATCGACGGCTTCTGCAATGCCAGGGGCTTTCACATCAACGTCAACGTGCTCGACCGCGACACGCTGCTCACGGCCATGGAACATCCGGAAGCGTATCCGCAGCTCACCATCCGCGTGAGCGGCTACGCGGTCAACTTCATCCGCCTCACGCGCGAGCAGCAGCTCGACGTGATCACGCGCACCTTCCATGCCAGTTGCTGATCCCGAAGGAGCGCGCACGGGGTACGTCCATTCCTACGAAACCGGGGGCGCGGTGGACGGCCCCGGCGTGCGTTTCGTGCTGTTCATGAACGGCTGCCAGATGCGCTGCCAGTATTGCCACAACCCCGACACCTGGAAGGAGAAGGCGGGGCGCCTGCAGACGGTGGCGCAGACCGCGGCCGACATCGGCAAGTACGCGCCGTTCCTGCAGGCGGCCGGCGGCCTCACCATTTCCGGCGGGGAACCCTTGCTGCAGGCAGGTTTCGTGGGAGCGCTGGCGCGCCGGGTGAAAGACGAACACGGCTTGCACGTGGCGCTCGACACCAACGGGGCCTTTGCCGGCCGGCTGCCCGACCGCTGGTTCGATCCCGTGGACCTGGTGCTGCTCGACCTCAAGCACATCGACCCCGCTCGCCACCAGGCGCTCACCGCCACGCCGCTTGCCCCCGTGCTGGAAAGCGCGCAGCGCCTGGCGCGCATGGGCATGCCGCTGTGGATCCGCTACGTGCTGGTGCCGGGATGGACGGATGACGAAGCGCACGTGGAACGCATGGCGGATTTCGTGGCGCGCCTGCCCACCGTGGAGCGGGTGGAAGTGCTGCCGTTCCACAACATGGCGGCCTACAAATGGGAAGCGATGGCGGGCAGCCGCTACGCGCTGGCGGACACGCCTTCGCCCACCCTGGAAGCGGAAGCGCGCGTGCGTGCCTGCTTCGCCGCGCGCGGCCTGGAAACCGCCTGAGGCCGCCCCCTGGCGGCGCGGCCATGCGTTAACGAATCTTTACCGCGTCTTTGCTGTAGCGCAAAAAAGGGGGGTGCGTTTTCAGTTACAATAATTTGTAACCGAGAACAAAAAATGTCTAGAGCTGCAGTGCCTGGCATCCTCAAGATCGCGTTCAAGCTGTTGGTGAACGACCGGGGGAAGTTTGCAGCGCTGCTCGTGGGGATCCTGTTTGCCGTGTTCCTCATGATCATGATGACGTCCATGTTCGCCGGCATCCTCAAGCGTTCTTCCGCCACGGTGCTTAACGTGGGGGCGCGGGTCTGGATCATGGACCCGGCCGTCAACAACGTGGCCAGCAGCATTCCCATGCCCGACTACGTGCTCGATGCCGCGCGCAGCATTCCCGGCGTGAAGTACGCCGTGCCGCTCTATTCTTCCGTGGCCCTGGTGAAATTGCGCGGCGGCACGTACCAGGCGGCCACGGTCATCGGCCTGGACGACGCCAGCCTGTACGGGCGACCCCAGCTCCTGCAAGGCAACATCCAGGACATCTACGGCGAAAACGCGTTCCTGGTGGTGAAGGATGCCGAGTTTTCCAAGCTGGGCAATCCCGGGCTGGGGTCCGAATTCGAAATCAACGACCACCGCGGCAAGATCGTGGGCATCGCCCATGTGGCGACCTCCGGCCTGTTCGGCATTCCCACCCTCTACACCACCTACAGCCGTGCCGTGTCCTACATTCCGTCCATGCGATTCACGGCCGCCTTCATTCTGGTGGAACCCAAAAGCACGGCCGACATTCCGCGCATCCAGCAAGCCGTGGCCCGGCTGGGATACCAGGCGCTGACGGAAGAACAGTTCGTGCAGAAAGTGTCCGACTTCTACATTTACCAGACGGGGCTGGGCACCAACGTGCTGCTCATGACCATCATCAGCTTTGCCGTGGGACTCTCCATTTCGGCCCAGACCTTCTACACCTTCATCCTGGAAAACCTGGAAAAGTTCGGGGCGCTCAAGGCCATCGGCGCCAAGGGGCGCGAGCTGGTCCAGATGATCCTGTTCCAGGCCGCCTTCACGGCGCTCACGGCCTACGGGCTGGGGGTGGGACTGGCCACCCTGCTCATGACGGTGGCGCGCCTGCGCCTGCCCGACTACGCGGCGGAAATCACCTACCTCAACCTGGCGCTGGCCTTTGTGATGGTGCTGATCATCGCTGCCATTTCCAGCCTCATCGGCATCCGGAAAGTGATCCGGATCGAGCCGTTCGACATCTTCAGGGGCTGACATGGGCACCGCGCTCCAGGCCGTCGCGCTCACCAAATGGTTCGGGGAAGGCGATGCGCGCACGCTGGCCGTGAACCGGGTGAGCTTCGAAGCCTCCTTTGGCGAAATCCTCTACATCGTGGGCCCTTCGGGCAGCGGAAAGACCACGCTGCTCAGCATGATTTCCGGCATCCTGCGTCCCAACGAAGGCCAGGTGCTGGTGGAAGGACGCGATCTGTGGAACCAGTCGGACGATGCCATCGCCGAGTTCCGGCTGGGCAAGGTGGGTTTCGTGTTCCAGGACTACCACCTGTTTCCGCGCCTGAGCACGGCGGAAAACGTGGCCATTCCCCTCATCCTCAAGCAGGTGCCGTGGGACCAGGCGCTGACCCGGGCACGGGCGTTTCTGGAAGTGGTGGGCCTGGCTGACAAAGGGCTGCTGCCCCCGCTCAAGCTGTCCGGCGGCGAGCAGCAGCGGGTGGCCATTGCGCGCGCCATCGCGAGTGAACCGGACATCCTGATTTTCGATGAACCCACCGCGTCGCTGGATGGGGACACCGGGCGCAAGATCGTCTCCTTCGTGAAAGAACACATTCTCAATGCGCAGCGCTGCATCATCATCGTGACCCACGACAGCCGCATTTTCGAATACGCCGACCGCATCATGAACATGGAAGACGGACGGCTCACAGGCATCGCCAATGGAGGCCTGCATGAGATTTAAGCTGATATTCCTTCTGGCCGCCCTGGGTGTGGTGCTGGCCGTTTCCGCTGCCTACCTGTTCGGCATTCGCAGCAAGCCGCAGCCCCCGGCCTTTGCGCCGGCCTCCAACCCCTACGAAAAAGGCATCTACGCCAACGGCCTGATCGAAAGCCTGCAAGGCAGCGGGGAAAACATCAACCTTTATCCGGAAGTGGCCGGCACGGTGACGGCCGTGCTGGCGGCCGAAGGCGAACGCGTGGCGGCCGGTGCACCCCTGCTGCAGCTGGACGACAGCGTACAGCGCGCCACCACGGAACAGTTGCGGGCCCAGGCGGAGGCTGCCGCCGCGCAGGTGACGCTGGCCGAAGCGAGCCTGTCCAGCCTGGAAGACCAGTGGCGCAAGCAGCAGGCGTCCTACGCGCTCGATCCCCGTTCCGTGAGCCGCGACACCTTCGATACCGCGCGCCATGCCGCGGAGGTCGGGCGGGCCACGCTGGAGGCGGCCCGGAAACAGGCCGTGGCGGCGGCCAAGGCAGCCCAGGCAGCCCAGGTGCTGCTGTCGAAGTACGCTATCAAGGCACCGGCGGCCGGCACGGTGCTGGCGGTCAACGCGACGGCCGGTGGCTACCTGTCGCCGCAGGGAGCCTACGACAGCTACACCGGTGCCCAGTTGCCGGCGCTGGTCATGGGCAGCGGCGGCGACGAACTGGCGGTGCGTTGCTACGTGGATGAAATCCTCATCCAGCGCCTGCCCGATCCCTCCAAGATCAAGGCGCGCATGTTCATTCGCGGCACGCCGGTGGACCTGCCGCTCGAGTTCGTGCGCATCCAGCATTACGTGTCGCCCAAGATCGAGCTTTCCAACCAGCGCACGGAACGCGTGGACGTGCGCGTGCTGCCGCTCGTGTTCAAGTTCAGGAAGCCGGCTGACATGACCCTCTATCCGGGTCAGCTGGTGGACGTGTACATCGGAGACCGCTGATGCCCAGGCACTCGTTCCTGCCCGTGCTGCCGGCGCTGCTGCTGGCCGGATGCGCGCTGGGTCCGGATTTCAGGGCGCCGGCGGCGCCGGACAGCGAGCGCTACCTGGCGCAGCAGGAGCCGTCCTCCACCCTGGCGGCCGATGGCCGTTCCCAGCAATTCGAGCGCGCAGCCAATCCGCAGGCCCAGTGGTGGCAGGCCTTCGCTTCACCCGCCCTGGATGCGCTCGTGACCCGGGGGCTGGCCCGCAGCGCCAGCCTGGAGGCCGCGCAGGCAAGCCTGCGCCAGAGCGCGCGTGCCCTGGAGGCCGGCTACGGGGTGTTCTATCCGCAGCTCAACGGAGCCGTGGGGGCGACTCGCGAGAAATTTTCTCCGGTCCTGTTTGGCAGCAGCTCTCCCGGGCCCACGTTCAATCTGTTTACCCTGTCCGCTTCGGTGGGCTACGCGCTTGACGTGTTCGGCGGCCAGCGACGCCTGGTGGAAGGACTGGCGGCCCAGCGGGACGTGCAGGCGGCGCAGCTTGCCGGCAGCACGCTGGCGCTGGCCGGCAATCTGGTCAACACGGCCATTGCGCGCGCGGCCTATCAGGCCGAGCTGGAAGAAACGCAGGCGCTGCTGGCGCTGCTGCGCCAGCAGGTGAAGCTGGCGCAGGCGCAGGCGGATGCCGGCACGGCGCCCTACGGCACGGTGCTGGCACTGCAGGCCCAGTTGGCCCAGGGCGAAGGGACGCTGCCGCCGTTGCGGCAGAAGGCGGACCAGGCCGACCACCTGCTGGCCACCCTGTCCGGTGTGCTGCCTTCGCAATGGCAGGATCCGCCGCTCGCGTTTTCCGTGTTGAGTCTGCCCGGGCACCTGCCGCTGTCGCTGCCTTCCGAACTGGTGCGCCGCCGTCCGGACATCCAGGCAGCGGAAGCGACGTTCCATGCGGCGGGCGCGGCCGTGGGGGTGGCCACTGCCGCGCAGTTCCCGAGCTTTAACCTGAGCGCCGCTTACGGCCAGTACAGCACCTCCACCGGCACGCTGCTGGCCGGCAACGGCAACTTCTGGAACCTGGGGGTGGACGTGGCAGCGCCGCTGTTCGACGGCGGCACGCTGCGCGCGCGCCGCCAGGCGGCGGAAGAGACTTATGCGCAAAGCGCCGCCCTGTACCGGCAGACGGTGCTCGATGCGTTTGGCCAGGTGGCGGATGTGCTGCGCGCGCTGGAACACGATGCCGAAGTGCTGCAGGCCGCCCTGCAGGCGCAGTCTGCCGCGGAGAGCAGCGCGCGGCTGCTGCAGGCCAACGAGCAGGCCGGACTGGCCAGCGGGCTGCAGGTGCTGGCGGCACAGGTGCAGGTGCGCCAGGCCAATCTGGCCGTACTGCAGGCCCGGGCCGTGCGCCTGCAGGACACCACCGCGTATTTTCTTGCCCTGGGCGGTGGCGATACCCCGGCGGCGCGCTAGGGCGTTGCGCGCGCGAGCTTGCGTTGCGGCAGCATGGTGAGCGACACCGCGCCCAGCACCAGCAGGCCGCCCAGCATCTGGGTATGGGTGGGCATCTGGCCTAGCAGGGATCCCACGGCCATGGCGGCCACCGGCACCAGGTTCAGGAAAATCGCGGCCCGTGCCGCCCCCAGGCGTGCGATGCCCGTGGTCCAGAACAGATAGGCCAGCACCGTGCCTCCCACCACCATCACTGCCAGCGCGCCGCCTGCCGTGGCGCCCAGGCCTGTCAGCGGCTCGCCGCTGGCCAGGGCCACCGCCGTCAGCACCAGGGCGCCGGCAGCCATGACCCAGGTGGTGTTGGCCAGTGCCGAACCCTGGACCGGCATGTAGCGCCGGCTCAGCACGTTGTAGAGCGCCCAGCAGGCGTCCGCTGCCAGCATCAGCAGGTCGCCGCGCGTCAGGCTGCGGGTATCGGTGCCATGGCCTTGCGTGACCACCACCGCGACGCCCAGCAGGGCCACCGGCAGTGCCAGGATGTGGCGCGCCGACAGCTGTTCGCGCAGCAGGGCGGCCGCCAGCAGCGTGGTGAGCAGGGGGTTGGTGGCCATGATGAGCGCCGCGTTGTTGGCGGAGGTGTACTGCAGGCCGAAAAAGAAGAACAGGTTGAAGCCCACGATGCCGGTCACGCCCAGCAGCGCGTAACGGGGGGCATGGGCGCGCACGAGCGGCAGCAGGGGCTCCTGCTGCAGGAAACTGTAGGCAAACATGAGCAGCGCGCCCAGCAGGAATCGCAGGGCGGCCGCCCACAGCGGGGCCAGATCCCTGAGCACGTAGCCGCCCAGCACGAAATTCGCGCCCCAGAAAAAGGCGGCCAGCAACACCAGCAACACGGTCCGCGGGGTTCCAGGCATGGCAGTCTCCGTTAGAAAAATTATGGATTGTTCACTGTATTTCGTTGTTTAATAACGAACAAGCGAAATTTATTTTGTTTATTGTTTAGAAAAACTCATGCCAAGACGCCTCCCTTCCCTGAACGCGCTGCGCGCGTTCGAAGCCGCCGCACGCCACCAGTCCTTCGTGCGCGCCGCGGAAGAGCTGCACGTCACCCCGGGGGCGATCAGCCAGCACATCAAGTCCCTGGAAGACGATCTGGGCGTGACCCTGTTCCGCCGCGGGCGCAGGCTGGCCCTGAGCGATGCGGCCAGCGAACTCTGGCCCCTGGTGGCCGATGCCTTCGACCAGATCGAGCGCGCGGTTTTGAAAGTGCGCCAGCAGGGGGCCGGCAACACGCTCGTGGTGTCCACGCCGCCGGCCTTCGCCTCGCGCTGGCTGATTCCCCGCCTGGAGGCATTCCAGGAGCGCCATCCGGGCATCGAGCTGCGTCTGCTGGCCACCCAGCGCCTGGTGAACTTTCAGCTGGAGGACGTGGACCTGGCCATCCGTTTCGGCACGGGGGACTATCCCGGCCTGCAGGTGGAACGGCTGATGCCGGAAGCCATCATTCCGGTGGCGGCCCCGGCACTGGCGCAGGACATTCGCACGGCGGCCGACCTGGCACGCAGTCCGCTGCTGGAAGACGAATCCCATGCAGGGAGCGGGCTGTTTCCGGATTGGGCCACGTGGCTTGCCACGCTGGGCGTGCGCGGCGGGGCGCCGTTGCGCATCCGCCGTTTCGGCGACACGAGCCTGGCCCTGCAGGCCGCCAGCGCCGGCCTCGGCGCCACGCTCACCTGGTACAGCCTGGTGGTGGACGATCTGCAGGCCGGCCGCCTGACTCACCTGCTCAACCAGACCATTCCCACGTCACTGGGGTATCACCTGGTGGTGCCGCCCAACCGCGTCTCGCTGCACAAGGTGCAGGCGTTCCGAGCCTGGCTGCTGGAAGCGTCCGCGCGCCAGGCGCCTCCCGCAGGGGCCTGAATCACCAGCCCATGCCCCAGGGCTCTCCCATCGGGCCCATGGGCTCGTACATCCAGGGGTCCTGGTACATGAAGGGGTCGGGACCGAAGTTCATGGCGGGATTAAACGGCTGCAGCACCTGTTTGGGCCACAGGTACACGGTATCGGCTGCCACCAGCGGGTAGACGTAGTCGCGCTGGCCGATCTTGCCGATGGTGGGCGTCTGCAGGGTGCCCAGCACGGTGATTTCGCGCCGGGGCGCATACACTTCCGGATCGTAAAAACCGGCCAGGCAGGCCATGAAACGTCCGTCGCTGCGGTCGTCCCGTTCGGGCCGGGCCCGCTCGTCGAGGGGATGGTTCACCACTTCAAAGCAGGTGTCCCTGGGGCCGGGCGTGGTGCGCACGAGGGTGCCGCCCCAGCGCACGCGCAGGCCCACCACGTCTGGCCGGCTTTGCGCCTGGCCGATCGTTACATCGGCAAAGTCGTTGCCGGACAGCGGTGCGGGAACCAGCAGCGTGCTGCAGGCAGAAAGTGCCGTGCAAAGCACGGCAAGGGCGGGAAGAAGAGCGCGGCGCATGCCGTCATGGTAACGAAGATCCCGTTGCAGACTGTGCCCGGGTTGTAAGCAAAGCTTTCAGGCGGACAGTTCGTGTGCCGGCACCGGGCGCCCCAGCAGGTAGCCCTGCAGCATGTGGCAACCGAGGCGGGTGAGGAATTCCTTTTGTTCGGGCGTTTCCACGCCTTCTGCCACGATTCCGAGATTGAGCGTGCGTCCGAGTGCCACGATGGCGGACACGATGGCGGCATCGTCGGCATCGTGCGCGAGGTCGCGCACGAACCCGCGGTCGATCTTGAGTTCATCGGCCGGCAGCCGCTTCAGGTAGAGCAGGCTGGAGTATCCGGTGCCGAAATCGTCGATGCTGATTTTCACGCCCATGTGGTGCAGTTGGCGCAGGATGCGAAGGCTCGCAGTCACGTCGCGCATGGCAGTGGATTCCGTGATTTCCAGTGTCAGATGATGCGGCGGCAATGCGTGGCGGGCGAGGGTTGTTTCCACCACATGCACCAGGCTGGCATGGCTGAACTGCAGTGTCGACAGGTTGACCGCCATGGACCATCGCTCCCGTCCTTCGCGCAGCCATTGCGCCATTTGCCGGCAAGCTTCGTCCAGCACCCAGTTGCCGAGGGGAATGATGAGTCCGGTGCTTTCGGCCAAGGGGATGAAGCGGTCCGGCGGAATGAGTCCCTGCTCCGGATGCTGCCAGCGCACCAGGGCTTCCACGCCGATGACGGTGCCATCCGGCACGGACACTTTCGGCTGGTAGTAGAGCACCAGCTCCTGACGCTCCAGGGCCTGGTGGAGATCCTGCACCAGGCGCAGCTGTTCATGCGCGTTGGTGTTCATGGACCATTCGAAAAAGCAGCAGGTGTTGCGTCCAAGCGCCTTGGCGTGCTGCACGGCGGCACCGGCATTGGTGAAAAGGTCGTTGGGCTGCCTGCCGTTTTCCGGATAGAGCGCGATGCCGATGCTGGCAGAAACATGCAGGGAATGGCCTTCCACGTGAAACGGAAGACGCAGGGCGGCGAGCAGCTTGTCGGCGATGGCGGCCGCGTCCGGAGCTTTCGGAATGTCGGCAAGCACCACGAATTCGTCGCTGCCCATGCGCGCCACCATGTCGTGGGCGCGCACCGTGGATTCGAGACGTTGCGTGATTTCCACCAGCAGCTGGTCGCCCACCTGGTGGCCGTAAGCGTCATTGATGCTTTTGAAACTGTCCAGGTCCAGGAGCAGCAGGGCAAAGCGCGTGCCTTCCCGTTCCCCCACCTGGATCGCCTGGGCCAGGCGATCTTCCAGCAGCGTGCGGTTGGGCAGCTTGGTGAGCGCGTCGTGCAGGGTGAGGTAGCGCAGTTCGCGGTTGGCTTCCTGCAGGGAGGTGGCGAGCAGCGTCGTGCGCGTTTCCATGCGGAAGTCCATCAGGGACGTGAGCAGCGCAATGCCCATCACGGCCAGGGTAGTGAGGATGATGACGAGCGCCAGCCAGCCGGTGCTCAAGGGGCCCTGGGCGGCGCCGCACACGCTGCCTTGCGGGAACTTTGCAGCCGCCATGCCGGTGTAGTGCATGCCGACGATGGCAAAGCCCATGATCACGGCGGCGCCGGCACGCCAGGTCCGCACCCGGGACGAATGCTGCCGTAACCGGAATGCCAGGCGCAGCGCTGTGCCGGAGGCCAGGACGGCGATCAGGATGGACAGCACAAAGAAGGTCGGTTCGTAACGGATGGGCGGGCTCATGCGCATGGCCGCCATGCCGGTGTAATGCATGCCGGACACGCCCGCACCCATCAGCAGGGCGCTGGCCGCCAGCCGCGCCCAGGGCAGGTGTTCCTGGCAGACGATCCACAGGGCAAACGCGGAAGACGCGATGGCAATGACGAGCGAGAGCAGGGTGATGAGCGGGTCGAAGCCCAGCGGGATGGGGAGGCTGAATGCCAGCATGCCCACGAAGTGCATGGACCAGATGCCGAACCCCATGGCGCAGGCGCCCCCGGCGAGCCACCAGCGGGAAGTCCGGCCTTGTGTCGTGGTCACCCGGGCCGCCATGTCGAGTGCCGTATACGACGCCAGAATTGCCACGATCAGCGAAAAGAAGACCAGCAGGCTGTTGTAATTGCCAACCAGCAACAATTTCCCCCCGGACGCGTTGCGCGGCTATTTCTGGACGGTCATTGTAGCACCCGGGCTGTGGAGGCCCGCCTCAGTAGCAGACGGATTTCCTGACCAGGGTTTCAAAGGCTTCCGGCGGTATGGGCTGGGCAAACAGGTAGCCTTGCGCGTAGTCGCATCCGGCCGCCGCCAGGATGTTGCGCTGGGCCAGGGTTTCAACGCCTTCGGCGATCACCTTCAGCCCCAGCCGGCGCGCCATGACGATGATGGCTTCGCACAGGGCGACGTTGTTGGGGTCGGTTTCCAGATGTTCCACGAAGGAGCGATCGATCTTCAGGTAATCCACATCGAATTTGCGCAGGTAGGACAGCGAGGAATAGCCGGTGCCGAAGTCGTCGATGGCTACCTGGATTTCTGCGTCCCGGAAGCGCAGCAGGGTGTCGCTCACCTTCGACTGGGCATCGAGCAGGAGCTGTTCGGTGATTTCAAAAATGATGGCACGCCCGGGAATGCCCAGCGCCTTCAGCTCGTCCAGGCAGGCCAGGTTGTGCGCCTGGTCGTAGAACTGGACCGGGGAGCGGTTCACGCTCACCTGGAAATCGGGATCCAGCATCTGGCGCCAGCGGGCCGCCTGACGCACCGATTCGCTGAAGACCCAGTTGCCGATGTCCAGCACCATGCCGGTTTCTTCTGCCAGCGGGATGAAATCCATGGGGCCCAGCAGGCCGCGCACGGGGTGGCGCCAGCGGATCAGCGCTTCTGCCTTGTGAATGCGCCCGGTGGCCATTTCCACGATGGGCTGGTAATGCAGCAGGAACTGGCCGGCGGCGAGCGCGCTGCGCAGGTCATTGGTGAGGCGCACGCGGCGTTGGGCCGCTTCATGCAGCGACAGGGTGAAATAGCTGTGCCGGTTGCGCCCGCTGTTTTTGGCGGCATACATGGCCTGGTCGGCATTCTTGATGAGCGTGTCGATGTCGGCCGCATCGTCGGGATAAAGGGCGATGCCGATGCTGGCGGAAACGAAGGCCACTTCGCTGCCCAGGCGGTAGGGCTCCGCCAGGCGGTCGATGATTTTGCGGGAAATCGCATCCAGGCCCGTGCTGTCGTCAAGCTCCGGAATGATCACGGCGAACTCGTCGCCACCCAGCCGGGCCACGGTGTCGGAGGCGCGCACGCAGGCCTGGATGCGGCGGGCCGTTTCCTGCAGCAGGATGTCACCCACGTCGTGCCCCAGCGTATCGTTCACGTCCTTGAACTTGTCGAGGTCGATCAGCAGCAAGGCCACCTGAAGCTGAGTGCGGGCAGCTTTCTTGAGCTCCTGCGACAGGCGGTCGCGGAACATGTTGCGGTTGGGCAGCGTGGTGAGGGAATCGAAGTTGGCCTGGGTCCAGATCAGCTCTTCCGACTGCTTTTTCTCGGTGATGTCGGAAAACAGCGCCACGTAGCGGTGCACCGACCCGTCCTCGTTGCGCACGGTGTTGATGGTGAGCCACTTGGCATAGGTTTCGCCGTTCTTGCGGCGGTCCCAGATTTCGCCCTGCCACTGGCCGTGGGTCAGCAGGTCGCGCCACATGGCCTGGAAATAGGCGCGGTCGTGACGGTCGGATTTGAACAGGCGGGGGTTCTGGCCTTTCACTTCCTCGAAGGAGTAGCCCGTGATGCGGGTAAACGCCGGGTTGATGGCGATGATGCGGTTTTCCTCGTCGGTGACCACCAGCCCTTCGCCGCTGTTTTTCAGGATGAGCGAAGACAGGCGCGACTGTTCCTCGAACTCGCCGCGTTCGATGGCGATGGCGGCGATGTTGGCATAGTGGATGACCAGTTCCAGATCCTGGTCGTCGGGCGTGCGCGGCGTGCGGAAATAAATGGCGAAGGTGCCCAGCAGGCGATCGGCCGCGCCCAGGATGGGTTGCGACCAGCAGGCGCAGATGCCGGCCTGGATGGCGAGATCCTTGTGGGCGGTCCAGTTGGGGTGGGTGGTGATGTCTTCCACCACCACCATCTTGCGCGTGTAGGCGGCCTGGCCGCTGGAAGTGACGCCAATGCCGATGGGCCGCCGGTCGATGGCCTGGCGATAGAAGTCGGGCAGGCTGGGCGCGGCGGCAATCACCAGGTGGCTGTTCTGGGCATCCACCAGGCGGATGGTGCACAGCATGTCGGGGCGCTCGGATTCGACGCCCAGGGCGATGGTTTTCAGCACGTCGGTGAGCGAGGCGCCGCGGGCCAGCTGTTCCAGCGCCAGATTGCGCAACCGTTCGCGCTGTTCCGAACGCTTTCTTTCGGTGATGTTGCGGCCGATGCCGATCAGGCCGAGGGGTTGGCCGTCGATGCCGGAATACGGCGTTTTCAGGACCTCCAGGCAAACCCTCTGGCCATCGGGATAGGTGACCCAGCTTTCGATCATGCGCGGGGTGCCCTGGGCCAGTGTGAGTTCGTCTTCCCGTCGCGCCACGGTGCCCAGGGGCCCGTCCAGCAGGTTGTGGTCGTGCTGCCCCACGATTTCGTTTTCGGGGCGGCCCAGAAACCGTTCGAAGGCCTGGTTGCAGCCCAGATAGACCCCTTCGGACGTCTTGATGAAAATCAGGTCGGGAATGGAATTCATCACGCTGCGCAACAGGGCCTGTTCCTGGGCCGCTTTGGCGCGCAGCAGTTCATTGGCCTGGGTGAGTTCCTGGGAATTCACGCCCAGGGCATTTTCCAGGAGCCGGCGTTCGTTTTCCGTTTCGTGATAGTGGCGGCTGATGGCCGCGAGCAGGGTTTCCCAGGGTTTGCCCGGGGCGAATTCACTGCCGAAATGACGCCGGAGCTGCCGCTCCAGCAGGCGGTGCAAGGGCTTGTCCTGGGGCGGGGCCGCGCTATTCATGGACCGTGGTGAGCGTCATGGTCTGGTTGTGCAGGTGGCAATGCCGTAAATCGCTGAAGGGGGCGAGTTCGCCGTAGGAGTAGAAGCCGGTGATGGCTGTGGCCGGGCCCAGGGTTTCCCGCACCGGGTCCAGCTCCTCTTCGGTGAACTGTCCCAGTACCAGGCGTCGCCCCACGCAGCTCACCACCAGGCACAGGCCGGGCTGTCCGGGATGGGGGCGGGCCGCGGCAGCGGCATGGCCCGCGCTTTCGATGAGGTCGTCGAGGCTCGATTTCATCAGGCGGCAGTAGCTGCCCTGGGGCACGTCCCCGGCGAAGGTGAGCGTCTGGGCCGGCTCGTCCACGGCCAGCAGGGTGCGGATGACGGGCGGGTCTTCGCGGGTGGCGCGGATGCTCAGGGGAAAGCGCAAACCGCTGCCCGGCAGCGCGTCCGCCTGGTCTCCCAGGTACCGTTTGTACAGGGCCAGTGCCGGCTGGCCGTCAATGGCGTGCACCACGTTGCCTTCGGCGCGCGTCACGCGCCGTTCGGCGCCAAACTCCTGCCACCCGGCAAAGCAGCCGGAAGCCACCTGCAGGTCGCCGTACAGGCCGATGGCTGCGAGGGTTCCCGAGCGTGCCGGGGCGTCGGCCATGACCCAGGTGCGGGCAAAGCGCGTGCCGTCCGCAGCCAGGCCGCCGGTCACCGGCACGCCGCAGGCGCTCAGGCCGGCGGCCAGCTCGCTGCCGTTCACTTCCAGGCCATCGGAAAAAATCAGCACGTGCTGCAAATCAGGGGCTTGCAACGTATCCGTCAGTTGGCGGGCGAGGCCGCGCAGGGCGGTTTTGGACGACCCCACGTCCTGCACGCTGGCCAGGCGGACGCGGCCCTTTTCAAAGCGCACGGCGGTGGCCACCACGTCGCCGTCGCTGATGCCGGTTCCCAGAATGCTGCCCGCGGAAGAACAGCCCGCGATCAGGGCATTGGGAAAAAGCTCCCGCAGCTCGTGGTAGCAGTCGGCCGAGTGGAAATGCGCTGCGTTGGCGAACGCCAGCACCAGGTCCGCGTCACGGCCTGCATGCCCGTCGTTCCACGCACGGCGCTCCGGCACCCAGCGCAACTGAGTGGTTTGCAATGAGTTCTCCCATAGGTGTTGCGGCCCTGTCTTGTCGCGGGCTTTGTTTTTTGGTGCCCATTGTGCACAATTTGCCGGCATCAGGCGATGCGGCGGTGCACAAAAAACGCGTCACGGATGACGCGTTTTTTCAGGTGGCTGCCGGCGGGCTCAACCGCACTTGCTGTCGCCGCAGTTGAGGCAGGTCAGGCAACCGTCCATCTTGATGACGGCCTGGGTGGAACATTTGGCGCACAGGGTGGCCCCTGGCGGAAAGCCGCTGTCTCCGGCCTTGTCCGTGCCCTTGGCCTGGCGCTCCGCGTATTCCTGGCGCTTGGCTTCGAGAAACGCTTTCTGGTCCTCTCCGTGTTCGGGGCGCTTGAGCATGCCGATTTCGTGCAGGTGTTCCCGCAGCACTTCGCCGATTTCAGCCACCAGGCTGGGAATGTATTTCCCGCCTTTCTTGAAATAGCCCCCCTTGGGGTCGAACACGCTTTGCAGCTCTTCCACCAGGAACGTGATGTCGCCGCCCTTGCGGAACACCGCCGACATCACGCGCGTGAGGGCCACGATCCACTGGAAATGCTCCATGTTCTTGGAGTTGATGAAGATCTCGAAGGGGCGGCGATGCTCCTGGGGCGTGCCTTCGTTCATCACCACGTCGTTGATGGTGATGTAGAGCGCATGGTCGGTGACCGGCGTCTTGATCTTGTAGGTGTTGCCCACCAGCTTGTCCGGGCGCGACAGGGGTTCGCCCAGCTGGTGGATTTCCGCGGAGTGCTGGGCCGGGGCCGGTGCCGCTTCCGTGCTGTCGGTGACCACGGAGTAGCCGATGATTTTCTTTTCAATCTTGAGGGTCATGGAGGGCTCCGCGTCAGAATTTGCCGTAATAGCCTTCTTTCAAGGCATCGTAGAGGTTGGCGGCGCTGTGCAGCTCGCCGTCGTACTCGATGGTTTCATTGCCCTTGACCTCCACCGTGGAACCGTCTTCCAGCGTGAAGCGGTAGGTGGTGTTTTCCAGGTCCTTCTCGGTCACGAGCACGCCCTGGAACGCTTCGGGGTTGAAGCGGAAGGTGGTGCAACCCTTCAGGCCCTTTTCGTAGGCGTAGAAATAGATGTCCTTGAAATCCTCATAGGGGTAGTCGGTGGGCACGTTGATGGTTTTGGAAATGGAGCTGTCGATCCATTTCTGGGCCGCGGCCTGGATATCCACGTGGGCGCGCGCCGGAATGGAGGAGGAATCCACGAAGTAGTCCGGCAGGCGCTCCTCGCCCGTTTCGGCAAACGGCATGGCCTTGGGGTTGACCCGTTCGCGGTAGGCCAGCAGTTCGTAGGAGAAGACGTCCACCTTCTCCTTGGATTTCTTGCCTTCGCGGATCACGTTGCGGCTGTAGTGGTGCGCAAAGGACGGCTCGATGCCATTGCTCGCGTTGTTGCCCAGGGACAGGGAAATGGTGCCGGTGGGTGCGATGGAGCTGTGATGGGTGAAGCGCACGCCTTCGGTGGCGATGCGTTCGCGCAGCGTTTCGGGGAACTGCTGCATGTAGCGGCTGTAGCGTCCCAGCAGCACGCGGCCCTTGACCCGGTCGCCCAGGCGGATGCCGTCCACCGCCATTTCCGGACGCTTGGACAGCATTTCAGCCGTGACTTCGAAGTCTTCCTCCATGATGGGCGCGGGACCTTTTTCCGCGGCCAGCTCAAGGCCCGTGTTCCAGCCTTCCTCCGCCATCACCCGCGTCACCTCTTCGGTGAACTGCAGGGATTCGGGCGAGCCGTACACCATCTTGAGCAGGGTGAGGGTGGAGCCCAGGCCGAGATAGCCCATGCCGTGGCGGCGCTTGCGCATGATCTCGTCCTGCTGCTTTTTGAGGGGCAGGCCGTTCACGTCCACCACGTTGTCCAGCATGCGCGTGAACGTGCGCACCACTTCGCGGTATTCGTCCCAGTCGAAGCGGGCTTCGTCCGTGAAGGACTGGCGCACGAAGCAGGTCAGGTTGATGGAGCCCAGCAGGCAGGCGCCGTAAGGGGGCAGAGGCTGCTCGCCGCAATTGTGGGCATACAGGCCGTTGGCGTCGAAGGCGTTGACCCCGGGCACCTGCACGTCGTACACCGTTTCAAAGCCGTCCGCAGTGACGGATTCCACGCAGGCGGCAAAGCGTTCGCGATTGAGCTCCCGCTGGTAGCCGGCCAGCAGGGCATTCAGGCGCCCCATCTTGTCGCTGTCGGCAAAACCCACCTGGTCGGCAAAACGGGCCAGGTTGCTGCCGCTCACCACCAGTTCATGCTGGGATCGAACGATGCGGGAGGCGATGCCCAGACGCAGCAGCATGCGCTGCACGGCTTCCAGCAGAGGCAGGTCGGACTGGGCCAGGCGCACGCTCACGCCTTTCTGCCGGTTGCCTTGCACCGAACCGTCGGTGTCGAACAGGCCGCGCAGAAAGCCGCGGTAAAAATCGGAAGAGGCCTGTTCCATGCGTGGCGTGATGCACTTGTTGCCCGGTGTCATGCCGACGTCCAGGGCCAGGTGTTTGAGGGCGGCAAGAGACAGGCGGTGTTCGTTGCGGCCCGATACAGGCAACCAGCCGCTGAAATCGGCGCGGTGGGGCAGGGTTCGTGCGGCGACGAGCGCTTCGTCCATGAGGGCGTGCACGCCGCCGGAGAGCCCTGCCGAATCCCCGTTGGCCACAGCAGCGGCCTGCCATACGGACAGCACCGCCTTGTCAGTCTTGAGCGTGCCGTCACCGACCAGCAGGCCCAGCAGGAACCCCTGTTCGCGGGTGAACTCGCCCATCCATTCGGCCGCTTCACGGTGGTCGTGCAACACCACGCGGTCGCCCGGCCGCAGGTCGCCGGCGGCGCACCATTCGGTGTTCATGGTGTCGCGGGTGAAGTGTGCCACGCGCAGCACGCGGTGGTCGGCGGTCAGGCGCAGACGGTAGCCTTCCATGGTGCGCAACGACAGCACGGGCTTGTCCGCCGTCTTGAAAAAGCCTTCGGGTCCGGTCAGGTGGTCGCAGCCGTTGACGCGCGCAAGAAACGGCGTGCCCACCAGGTCTGCCACCTGGCGCGGGCCGGTGGCGGTCTGCACCCAGGTGTCTGCCGTGACGCAGGGATTGGTGGCGCGGATGTTTTCGCACCACCAGTTGTTGTTCATTTCGTTGACGCGGTCGATCAGGATGAACCCGGGTTCGGCGTAGTCGTAGGTGGAGGACATGATGACGTCCCACAGGCGGCGCGCCTTGAGCGTC
>JAGWTQ010000015.1 GCA_028868905.1 Betaproteobacteria bacterium
GCAGGGACTGTTGCTGGACAAACTCCAATGTTTCCTGGGCGACGCGCTCCTTTTCAAAATCCATTGTGATGATGTGGTAGCAATTTTGCAGCAGCACTTTCCTGACTTCGGATGACGAAATGCCGCGCGCGATGATTTCCGCATTGCGGGGGCTTGCCAGATCATCTTCAACCGCATGCATTATAAGCGTCGGGGCAGTGATCTTATGCAAATTCCGGCGCACGTCCTTCATCAGCCGCTCCGACTGGTAGACCCCCGTGAGCGGGGATTGCGATGACCCCAGCGCAGACGTGCCGCGCTTGGCCATCTGGGTTGCCACCCATTGGCGGATGCGCTCGTCCTTGAGGCCGTAAGGCGGGCGTTCGGTCAGGGACACCAGGAAACGCGCGGGGGTGTAGTACCCCAGGAACTTCAGCCAGCGCAGCCGGGTGACATTCCAGCCGTCGTAGCGCAAGGGAGCTGAGTAAAGGCACAGGGCATGCAAATCGCTGCTGCGCCGGATGGCGAGTTCCATGCTCAGGTCGGCCCCGATGCAAAGGCCCGCCACACTCACTTCCTCATGTTCCCGCTTCAGTTCCTGGAACTGGGCATCCACCTGTTCAAGCCAGTGTTCCCAATGGGTCGTTTCCCGGGGGACCGGCTCGTCGAACACCGAATAACCTTGAATGTTGGGAATGCGCACGGTGTAGCCGCCGGCCACGTTCAGTTTGCGCCCGATGTACTGCAATTGTTGAGGTGTCCCGTATAGCCCGTGCAGAAGCAAAACCGCACCTTGGCCTTTGCCCGTCATGTGAATCGTGTCGATGGCTGATCACTCCTGACTAAATTTTAGGCAACCCATCACTTTGGAATAATTTGTTACATGTCGGGCGGCGAAGCAATTATATGGGATTTTTAAACATTCCATATACCCAGATACATAACCCGAACACAGACAACTTATCTTGACTGACGTTCAAACATTGAACCGAAAATGCATGACGTCCCCGTCTTTAACGCGATATTCCTTGCCTTCCAACCGCATTTTCCCGGCTTCCTTGGCTCCCTGCTCACCGCCGCTCGCCACGAAATCCTCATAGGAAATGACTTCGGCCCGGATGAAACCCCGCTCGAAATCATTGTGGATAACGCCTGCCGCCCGGGGCGCGGTATCGCCTGCATGAATCGTCCAGGCGCGAACCTCCTTGACCCCTGCGGTAAAGTAGGTTTCCAGTCCCAGCAAGCGGTAGACAGCACGAATGAGGCGGTTCAGCCCCGGTTCCGACAACCCCATGTCCGCTAGAAACAGGGCCTGGTCCGCTTCGTCCAGATCGGCCACCTGGGCTTCGAGAGCCGCACAAACAGGCACGACCGGCGCCCCTTCGCGTGCCGCGTAGGCCTCTACCTGGTCGAGCAGCGGATTGTCCTGGAATCCGGATTCCAGGACATTGGCCACATAAAGGGCGGGCTTCACCGTGATCAGGCACAGCGGGCGAATCAGGATCAGCTCCTCTTCGTCCAGCCCCATGGCGCGCACCGGTTTCCCCTGGTTCAGTTGCGCATGAACCCGGTCCAGCAGTTGGGCCAGCTTGAGGGCTTCCTTGTCGCCTGACTTTGCCGCCTTCTGCGTTCGAGCCACGGCTTTTTCCACTGTGGCAAGATCCGCCAGAGCCAGCTCCGTGTGGATTGTTTCGATGTCTTCAAGCGGTTGGATGCGACCGGCCACATGCACCACATTGGAGTCTTCAAAGCAGCGGACCACGTGGGCGATGGCATCCGTCTCGCGGATATTCGCCAGAAACTGGTTGCCCAGTCCTTCGCCTTTGGAGGCGCCTGCCACCAGTCCGGCAATGTCCACGAACTCCGTCACCGCCGGCAGCACCCGTTCCGGATGGACGATGCCGGCAAGAACGGTCAGCCGGGGATCCGGGACTTCCACGACACCCACATTGGGCTCAATGGTGCAGAAGGGATAGTTTTCCGCAGCAATGCCCGCCTTGGTCAGGGCATTGAAGAGGGTGGACTTGCCCACGTTGGGCAGTCCGACGATACCGCATTTGAGGCTCATGCCATCAACCTTTGTTTGCTGCAGCGCCTTTCCCGGGCGCCGCGTGAAGACTCATCATCGCTGCTGCCGTGCGCCCCGAGGCCATCTGCGGCAACACTTCCAGGGCTCGTCCCAAGGCTTCGTCAATGGCCTCCTGCTCTGCGCGGGAAGGCCGATGAAGCACGAAATCGGCCACTTCATCCTTTTGCCCGGGATGTCCGATGCCGATGCGAAGGCGCCAGAATTCGGGACTGCCAAGCGCCGCGATCAAGTCCTTGAGGCCGTTATGGCCTGCGGCTCCGCCACCTTTCTTGATTTTGGCGCCACCCGGAGGAAGATCGAGTTCGTCGTGAACAACCAGCACCTGTTCCGGCGCGAAACGGTGGAAATGAACCAACGCGGCAACGGCACGGCCGCTCGCATTCATGTAGGTCGCCGGTTTCAACAACCAAAGCGACTGTCCATCCAGCTGGATCTTGGCCACTTCGCCATGAAAACGAGATTCGTGCCTGAAAACCTGCCCCGCAGCCTGGGCCACCCGATCCACAAACCAGAAACCGGCATTGTGACGGGTAGGCTGGTACTCCGCCCCGGGATTGCCGAGGCCGACGATCAGCTGCAAAGGAGCCGTGGTCACGGGATCGCGTCAATTTCCCGGCGCCTGGGGCGCCGGGAAATCCCGTGGGTCACTTCTTGCCGGCTTCTTTTCCGGCTTCAGCTGCCGGAGCCTTTTGGTTGGCCGCCGGAACATCGGCAACCGACACCGCCGGAGCAGCCTCTTCCTCGGCCCGTGCGGCACGAGGCAGAACGGCAGCAGCCACTGCGTGGTTTTCACCTTTCACCAGGGCAGCAAACTCAAGGCCGGCAGGCACCTTGATGTCCGAAAGATGGATGGAATGCCCCACCGTCAGGTCCTTCAGGTCCACCTCGATGAATTCGGGCAAATCTCCAGGGAGGCAAAGTACTTCCACTTCGTTGAAGATGTGACTGATGTTGGCGCCGGACAATTTGACGCCCGGGCAAATGTCGCCGTTAATGAAATGGAACGGCACTTTCATGTGAATCTTGCGGTTGGCATCCACGCGCTGGAAATCCACGTGGAGGACAATCTGCCGGAAAGGGTGCATCTGCACATCGCGCAGCAAGGCCTGCTGGTTTTCGCCGCCCAGCTTGATGGTCAGGACGGAAGAATGAAACGCTTCCTGACGCAGCTTGTGGTAGAGGTCGTTGTGATCGAGCTCGATGGCCAGCGCGTCCTTGCCGGCACCGTAGAGGATGCCAGGTACACGACCATTACGGCGCAGGCGGCGGCTCGCTCCGGTGCCCTGCACTGTTCTTTGGGTGACTTCGATTTCCATGATGGGGTTCCTTGTGTTTCCAGTTGAGTAAAAACCGCCGTCCGCGACCAGACGACGGGGTGAATCATTCCATAAACAGCGAGCTGACCGAATCTTCGTCGCTGATGCGCCGCATGGTCTCGGCCAGCAACCCGGAAATTCCGAGTTGCCGTATGCGGGGACAAGCTGCAGCCTGTTCCGACAGCGGGATGGTGTCGGTCACAACCAGTTCATCCAGGGCTGATTGTGAAATGCGTTCCACAGCCTTGCCAGACAGCACCGGGTGGGTAATGTAAGCCAGCACCTTGGCTGCGCCATGCTTTTTCAGGGCAGCAGCCGCTTCGCACAGCGTGTTGGCGGTGTCCACCATGTCGTCCATGATGAGGCAGACCCGCCCTTCCACGTCGCCGATCACGTTCATTACCTGCGCCACATTGGGCTTGGGCCGGCGCTTGTCGATAATGACGAGATCTGCTTCCAGGCGCTTGGCCATGGCGCGGGCACGAACCACCCCGCCCACATCGGGCGAAACCACGGTCAAGTTCTGGTAGCCCGCACGCCACACATCCCCCAGCAAAACAGGTGTCGAATAAACGTTGTCCACCGGGATGTCAAAAAACCCCTGTATCTGGTCCGAGTGCAGATCCATGGTCAGCACCCGGTCCACCCCAGCGCCTTGCAGCATGTTGGCCACCACCTTGGCCGAAATGGCCACACGGGCCGAACGGGGCCGGCGGTCCTGGCGGGCATAGCCGAAATAAGGGATGGCTGCCGTGATCCGCGCCGCAGAAGAACGGCGCAAGGCATCGCACATCACCATGATTTCCATCAAATGGTCGTTGGTCGGCGCGCACGTGGATTGCAGGATGAAACAATCCCGACCTCGTACGTTCTCCATGATTTCAACCATCACTTCACCGTCGCTGAAACGGCCCACGGTGGCCCTGCCCACGGAAATGTTCAAGTGGGCAGCCACTTCGCTGGCCAATTTCGGGTTTGCGGTGCCGGTAAACACCATCAGGTTGGCGGAAGACATGGCGCTCCTGGCATGATCTGGTTTGACGCTTGGATGGCAGGGGAGGTAGGGATCGAACCTACGAATGCCGGAATCAAAATCCGGTGCCTTACCACTTGGCGACTCCCCTGCAGTACTACAACCAGCCCCGCAAAGGATGCTGATTCATCCCGCGGGCTACAAAACCTGTGTATTCCGGTGGCAGTTGCTGCAGCGCTTTCCGGGCATCGGAGCCCTCCGAAAACGCGACAAAACAGCATGATCCCGAACCCGTCATTCGGGCTTCACCCCAACGAGCCAGCCATTCGAGAAGGCTGGCCACTTGCGGATAGCGCCGTACGACGACGGGTTGGAGGTCGTTACGCCCAAACCCCACCGAAAAGTCGCACATTTTGACCGGGATCGAATCCCTTGTCAATTCAGGCGCCGCAAAGATTTCCTGCGTGGAAACCGCCACTTGCGGGCAGGCCACGAGATACCAGCATTCGGGAACACGGCAGGGGGCGAGCTTTTCCCCCACGCCTTCCGCAAAAGCGGCCTGCCCTTCGATGAACACCGGGACGTCGGCCCCCAGTTGCAAACCCAGCACGGCCAGCCGGTCCCGCTGCCAGCCCAAGTCCCACAAGCGGTTGAGCGCGATCAGCGTGGATGCGGCATCGGAGCTTCCGCCACCCAGCCCTCCGCCCACGGGAATTCGTTTTTGGAGACGGATCCGGACCCCTTCCGCAGTGCCGCTTTCCTGCTTGAGCAAACGCGCGGCCTTGAGGCAAAGGTCATCCTGCTCCGGGATATCAACGCCTTCCCCGTCGCGCCGGATCTGCCCGTCCCGCTCGACGGAAAAATCAAGCGTGTCGCCATAATCGATGAAAGTGAACAGCGTCTGCAGGGTGTGATAGCCGTCTGGCCGCCGGCCCGTCACGTGCAAAAACAAATTGAGCTTCGCTGGCGCCGGCACCCCCACAAAGCTAGCGCTCACTCTCCGCCTCGTTCAAGAGTCCATTGATCAATATGCAATCGAATGGTCAGTGACTCGCGCTGCAGGGACAAAGCAACCGGCAACACCTCCCCGCCCACGCTACGCCAGGCGCCGTAGTGCACCAACCACCCCGCCTGGACCAGTTGTTCCGGGTGCCCGTCCTGGCCGGCCACCCAACGGGCGCTGCCGTCCCCGGGGGCCGCCCGGCCGCGAACCCACCAGGGAAGCCCCTCCAGCGGCAGGGCATAGCCCAGGACCGACTCGGTCAGTTGTTCTGCATCCGGAGCGCTGTATTCGCGCTGGTCTGACAGGAGCAGATGCACTTGCTCCGGCGTCTGGTCCAGTTGGGCCACGGTGGACCCCAGGGGCGACAGCAGTTCCACGTGAACCAGGGCGCCATGGCTGGACCATTCGATTTTTCCGGTGTCTGTTCCGGTCGGCTGCTGGACCGCAAGTCGTCCGGAAAAACGGAAGCCCTGGAGGGCGCCGTTCCCTGTTACCTGGTCAGCGGGGGGAGGTGTCGGCGTCCAGCTCGCACAACCAGCCAGAAAAAGCGAAAAAACGGTCAGCAGGGTTTTTGAAGCAAAGGACATGGATCAATGAAGGAAACGTCGCATGGTGGACAGCAAGGCCTCATTGTCGGGGTTGGCCTTGAGCCCTCCTTCCCAGGTTTTCAGGGCCGCGGCCTGATCGCCCGATGTCCACAGCACTTCACCCAGGTGTGCTGCGATTTCGGGATCGTCCTGCGCGGCATAGGCCCGTTTGAGGGTCGCAATGGAGTCCTGGAGATGCCCCATGCGAAATTGCACCCAACCCAGGCTGTCCATGATGAAAGGATCGTCGGGCGCCAGCGACTGGGCTTTCTGGATGAGCGTCAGCGCTTCATCCAGCCGGACCGCCCGATCCGCCAGGCTGTATCCCAACGCATTGTAGGCATGGGCATATTCCGGCCGCAGTGCGATGACCCGACGCAAGTCCTGTTCCAGCACATCCATGCGGTTGAGCTTGTCCGAAACGATGGCCCGCTCATAGAGCAGATCGGCAGAGTCGGGGCTGCGGTGCAGCGCCGCCGTGAGCGTATCGAAAGCGCCCTGGTAATCCCCGGCTTCGCGCAGCATCTGCTCTTCCGCCAGAATCTGCTGCTCACGCTGTTCCGGGGTATGCACCGGCACGGCACGAACCAGTTCGAGGGCTTTTTTCAGCTGGTTTTGCCGGGCCCACATCAACGCGACCCGTATGCGTGCTGTCGTCAGTTGCTCGCCTCCCGCAACGGCACCATACCATTGGGCCGCCTGTGCCCACTGTTTCTGCTCCTCGTACGCTTCGCCCAGGTAGAACCGGATTGCGTCAGGATCGCGGTAGCCCAGTTCCAGCGCCTTTTCAAACAACGGGGTGGCGGTCGCATAATCTTTGAGCTGCAACGTCAGCAAAGCCACTGCAAGCGTCAGGTCCGGATTCCCGGGCGCATCCTTCAAAATGAGGCTGAACTGTTCACGGGCCGCACGATAGTCCTTGAGTTCGACCAGGTAACGGGCGTACAGAAGCCGAAAATCCCGGGCCTGGGGATAGTGCTCGAGAAAATCCTGATAGAAGCTGCGCGCCTTCGCGCTGTCCTGCCCCTGCAGAACTCGGGCTTCGAGCAAGGCGGAAGCCTCCCACCCGGGACGCTGGCGGGACGCCTCGCGAGCTTCCGCCAGTGCCAATTCGTTCTGTCCCGCCACGAAAGCGGCCGAACCGACCAGATAGTGCGCCTCCGGCAACTGGGGGTACGGTTCCGCCAAGCGCTTGGAGAGCGCCAGCACCCCCTCGTGATCCGGATGCTGCATGAAAATGATGTTGAGGTTGCGGAAATCGCGGGCCAGGTCTTCCTTGTCGTTCGCAAGCAATGCGGCCAACTGGTCACCCACATCGGGCATTTTCGACTGGGACAGGATGATCGATGCCAGCGCTTCGCGCGCCCCGGTTGAACCGGGATCTTCGGCAAGCCACAGGCCGATCGCTTCCTGGGCCGCTTTCAGGTCATGCGCATAAAGCGCCACTTCCGTTGCGCGGTGGGCGACCCTGGGATCATGGGTACTTCGTGCCAGCTCCAGGTAAGTGTCCACCGCAACACCGAAATGGTCTCTCTGCGCCGCAATTTCTGCCAGCAACAGCTCATACACCAACTGTCCCGTCAGTTCCTGTGCGGGCAACTTGACGCCAGGGTGTTCCGCAGCGGTCCACGGGCGCTCATCCGCCAAGCGAGGCAATTCCGCAGCCAGAGAATAGGTTCCGACCGAAAGGCAGCAAGCGACAAAAGCCAGCGCTCGGATGAGCGGCACACCCGGGAATCGTTTCATGCAGCCGAAGCCTTTTTTTGCATCAGCTTTTCGTATTTGAGCTGCAGTTGCTCCCGGGTTTCCGAGTAACCCGGATTGAGGGGAATGCAGTCCACCGGGCAAACTTCCCGGCATTGGGGGGTATCGTAATGTCCGACGCACTCGGTACAGCGATTCGGGTCGATCTCGTAGATTTCAGCCCCTTGCGAAATGGCGTCGTTGGGACATTCCGGTTCGCACACATCGCAGTTGATGCATTCATCGGTAATCATCAAAGCCATGATTCAAGTTCCTGGTTGCCCCAGCATCCTCACGTGCCGTTCCAGCCGGTTGCGGATGCCGGGATTGACAAACTGGCTGACATCGCCCCCCAGCAGGGCGATTTCCCGCACGATCGTTGAGGATATGAACATGTACTGGTCCGAAGGGGTGAGAAACAGGGTTTCGACCTCCGGATGCAGCTTTCGGTTCATTCCTGCCATCTGGAATTCGAAATCAAAGTCGGAAACGGCACGCAAACCGCGCAAAATGATGTTGGCACCCGATTCGCGCAAAAAGTCCGCCAACAGGCCTGAAAAACCGGTCACTTCCACATTTTGGCAGTTCCGCAGCGCTTCCTGCGCCATCTCCACCCGATCCGCCAGGGGAAACAGGGGGCGTTTGTTGCGGCTGTCCGCCACGGCCACCACCACCGAATCAAACAGGCGACAGGCGCGCCTGACCAAATCCTCATGCCCCAGGGTCATGGGATCGAAGGTTCCTGCATAGACGGCTTTAGTCTTCATTGCACTTCAATCCCTGCGGTCGGTTTGAGCAGCTGGTAGGTCACCTGCCCGGCTCTTGCAGCCCGGATTTCGCTCCAAAAGGGTGATTCTGACACACCGCCGGAACTTTCACAGTAAACCAGCCCCCCGGGATTCAAACGTGCCGCCAGAATCGGCAAAACCCGGTCCAGCTCCAGACCGGAAAACGGCGGATCCAGAAAAACGAGATCGAACTTCCGCTCGTCTCGCTGCAGCCAGGCCATCGCCTCCGAAAGCACGATTTCTGCGCCTTCTGCCCCAAGCCGGGCCGCGTTTTCCCGCAGCTGGCGTGCCGTCTCACGCTGTCTTTCGACAAAGACGACATGGGCAGCTCCGCGCGACAAGGCCTCGAAACCGAGCGCCCCGCTGCCCGCATACAGGTCCAGACACCGGTATCCGGGCAACGTTTGCCCGAGCCAGTTGAACAGGGTTTCGCGCACGCGGCTGGGTGTCGGCCGAAGGCCGGGTTCCGCCTGGAAACGGATGCTGCGACCCCGCCAGCGCCCCCCGATGATACGAATCTGGCTGGTCATTTCAGGTAGAATCTTTGCGAAAATACGCTCTGTGAAACCCCTATTGTCCGATGTTTGGCTTTTTCAAGAAATCCCCCGTCTCCAAGGCTGCCGCGCCTGAGTCCTCAGCAGGCTGGATGGCCCGGCTGCGATCGGGGTTGCGCAGCAGCCGGCAAAAGCTTCAGCAGGGCCTGGGAGGGCTGTTTGGAGGGCGCCTTGATGACGTCTGGTTCGATACCCTGGAAGAAGCGCTGATCAGCGCGGATGTGGGAGCAAAGGCCAGCGCCAGGCTGATTGCCGGACTGCGTCAGGAAGCCCGGCGCCAACACATCGACACGCCGGAAGCCTTGAAACCCTTGCTCAAGTCCGCCCTGGTCGAGCTGCTCGCCCCTCTCGAATCTCCCTTGGCCAGCAGCGAACAACATCCTTACATCATCCTGTTCGTGGGGGTGAACGGTGCCGGGAAAACCACGACCATCGGGAAACTGGCGCAGCATCTGATGCAGCAGGGCCACTCCGTCCTGCTGGCTGCAGGCGACACGTTTCGTGCGGCTGCAGTGGCTCAGCTGTCGGCCTGGGGCCAACGAAACAACGTGCCGGTCATCACACAGGAGAAAGGAGATTCGGCAGCGGTGATATTCGATGCAATCCAGGCGGCACGCGCCAGGGGCATCGACGTCGTGCTCGCGGACACGGCAGGACGCCTGCCCACGCAGTTGCACTTGATGGAAGAGATCCGGAAGGTCAAACGCGTTGTCACCAAAGCCGACCCCAGCGCGCCGCACGAGATCCTCCTGGTACTCGACGCCAACACCGGCCAGAATGCCCTGGCGCAGGTCCGGGCCTTTGATGATGCGCTGGGCCTCACCGGGCTGATTGTCACCAAACTGGACGGCACCGCCCGCGGCGGTGTCGTGGCCGCCATTGCCGGAGAGCGCCCGATCCCCATTCGCTTCATTGGGGTCGGGGAAGCCCTGGAAGATTTGCACCCGTTCAACGCCAATGAATTTGTGGATGCCCTGATCGAATGATCGCACTCAATGCAGTGGTCAAGCGTTATCCGGATGGCCATGAGGCACTACGTGGCGTGACCCTGGATATTGAAGGCGGGGAAATGGTGTTCATCACCGGCCGTTCCGGTGCCGGAAAAAGCACCCTGCTCCGCCTGATGTCCGGCATCGAACGCCCGACCAGCGGCGCCCTGTCCATTCACGGCAAGGACATCACGCGCCTCAGCACATCGGCACTGGCCAGATTGCGCCGCAATATCGGCCTGGTATTCCAGGATCATCAACTGCTGATGGACCGGAGCGTTGAAGAAAACGCGGCACTGCCCCTGCGCATTGCCGGCCTCCATGGCAAGGAACTCAAACAGCGGGTCGCGCTCGCGCTCGAAAAAGTCGGCCTGGACGGACAAGCCAAGGCATCTCCGCTGGCCCTCTCGGGCGGAGAGCGTCAGCGCCTGTGCATCGCCCGGGCCATCGTCAACCGCCCTCGCCTGGTCATCGCAGACGAACCCACCGGTCATCTGGACACAGGGTACGCCAACACCATTCTGGACATATTCAAATCGTTTCACAGTGCCGGCGTCACCATCATCATCGCCATGCACGACACGGCCTCGCTGCCGCTGCCCAATTCCCGCATCCTGAGCCTGGAAGACGGGCTGGTCAGCGCCGATTCGGAAACCGAATCTTCGGAGGCCGTCTGATGTTGGGATGGCTGCTTCAGCATCGCATCGCCCTGCTCCGGGCCTTCTCCCAACTGGCACGCCAGCCGGTCGCCCACCTGATCGGCGTGCTGGTGATAGCTTTCGCACTGAGTCTGCCCGCAGGCGCGTTGCGTCTCATTGACCGTGCCGCTTCGCTGGGACAGGGCGCTTTGCACGAACCGCACCTTACCCTTTTCATGAAGCAGGATGCAGATGATGCCGCTGTACGCGCGGTGTGGGACACGTTGGCCCTGCGCACCGACGTTCGGGAGTTCCGTTACATATCCAATACGGAAGCGCTCGCCGAAATGAAAGCCATGCCGGGGCTTGTCGATGCCATCAGCGCCCTGGATCGCAATCCCCTGCCGCACACCTTCGTTGTCCTTTCCCGCAGTCCGGCACCCCAGGCACTGGAAAACCTGCGTGCCGCGCTGGCGGGGCTGGCCAAGGTTGAACGCGTCCAGGTGGACAGCGCCTGGGCCAAGCGCCTGGATGCCCTGGTGCAATTTGCCCGGCGCGGCGCGGGCGGGCTCACCGTCCTGCTGGCCGTGGCCATGGCGTTCACGGTATTCAGCACCGTCCGGCAGCAGGTGCTTTCCTCCAGCAGCGAAATCGAAATTACCCATCTGATCGGCGCAACACCGGGGTACATCCGGCGCCCCTTCCTTTATTTCGGAGTGCTGCAGGGATGGCTAGGGTCTCTCGCTGCCGGCCTTTTGCTGTGGCTTGGAAGCCGCTGGTTCAACGATGCCGTTCAGCCCCTGAGCAACTTGTTTGCCATGAATCTGCAGCTGCCGGCGCTTTCGCTGCGTGAATGGGTTTTGCTCGGAGCGGCCGGCATGGGCTGGAGCTGGGCCAGCGCCTACCTTTCGGTCAGCCTGACCTTGCGCCGGATCGCTGCCAGGTGCTAAACCCAGTCGGATTGCGCCACCCGGGATTGGCCTGTGCCCTCGCTGCAATGTCCATGACCTGTTCTGCCTTTGCCCAAGATGCCGCCAACGCACCCCAACCCCTTCCCTCTTCAGGACAACCGCAGCCCGTTCATACGCCGCCAGCACCTGCCACTTCAAGTTTCAGCGTCAAAAATTTGCAGGCTCCCGAGGCAGGGATTTCTGCAACGCCAAATCAGCTTCTGTTTTCCCCGCGCAACTCTTTTGAGGCCCTGTCTGAAACCGGTCAGGATTCGACGTTGCAGTGGGCCATGGGGGGTGATTTGCCGCTGCCGGGCATCAACGATCCTTCGCTGGGCTCCAAGTACAAGGATTCGGGCTTCCATTTCGGCCTGAATTACCGTTTGACGTCCCAATGGAACGTCAGCGGACTGGCGGGGGTGAAAACAGGGGGCGGTCCGGTGGCCACTCCGGACAAACCTTCCATGGACCAGCTCGGCGTCCAAGCGCAGTTCAAGTTCTAGCCGTCCGCACGCAGCGCCCCTTGCCCATATACCCCCATAGGGTATAGCATGGTCTTTCAAGGTACATGAAAGCAGGGAGGCGCATCGTGGCAGACCCCGCACTAAACCAGGTGGACTTGCCCATCGAAGGCATGACCTGCACAGCCTGCGCAGCACGCATCGAGAAAACCCTGAACAGGCTGCCGGGAGTCCAGGCGACAGTCAATGTCGCCACCGACAAGGCCCAGATCCGTTTTGACGCAAACCAGGTATCGCCCCAAGAGCTCGTGGAGGCTGTGCAAAAAACGGGCTATGGCGTACCCCGGCAGACGACCGAGCTGGCCATCTCGGGCATGACCTGTGCATCTTGCGCCGCACGCATCGAAAAGGTACTGAACCAACTGCCCGGCGTTTCCGCGCACGTGAATCTGGCAACGGAACGGGCCCACATCACGTTCACACCGGGTCTGGCTGGCATCGCCGATCTGATCCGACAGGTGGAAAAAGCGGGCTATGGTGCACAGGAAATTGCCGGGCTGGACTCCGCAGCCGAAAAAGTCCGGCGCCAGGCGGCTTATCGACACGATCTGATTCGATTTGCCGTTTCCGCGCTGCTCACCTTGCCGTTGCTGGCCCAGATGGTCAGCATGTTCGCGGGCCACATGGAACTGTGGCCACGCGGGTTGCAATGGCTTTTGGCCACACCCGTGCAGTTCTGGATCGGGGCCCGCTTCTATCGGGGGGCCTGGAACGCCCTCCGGGGCGGATCGGCCAACATGGATGTGCTGGTGGCACTGGGCACCAGCATGGCCTATCTCTTCAGCACCACAGTCACCTTTCTGGGGCTTGCCGAACACGTCTATTTCGAAGCCTCTGCTTCCATCATCACCCTGGTTCTGATGGGCAAACTGCTGGAGTCACGAGCGAAAAGCAAGACTTCCGGCGCCATCGAAGCCCTCATGAAACTGCAGCCCAAAACCGCGCATGTGGAGCAGGACGGGGTCGTGAAGGAAATCGAGGTGGCGCTCATGAGAGTGGGCGATGTGTTCATTGTTCGCCCGGGGGAGAGCCTTCCGGTGGACGGGGTCGTCCTGTCCGGAGCTTCAAGTATCGACGAGTCGATGCTGACTGGCGAAAGCTTGCCGCAACAGAAAGAAGCCAACGCCAAGGTTTTTGCCGCCACCCTCAATGGCCAGGGCATGTTGCGCTGCAAGGTCACTGGTGTGGGAGCCCACACCGCTCTGGCCCACATCATCCGGCTGGTTGAAGAGGCGCAGGGCTCCAAGGCTCCGATCCAGCGTCTGGCAGACCAGATTTCCGGCATCTTTGTCCCGGTCGTGGTGGGTATTGCTGTCCTGACCTTCGGCGGATGGTGGCTTTTCAGTGGCGATTTTACCCAGGCCCTGATCAACGCCGTGGCCGTGCTGGTGATCGCCTGCCCTTGTGCATTGGGCTTGGGCACGCCAACCGCCATCATGGTCGGCACAGGCCGCGGTGCACAGGCCGGCATCCTGATAAAAAATGCCGAAGCACTCGAACGCGCCCAAAAGATCAACACGCTGGCGGTGGACAAGACCGGCACCTTGACCGAAGGCAAGCCGGCGGTCACCGATGTGCTGCCGGCCGCATCGCTGACCCGGCAGGCGTTTCTGAAACTCGCTGCCACCCTGGAACAAGGTTCTGAACATCCCCTGTCGCGTGCCGTGCTGGACGAAGCGACCGCAGCGGGGATTCAGCCGGCAGAAATGCACGGCTTCCGGGCCGAACCGGGCAAGGGGGTCACGGCGTCGCTGGGTGACGAAGTTTTCTGGCTGGGCTCTCCGGCCTGGCTGGAAAGCCTGGGTATTCCCCTGGATCAGGAAAAAGTGGCGGCGTTACAGCATTCTGGAAAAACAGTCATCGGCTTGGCCAGCCGGGGGGCACCGCTCGGTTATCTGGCCATTGCCGACCGGCTGCGGCCCACATCCCGCCAGGCGGTGACGAGACTGCACGAAATGGGCCTGCAGGTGGTCATGCTCACGGGTGACAATGCCGCCACGGCCCAGGCGATCGCCGGCGAGGCCGGCATCCGCCAGTTCATCGCCGAAGTGCTGCCGCAAGTGAAAGCTTCGAAGATCAAGGAAATGCAGGCACAGGGACGCGTGATCGGCATGGTAGGCGACGGCATCAATGACGCGCCAGCGCTCGCCGCCGCCGATGTCAGTTTCGCCATCGGCACCGGCTCCGACATCGCCATGGAAGCTGCGGACGTGACCCTGATGAACAGTGACCTGTTGACCGCCGTGGATGCCATCGAGCTGTCGAAAGCCACTTTCACCAAGATCAAGCAGAACCTCTTCTTTGCTTTCATCTACAACATCCTGGGCATTCCCCTGGCTGCCGTGGGCATGCTCAACCCCGTGATCGCCGGCGCCGCCATGGCCATGAGTTCGGTGTCGGTCGTCACCAACTCGCTCTTGCTGCGTCGCTGGCAACCGGAACCGAAACTGCAATCACACAACCGACAAGGAAATTGAACATGACGACAACCACATTGAACATCCAGGGCATGACCTGTGGCGGCTGCGTAAACAGCGTCAAGCGGGCTCTCGCGAATTTGCCGGGCGTTGGGCAGACAGACGTTTCCCTGGAAAAAGGCCAGGCCACCATCGAGTACGACCCGGCACAGGTCTCACCAGAACAGCTGAAACACGCGGTAGTGGATGCCGGTTATGACGTCCCGGCCTGATCCCCGCGAACGGTGCCACGGCAGTGAAAAAACCGTGGTGCAACCCCACAAGCAGGCGCTGCTCAACCGCCTGAACCGCATTGCAGGCCAGATCAGGGGCATCAGCGGCATGGTCGAGGGCGACCGTTACTGCATCGATATCCTGACCCAAGTCAGAGCGGTCCGCTCGGCGCTCGATGCCGTCGCGCTGCAACTCATCGAAGACCACACCAAAGGCTGCGTGCAAAAAGCCGTGCAACAGGGCAATGGCGAGGCTGCCCTGTCGGAGCTGATGGGCGTTCTCAAGAAAATCAGCCGATGAAGCGCAGAGGCTTGCATGCTGTAAGAAACCGGGGCCGTGGCCGACTAATGAGCATGGGAACCGTGCGTGTTTCCCCACCCTGCCCGATTAACCATCGAAATGGAGAGTCCCGATGAAGAAATCCTGCACGATCAAATCCAACAAAGCCGGGGACTGCGACTGCAATCCCCGCCAGGGTCTCATGGTCATGTTGGGTTTTCTGGTGGTTGGGCTGGTCGGGATGTGGGTGGTTGCGCACCTCAGTTGACGGCACCCAAAAAATCATTTTAACCTGTTGATATAAATAACTTTATATTATCATTGCCGACTTTGTTTTCCTGCCGGCAAGACATCGGGCGCGCGGAACCTTGCCCTGCATTAGCACTCAAATGGCAGGAGTGCTAAAATGTGCCCAGACGAGGGAGGTTGACTGATCCATGCATGAAATGACGCTGCCTGCACCTGTTCCGTCCCTGAGCGGAAGCCTGGAGCAATACATCCAGATCGTGTCCCGGATTCCGCTGCTGAGCGCAGAGGAGGAAGTGGCTCTGGGTCGGCGCCTGCGCGACAACAACGACTTGCAAGCCGCCCAGCGCCTTATTCTTTCCCATTTGCGGCTGGTGGTTTCCACCGCTCGCCAATACAGTGGCTATGGGCTTCCCCAGGCCGACCTCATCCAGGAAGGCAATGTGGGCCTCATGAAGGCCGTGCGCCGCTTCGACCCTGAACGCGGTGTTCGCCTGGTGTCTTTTGCCGTCCACTGGATCAAGGCGGAAATGCACGAATACATCCTGCGCAACTGGCGTCTGGTCAAGATTGCCACCACCAAGGCCCAGCGCAAGTTGTTTTTCGGTCTGCGCAGCCTGAAACCGGGATTCGGCTCCCTGTCGCACCGCGAAACCCTGGAAGTGGCCCGGCAGCTGGGAGTCCGGCCGGAAGACGTGAGCGAAATGGAAGTGCGGCTTTCCGGCCAGGATATTTCCCTGGACCCCGCGCCCGAAGACGAAGAGCACTGGGTCAGTCCGATTGCCTATCTGGCCGATGAATCGGCCGGCCCGTCGGAAATGCTGGAATCCCGGGAGCAGGAAACCCTTCGCCATGAAGGATTGCAAAAAGCCCTTGCCGGCCTGGACGAGCGCAGCCGGCGTATCGTTTCGGCCCGCTGGCTTCAGGGTGAAAAACCGGCCGCCACGCTTCAGGAACTGGCCCAGGAACTTGGCGTATCCGCCGAACGTGTTCGCCAAATCGAGGGTCGTGCCCTCCAGAAACTGCGCGTTGCGCTAGAACCTGCGGCATGAGCCGCTACCATTGCATCATCCGCAACGCGCATTGTTCGGTGCGCCTGGGAATACACGATTTCGAGAAAAACGGGCCCCAGGACATCCTGGTCTCGGTAAAACTCTCTTTCCCCTTTTCGGCATTGCGCCGCATCCGCCACATTGGCGATACGGTGGACTACGAACCGCTGCGCAATTTCATCCAAAGCTGGGCCGATCGCCCCCATGTCCCGCTGATCGAAGATCTGCTGGACGAACTGGTCACACACTGTTTTGATGACCCGCGGGTAGACTACGTGGAAGCCACCATCCGCAAGACCACCATATTCGAGGAAGTGGAAGAAATCGGCGTGGGCATCGACACTTCCCGCCAGGATTGGAATGCCTTGCAGGCGCGACGGGAATAGCCAGGCTCAGAGAGTACAGAAAATCAGGGTAAACGGGATGTCTTGCCCGCACACCTTGAAACGCGCTGTTTCACCAGCCTCCAGAAACCGGATATTGAGCAGGTATTTGTTGGCGCTGATTTCAGGCACACAGGGCATGTCGGACCCAAGGGCCACGCGCAGCAGGCGTACGTCCGGCCCCACCTTGGTTTGCTGGAAAAGCCCGTTGGTCGCCTGCAGCTCGTGAGCCTTGCCGCTTTCCATGAGCAGCGTGACGTGCACCCGCAAGGCCCGGTAAGTGGACAGGAGAGGCGAGACCCACTCGTTTAACTGGCTGCGTCGGGCTTCCCGCCCCAGTGACAGCCAGTAGTGGTAAGCCGGCAAGTCGAAATCACACATGCCGCCCGGAATGCCTGATCGCTGCTTGATGGCCATCAGCCATTCGTGATTGCGCAGCTGTTCTCCGAATTTGCCTTTGCTGCCGTGCAGGTCGTAAGCGGCCGTTTCCAGATCTGAAAGCGCTTTTTCCAGGGACTCCTGCGAAACATTGGGGTTTTCGCGCAACGGCACCAAGGCCAGCCGCTGGCGGTCAAGGGATTGGAGCAGGTCTGATTTGACGTCCGATCGTGCCGTGACGTCGAGAATCTCGAACACCGTCATCAACGCGGCGTGATGATCCCAGGCTTCCTCTCGCTCAATGAAATAAAAAGCGCGACGGAAGAGCGCCTTTAAACGCAGGAAAATGCGGATCTGCTCGTTGAGCGGATAATCGTAAATGATCACCGAAGCGGCCCCGGAAAACCGCCAAAGTGTGTCCCAAATTGGCCAGGAACGCAATCCCCGGCCGTGCCAATGACTTGAAAATCAAACGTTTTAGTTCGCTCCGGACGCCATGGCGCGGTACTGGCGATCCAGTGAACGGACCACTGACTCCAGGCTGGTGAGGTCGCCATTGTTTTCGATCACGTCGTCAGCCACGCGCAACCGGGTTTTTCGATCGGTCTGGGCGGCCATGATGGCTTTCACCGCTTCCGGCGTCATGTCCCGCCGAGCGGCAGCGCGCTGAACCTGCAATTCCTCTTCGCAATCCACCACCAACACTCGCGACAGCAGCGGTCTGTAGCTTCCCACTTCAATCAGCAGGGGAACCACCAGCAAGACGTAAGGTTGGGTGGCCGCTTCCAGGGCTGCATGGACGGCATCCCGGATCATGGCGTGCATGATGCGTTCCAGTTGCTTGCGCGCCGGGGGGTGGTTGAACACGTAATCCCGCATGACGGTCCGGTTGAGGCTTCCATCTTCGTTGATGAACGCTTCCCCGAATTTGTCCCGGATGGCCGGAATCGCTGCCCCTCCCGGTGAGGTCAGCTGACGGGAAATGGCGTCCGTGTCCACGACTCCCGCTCCCAGCTTGGCAAACAGCTCGGCCACTGTGGATTTGCCAGAACCAATGCCTCCGGTCACCCCGACGATGAATTTGCTCACGTCATTCCTCCTTTACCCCAAAGCATAACACCATATCCAGCCGCCGCAAGAAAAGGTCCGAAAGGAATCGGGGTATGCCGGGAACGCTGGCCCAGACTCAGCCAAACGCCTCCGACGATGACGCCGGCGAGGGCAGCGAACAGAAGAATGGCAGGCAACGATTCCCACCCCGTCCAGGCGCCCAGGGCGGCCAGCAGCTTGAAATCCCCGCGACCGATGCCCTCGCGCCGGGCAATCCCCCGGTAGAGCCAGTAAACACTCCATAACAACAGGTACCCGCCCGCTGCTCCCCACAGGGCCGCGTGCAAATCGGTGAACAACCCCCAGGAATTGCCCAGCAGGCCGGCCCACAACAAAGGGAGCGTGACAAGGTCCGGCAGCAGCTGGGTTTCCAGGTCGATGAAAACCAGCACCAGCAATGCCCACAGAAAGGCCATCACAGCCAGCGCAGGCCAGCCTGGGCCAAAACGCATAGCCCCCGCGAGGGAAAGCACGGCACACAGGAAAGGCAAGCCGCGACGCCATGCACGCAGCCGTCCAACCCCTTCCGGCAACCGGCCATCCGCCGCCATGCGATGCGGAATCCAGTCCACAAGCCGGTCTGCCACAAATCCGGCGACGAAACCGCCGGCGACCGCAAGGCTGGCCCAGACCGCCGGTGTCTCAAGCAATCCGCCCCCTGCGCTCACCGGGGCTCGTCCAGAACAATGCGCGCCACCCGGACCATGCGGTCCTGGGTCTGCACGATTTCCACCGGATGCCCGTCAATCTTGAGGGCCGTACCGGGCTCCGGGATATCCTCGAGGGTTTCCAGGATCAGCCCGTTCAAGGTGCGCGGGCCTTCCAGACGGAAATGGGTTCCCAGCTTGCGGTTGAGATCACGCAAGGGGCAAACCCCTTCCACGAGAACGGTCCCGTCCTTTTCGCGTGTGAAGTAATCCTGCTGGTGGGGCGCCTGGCCGCTGAACTCGCCGACGATTTCCTCCAGGATGTCTTCCACGGTCACCAGACCTTCAAGTTCTCCGTATTCATCAACCACGAGCCCGGCCTTGTGCCGGGTTTCCTGGAAATTTTGTAGCTGGGTCAACAGGGGCGTTCCGGCCGGGATGAAATAGGCCGGTTGCATGATGGCTTCAAGCGTCTCCCGCGTCAGTTCCCCTGAATGGGCCTGGTTGAACACTTTTCGCACATGGACCACACCAGCCACATCATTGGGTGTTCCGCGGTAAATCAACTGCAGGGTATGGTTGGACGTGGCCAGCTGGTTGCGGATTTCTTCGATAGGGGCTTCGAGGTCAATGCCCTCGATCTGGTTGCGCGGCGTCATCACGTCGTCCACGCTGATGTCCTGCAGCCCCAACAGGTTGAGCAGGATGTTCTGGTGCTTGGGCGGAATGAAATGTCCGCCTTCCAGAACCAGTATGCGCAGTTCTTCCAGGCTCAGCGCAGGACTGGAGGCGTCGGGTCGGGTCCGCAGCCCGCCCGCCTTCAGCAGTCCGCGCACGAACAGGTTCACGAACCAGATGATGGGAGCGCAGAGCTTCAGCAGCGGAACCAGCACATAGCTGACCCGGAACGCGATTTTTTCCGGGTAGGTGGCCCCGATAATCTTGGGCGTGATTTCCGAAAAAATCAGGATCGCCAAAGTCACCAGCACGGTACCCAGCGTGATGGCCACTTCCCCCCGCCCGATAAAACGGACCATCAGCACCGTCACGATGGCAGCAGCAGCTGCGTTGATGAAGTTGTTCCCCAGCAGCAGAACGCCAAGCAGGCGATCCGTCTGGGACAGCAGCTGGGCTGTTTTGCGGGCGCCCCGGTGCCCTTGTGCAACCAGGTGCTTGAGACGGTAGCGGTTGAGCGCCATCATGCTGGTTTCCGCCATGGAAAAGAAACCGGACAGAATCAGCAGCACCGCCAGAATGCCGATCAGGATGGCGGCTGGCGTGTCATCCACGATGCAAAATGATTTCCAGCACGAACTTGCTGCCCACGTACCCCACCAGCAGCATGGCAAATCCCGCCAGAGTCCAGCGGGCTGCGCGCCGACCGCGCACACCCCAGATCTGCCGGCCCGCCAGGAGCCCTGCGTAGATCAGCCAGGAAATGAAGGAGAACACCACCTTGTGGTTGAAGGGCAGCGGTTTTCCGAACAAGGCTTCGGAAAAGAACACACCGCTGGCCAGCGCACCCGTCAACAACAGGAACCCGACAAGGATCATCTGGAACAACAGCGAATCCATGGCCACCAGGGAAGGCAGTTCGCCCAGTCGGGACAACCGTTTGTCATGACTGTGCAGCCGCTGCTCCATGACCCCCATCAGGATGGCATGCAGCGCCGCGATGGCGAAGAGCCCGTAGGCCATGAGGGACACCACGAGGTGAACCTTGAATGCCAGCAGGCCGCTGTAGGGCACCTGCTTGTCGGCCGGGAATACGAGGGGCGACAGCACCAGGCCCGCAGCCAGAATCAGGATCAGCGGTTGCAGCACCCCCATGCGGTAGCGAAAGCTCACGATCCAGTACATGGCCACCGTAACCCAGGCAATCAGGGAAAGACTGTGCCCCAGGGAGAGGTCAAGGCCTTCTTCCGAAAGCAGGGCGCGGTGCAACACGGCACCATGCACGATCCAGGCACCGAGAATCAGCGTCCGGGTGAGGCCGTCCCGGCGTCCTCTGGCCTCGTTCCCGCTGGCATCGGCACGCAACGCCATCCAGACGCGAACGCCCAACAGTAGGTACAGGGCGGCAGTGATAAAATAAAGCTTGGCATCGGCCATCATGTGCCTAGTTTACCATTCCATGAGGCGAGGACCGCTTTAACCATGCTGGATCATTTGACCGAGCGACTTTCCGGAGTCGTCAAAACACTGCGCGGCCAGGCACGCCTGACCGAATCCAATATTCAGGATGCGTTGCGTGAAGTGCGTCTGGCGTTGCTGGAAGCCGATGTGGCCCTCCCGGTCGTCAAGGATTTCATCCAGGAAGTACGCGAACAAGCCTTGGGGCAAACCGTGCTGTCGAGCCTCACTCCGGGGCAGGCATTCGTCGGGGTGGTCCACCAGTCCCTGACCCGGCTCATGGGCGAACAGGGCAGCGGACTGAATCTCGCAGCCCAGCCGCCAGCCGTCATCCTCATGGCCGGTTTGCAAGGCTCCGGGAAAACCACTTCCAGCGGCAAACTGGCCAAGTTTTTAAAGGAACAGCAGAAGAAAAAGGTTCTCCTGGTCAGTTGCGACGTCTATCGTCCTGCCGCCATCGAACAACTGCACGTCTTGGCCCAGTCGCTGGACGTGGATTGGTTTCCATCGGAAACCGGACAGGCGCCCGAATCCATTGCCGCAGCCGCGCTGGATCATGCGAGGCGCCATTTTTATGACGTGCTGATCGTCGACACGGCCGGCCGGCTGGCCATCGATGAAGATCTGATGCGCGAAATCCAGAACCTGCACCGGGCACTCAATCCCATCGAAACGCTTTTTGTGGTGGACGCCATGCAAGGGCAGGATGCCGTCAATACCGCACGCGCATTCGGCGAAGCCCTCCCCCTGACCGGCGTCATCCTGACCAAGCTGGACGGCGACGCACGGGGCGGTGCCGCCTTGTCCGTCCGGCACGTGACGGGAAAACCCATCAAGTTCATCGGGGTGGGAGAAAAACTCACCGGCCTGGAACCATTCCATCCCGAACGCATGGCTTCCCGCATTCTGGGCATGGGCGATGTGCTGTCACTCATTGAAGAAGCCCACCGGACAGTGGATCGCGCCGAAGCCGAAAAACTGGCCCACAAGATCAAAAAGGGACAAGGATTCGACCTGGAAGATTTCAAGGCCCAGATCGGCCAGATGAAAAAGGCCGGAGGGCTGGGCGCCATGATGGACAAACTGCCCTCGCAACTGACTCGAGGTCTCCAGTCAAACCCGTCCGTGGATGACCGCTCCCTCGCCCGCATCGAAGGCATCATCAATTCCATGACCCCGGCGGAACGCCGCAATCCCGAACTGCTCAAGGCATCCCGGAAACGTCGCATCGCAGCCGGAGCCGGCGTCCAAGTTCAGGAAGTGAACCGGCTGCTCTCCCAGTTCGAGCAAATGCAGAAAATGATGAAAATGATTTCGCGCGGCGGGCTTGGAAAAATGATGCGCGGCATGAAAGGGCTCATGCCCGGTCTTCAGTGAACTTTTTTCCGAAATACGGTTTCTTCACCTTTCAGCAGCCGGCGAATGTTGCTGTGATGGTGGGCAATCAGCAGCAAAGCCAGTGCAACCACCGTCAGGCGCCCCCATGCGTCTTGCAGGAAGATGAGTGCCAGCAGGGGTGCCGCAACCGAAGCGCACAGGGCTGAAACCGAAGAAATGCGCGTCACCGCCATGACCGACAACCAGACAAAGAGCGTGGCCAGCCCCAGCGCCGGTTGAAAGGCAAGCAACACCCCAAGGGCGGTCGCAACACCCTTGCCTCCCCTGAACCCGAAAAATACCGGATAGCCATGCCCCACAAACACCGCAATCGCAGCGGCAGGCAAGGTACGGGGATCGGCCCCCAACGGGATCGCCACATGGGCCACCAGCCAGACAGCTAGCCAGCCTTTGAGGGCATCTCCCAGCAGCACCAAGACGGCTGCCAGGCGGCTTCCGCCACGCAGCATGTTGGTGGCGCCCGGGTTGCGCGATCCAAAGGTGCGGGGATCCGGCAACCCCATGAGTCGGCTCACGATCACGGCAAAGGAAAGGGATCCCATCAGGTAGGCTGCAATGGCAACCAGTATCAGGCTCGTCATGGGCGTGAGTATAGTGGTATCAGCCCCGGGGATGGTGTTTTTCATGCAGCTGCCGAAGCCTTTCGCGCGCCACATGGGTGTAAATCTGCGTGGTTGAAATGTCGGCATGGCCTAGCAGCAGCTGCACCACCCGCAGATCGGCTCCATGATTGACGAGGTGGGTGGCAAATGCATGCCGCAGGGTGTGGGGTGAGAGCGTCGTGCCGATGCCGGCCTGCAGTGCATACCGTTTGACGAGTTGCCAGAAACCCTGGCGCGTCATCGGCTGACGGCGCTGGGTCACAAACAGCGATTCATTGGGCAGGCCCGACAACAGGGCAGGCCGGGCCACGGTCATGTAGCGCCGCACCCAGTCCAGGGCATGCTCGCCAAGAGGCACCAGCCGCTCACGCCCACCTTTGCCCGTCACACGGACGACACCGCTGTCCAGCGAAACCGCTGCCAGAGGCAAACTGACCAACTCCGAAACGCGCAGCCCGCTGGCATAAAGCACTTCGAGCATGGCCCGGTCCCTCAAACCCAGTTCCGTTTCCGTGTCCGGGGCAGCCAGAAGGCATTCCACTTCCGCTTCGGAAATTGATTTGGGCAATGCACGCGGCAGGCGCGGCGAAGCGATGTGAAGCGTCGGGTCGGCCGCCATGCGTCCGTCGCGCAGCGCCATCCGGTAAAAACGCCGAAGCGCAGAAAGGGCCCGTCCTGCCGTACGGCTTTTGACGTGACGCACGCCGTACAGGTCCGCAAGCCATTCCTGCAGATGGGAAGATTGCGCCTGGTACAGCCCGATTCCGGGATGGTGAGTTTCAAGCCAGCCGGCAAACTGCATCAGGTCGCGGCGATAGCTTTCAAGGGTATTTCGCGACAGCCCATCTTCCAGCCACAGGCTGTCGCAAAATCGGTCGAGGATTTCCTGCTGTGACGGGTTAATCGCTTAACCGGCCGAAGATTCCGTTTTCGCAGGCGACGGGTTGCGCGTTGCCAGTTTTTCGCGGATACGTGCCGATTTGCCGGAACGGCTGCGCAGGTAGTACAGCTTGGCCCGCCGCACGTCACCGCGACGCTTGACTTCAATACTGGCGATCAGGGGTGACCAGGTCTGGAAAGTCCGCTCGACGCCTTCACCTGAAGAAATCTTGCGCACGATGAACGAGGAGTTGAGGCCCCGGTTCCGTTTGGCAATGACCACACCTTCGAAGGCCTGGACACGCTTGCGCTCCCCTTCCACCACATTCACGTTGACCACCACGGTATCTCCCGGTGCAAACGCGGGGATGGCTTTGCCCAGACGGGCCATTTCTTCCTGTTCCAGTTGCTTGATGACATCCATGGGACTACTCCTTCTTTTCGAGTTCGGCCTTGAACTCTTCCAACAGTTTTAGATCTTCCCCGGAAAGCGGTTGGCGCACCAACATATCCGGACGTTTTTGCCAGGTCCTGCCTATGGCCTGCTTGCGGCGCCAACGTTCGATGTCCGCATGATTGCCGGACATCAGCACCGCCGGTACCGCCATTCCTTCATAAACTTCCGGCCGCGTAAAATGCGGCGTGTCCAGCAACCCGTGCACGAAGGATTCCTGTTGCACGGACTGTGCATCGCCCAATACACCGGGCAATTGCCTCAGTATGGCATCCATCAGCACCATGGCCGGCAATTCCCCGCCGGACAGCACATAGTCCCCGATGGAGACCTCTTCATCCACCGCCTGCATCAGCAGGCGTTCATCAACCCCTTCGTAGCGGCCGGCCAGCAACACCAGCCCGGGTTCAGCCGCGTAGCGCATGACCTTTTCATGCGTCAGCACCGGCCCCTGGGGGCTCAGGTACACCACCCGGGGTGCGGCAATTCCCAAGGACCGCTGCCGGTCACGGGCCGCCTCGATGGCCTGAACCAGGGGTTTGGCCAGCATCACCATGCCCGGTCCGCCGCCATAGGGACGGTCATCGATCGTCCGGTAATTGTCCGTGGTGAAATCCCTCGGGTTCCACGCCCTGAAATTCCACAGACCTTGTTCCAGCGCGCGCCGCGTGACGCCATGGGCTGTCAGCGCGTCGAACATGGGCGGGAAAAGCGAAATCACGTCGAAGGCATAAGCCATCAGTAATCCGCCCCCCAATCCACCAGCATCGTGCCCCCCGCAATCTGCACATCCCGTACCACGGGATCCACAAAGGGGATCAGGCGCTGCTGCCCTGCATCCTGGACCACCAGCACGTCGTTGGCACCGGTACCCAGCACTTCAACCACCTCGCCCAGCGTTTCACCGGCAAGGTTGGTCACGCGCAAACCGATCAGATCGGTCCAGTAATATTCATTTTCTCCCGCCGCGGGCAGTTGCTCGCGGGGTATGGCAATTTCAAGCCCTTTCAGGGACTCTGCCGCGGTCCGGTCAGTTACGCCTTCCAGCCGCGCGACCAGCGCACCACCGTGGATGCGCCATTCCGCCAGCGAAAATTCGCGAAACGTTTCGCCCTTGCCCAGCCACCACGTGGGATAAGCCGCAAGGCCATCCAGGGAGCCGCTGTAACTCTGGATGCGGATCCATCCCTGCACCCCGTACGGGACGGACACCCGCCCCATGACCACCCACTTAGGCAGCGGCAGCTCCGGCCTTGGGCGCGCGCTTGATCAGCTTTTCCACGGCGTCGGAAGCCTGGGCGCCGCGGCTCTTCCAGAACTCCACGCGAGCCAGATCCAGGCGCAGGCCGTCCGGACCATTGGCATTGGTCGGGTTGTAGAAGCCGACGCGCTCGATGAAACGGCCGTCACGGCGATTGCGGGAATCGGCAACCACCACATTGTAGAAAGGACGGTTGCGGGCACCGCCACGAGACAATCGGATCACTACCATGATGACTCAACCTTTGTCGTTTGGACCTCGGGGAAATCCCGATTCCGAAAAAGCCCGATATTATATGAAATATGGATCAAGAAATCAAGGACTTCCCACGGCCACCGGGCGGGCGGGGTTGGCGCACCACGCGCTCCAGGATCCCGGATAGAGCCGACCGCCCCGCAAACCCGCGTATTCCATGGCCAGCAGGTTGTGGCAGGCCGTCACCCCGGAACCACACTGGTGGACCACCCGATCCGGCGCAACGCCGGCTAGGAGTGCTTCGAATTCCGCTTTCAGGCGCTCTGCCGGCTTGAACCGGCCATCCTCCTGAAGGTTGTCCCTAAACGGCCGGTTGCGGGCCCCGGGAATGTGCCCCCCCACCGGGTCGAGCGTTTCATTTTCGCCGCGGAAGCGGTCTGCCGCGCGCGCATCCACCAACAGCAGGGCGGGATCATACAAATGTTCCTGCACCGTCGCTGTATCGACCCAGGCACCTTGCTGCTCATGGGGGTGAAATGCGGTCCGCAGGGGTGAGGGCTGTTCAGTGGAAACAGGATGTTTTTCCTCGCACCACCGCGCCCAACCGCCGTCCAGCACCGCCACCTGTTCGTGCCCCACCCAGCGCAGCATCCACCACAGGCGCGCCGCAAATAGGCCTTCGCGGTCGTCGTAGGCCACCACCATTCGTCCCGAACCCAGGCCGGCCCGTTCCAGGGTTTCTACCCAGCGTTCGATGGACGGCAGCGGATGCCGGCCCCGTTCTCCGCCTGCAGGCCCGGACAGATCCTGGTCCAGATGGAAAAAAATGGCGCCCGGGATATGGCCCGCCTCGTAGGCGCGCCGGCCCGCTTGCACGTCCTGCAGGCTGTGGCGGCAATCGATGACAATCCACTCGCCCAGATGCCGGGACAACGCTTCCGCCGAAACAATGGGACTGCTCATGAGCAAACCTCCGTTGGGCGAACCGGAACCCGCCGGCGTACCTGCCGGCTGGCCGAAATGCCCGCCATGATGACGATGACCACCCCAAGCCAGCCCGACCAGGAAAGCCATTCCCTGAAAAACAGGATACCCAGGAAACTGGAAAACACGATGGCACTGTACGCAAAATTCGCCACCAGCCAGGTGGACCCGGTGCGGTAGGCGCGGGTCATGGTGAGCTGGCCTATGGTCGCCGCCCCTCCCAACGCCAGCAGCACCCACACGTTCCCCCAGGTCAGCGGATGACGGGGCACGAAAAGCAGGTAAACCCCCAGCACAATCGTGGACAGCGCCGTGAAATACAACACGATGCGCCACTCGGGCTCGCCCAGCTCACCCATGGCCCGCACATTGAGGTAAGCCACCCCGGCCCCGAAACCGGACAGCAACCCCAGGAGGCCGGCAAACCATTGGTCTGGCCCCAAATGAGGGCGCAACACCAGCACGATACCCATGAAGCCGAAAATCAGCGTCAGCAACAGCGGCCGATGCAGCTTTTCTCGGGACAGCACCGTCATGAGCAACGCCAAAAACAGCGGGGAGGTGTAGTTGAGGGTCACGGCCGTGGCCAGCGGCAATTGGGTCAGCGCAAAAAAGTACAGCCAGAGGGAAATCAGACCCGACACGCTACGGACCAGATGCAATCGCCAATGCATCGTGGTGACCGGCTGGTGCTGGCGGAACGCAAACAACGCAAGCGGGATCAGCCCGAACAAGGAGCGGTAGAACACCAGTTCGGCAGGGGAAAAATCCGGGGCCCCCAGCTTCACGAAAAGCCCCATGACGGCAAAACTGAAGCCCGCCACCAGCATCCAGCCCGATTTGAGCGCAGGAAGCCGGCGCATCAGGTCACCCGCGTGGAATCAGGGGAGACACCTGGCGCCGCACGAATTCATGGAAATGCAGCATCCCGTCTTCCATGGGGGACTGGTAGGGCCCGCCGTCTTCCAGCCCCCGCTCGATCAGCGCCCGACGCCCGCGCGCCATGCGCTCGCAGATTTCGTCATCTTCCACCGCCGTTTCGAAATAAGCCTGTTGCTGCGCTTCCACGTATTCGCGCTCGAAAAGGACAATTTCTTCGGGGTAATAAAACTCGATGACGTTGGTGCAGGCTTCAGGCCCGTCCGGCCACACGGTGCTGACCACCAGCACGTGGGGGTACCACTCCACCATGATGTTGGGATAGAGCACCATCCAGATTGCACCGTAGGGTGGATCCACGTCGCGGTTGTAACGCCGCACGACGTCATGCCACTGCCGGTAGACCGCCGATCCGGCACGCTGCAGATGATCCTTGACCCCCACCGTCTGGACGCTGTGCCATTTCCCGTATTCCCAGCGCAGGTCGTTGCAATCCACAAAGCCTGAAAGCCCGGGATGGAACGGCACTACGTGATAGTCCTCGAGATAGACCTCGATGAATGTTTTCCAGTTGAAATGATGGTGCGCCGTCTTCACCGTATCCAGCATGTAGCCGCTGAAATCCAGGTCGCGCGCGGCACTGCAACGGTTCAACTCGGCGGTCACGTCCCAGGAACCTTCGAACAGCAAACCGTTCCAGCGCGTCAGCGGGGCACGGTCCAGGTGGAGGCAGGGCTTTCCGGGGAAATGGGGGGCGCCGGCCAGTTCGCCTTTCAGGTCGTAGGTCCAGCGATGCAGCGGACAGACGATATTCTGCGCATTGCCCCGCCCTTCCAGCATGATGGCCTGGCGGTGGCGACAAACGTTCGACAGCAATTCGATGCTTTGCCCGTTGTTGACCAGCACCTGGCCATGGTCGCGCCAGGGAAGGGTGAAATAATCGCCGGAACTGGGAACCATGAGTTCATGGCCCACATAACGGGGACCGTGGGCAAACAGGGTTTGCAGTTCGAGCGCAGCGATCGACGGATCGAAATACCAACGGATTGGAAGTTGGGAAGTGACTGCCGCCAGCGCCTCAAACGACCCCATTGTTGACATATCCACACCCTCCAGGGAGCAAAGAATGCAGGAGATTGATCAGGACAGGGTTCGCTTGCAAACCCATTGGACAAGAGCGGGATTCTAACCCGGGAAACATCAGGAAACAAGTGATTTATAAGACTTTTTCAGACGAGATTTGACCGCCCAGCCAACCCTGGGATAATGTGGGTTTGCCATGGTCAAACCTTCCGTAAAATCTCCTGAAAGCTACGAGTCGGCGTTGCGCGAACTCGAAGGCCTGCTGGCCAGCCTGGAAAGCGGGCAGCTGCCTTTGGAGCAATCTATCGAAGCCTACCGGCGTGGCGCCTTTTTGCTGGGCTACTGCCAATCACAGCTTGCCGATGCCGAACAGCGCATCAAGGTGCTGGAAGGCGAGACGCTTCAGGAGTTTCAGGGCAATGAACCCGCCCGATGATTTCGGGCGCTGGTCTCAGGAAATAGCGCACTCGCTCGAAGATTTCCTGCAACGCCATCTCCCCCTCCCTGAAATCGCTCCCCGGCGCCTGCACGAAGCCATGCGCCATGCAGTGCTGGACGGCGGGAAACGCGTGCGCCCCCTGCTCGTTTTCGCGGCGGGCGAACTGGCGGAAGCGCCAAAGGACGCCCTGCAGGTGGTGGCCGCCAGCGTGGAGCTCATTCACGCCTATTCACTGGTTCATGATGACCTGCCCGCCATGGACAATGACGTCCTGCGCCGGGGAAAACCCACCTGCCACGTACAGTTCGGGGAAGCCCATGCCCTTCTGGCCGGCGACACCCTGCAATCCCTCGCCTTTCAATGGTTGTCCGAATTCCCGCTGCACCCCGATGCGCGCCGGCAACTGTCCATGATCCGTCAGCTTGCCCTGGCAAGCGGCTCGCGAGGCATGGGCGGAGGGCAGGCCATGGATCTGGAAAGTACCGGCAGCACGCTGACCCTGCCGGAGCTGGAAGCCATGCACCTCAAAAAGACAGGGGCATTGATCCGTGCCGCCATTCTCATGGGAGCCCATTGCGGTCAGCCGCTTTCAAACGAGGAAGAACGGCACCTGACCGGATACGCCAACGCGCTGGGCCTTGCCTACCAGGTGGTCGACGACGTGCTGGATGCCGAGGCGGATACGGCCACCCTGGGAAAAACCGCCGGCAAGGACGCCGCGGCCAATAAAGCCACCTATGCGGGTATAATGGGGTTAAAGCAAGCCAAAGATTTTTCAAGAGAACTGCTC
>JAGWTQ010000016.1 GCA_028868905.1 Betaproteobacteria bacterium
GCCAACAACCGTTTCTCCTACAGCCAGGAATTCCTGCGCGCCCTGGTGCAAGACGCGCTCGACCACGCGCACCGTTGCGGCGCGAGTGCGGCGGAAGCCGATGCCAGCGAAGGGTTCGGCCATTCGGTCACCGTGCGCCTCGATGAAGTGGAAACCATCGAGTACAACCGCGACAAGGACATCGGGATCACGGTGTTTTTCGGGCAACAGCGCGGCCACGCCAGCACCTCCGATTTTTCCCCGGTGGCACTTCGTGACACGGTGGAAAAAGCCATCAGCATTGCGCGCCATACGGCGTCCGACCCTTTTGCAGGTCTGGCCGACCCGGCTTTGCTGGCCGGTCCGAATTTGCCGGATCTCGACCTCTACCATCCCTGGGCGCTGCCGGTGGAAAGTGCCATCGACCTGGCGCGCCGTTGCGAGTCTTCGGCGCTGGCGGCCGATTCGCGCATCAGCAATTCGGAAGGCGCGACGGCCTACACGCAGGAATCCCAGTTTGCCTACGGCAATTCGCTGGGCTTTCTGGGAGGGTATGCCGGTTCGAGCCATGGCATCAGCTGTTCGGTCATCGCGGGAACCGAAGCGGAAATGCAGCGCGATTACTGGTACAGCACGGCACGCGATCCGCATGACCTGGAATCGGCCGAATCGGTCGGACGACAGGCGGGCGAACGCACCGCGCGCCGCCTCAAGGCGCGCAAGCTCAAAACCTGCCAGGCGCCCGTGCTGTTCGACGCCACCCTGGCGTCCAGCCTGATCGGACATTTCGTCGGTGCTGTCAGCGGCGGTGCCCTCTACCGCAAATCGAGCTTCCTGCAGGACTGCCTCGGCAAACCGGTGTTCTCTTCCCAGGTTCACCTGCGCGAGGAGCCGCACCGGCCCAAGGGCCTCGCCAGCTCCCCTTTCGATGATGATGGCGTGGCAACGACGGCGCGCGACGTGGTGGCGGGTGGCGTGGTGCAGGGCTACTTTCTCGGCAGCTATTCCGCACGCAAGCTTGGCATGACGTCCACCGGCAACGCCGGCGGCAACCACAACCTGGTGCTGGACCCCTTTGGCGGCAGCTTCGAGGACTTGCTGCGCCAGATGGGGCGCGGCCTGCTGGTGACGGAACTGCTGGGTCACGGCGTGAACGGGGTCACCGGCGATTACTCCCGGGGAGCGGCCGGCTTCTGGGTGGAAGGCGGCGTCATCCGGTATCCGGTGCAGGAAATCACCATCGCCGGCAATCTCAGGGACATGTTCCGCAACGTGGTTGCGGTGGGCAACGACACCATCATCCGCGGCTCCAAAATCACCGGTTCCATCCTGGTGGAAGGCATGACCATAGCCGGGGATTAGCATGATGGGGAACAGGGATGAACTGACATGAAATGTCCTTTCTGCGGCACGCTCGATTCCCAGGTCATCGACTCCCGTGCGTCCGATTCCGGGGACAGCATCCGGCGGCGGCGTCGCTGTGTGGCCTGCAACCGCCGTTTTACCACCTACGAGACGGCGGACATCCGCCTGCCCCAGGTGGTCAAGCAAAACGGCCAGCGCGAAGACTATTCAGCAGACAAGGTGCGCGTGAGTTTCATGCGGGCCCTGCACAAGCGCCCTGTTCCGGTCGAACTGGTGGATGCCGCCATTGAACGCATCCGCCAGCATCTGCTGACTTTGGGCGAACGCGAAGTGCAATCTTTGCGCGTGGGAGAGATGGTTATGGAGGAACTGCGTCGCCTGGACAAGGTGGCTTACGTGCGCTTCGCTTCCGTTTACCGCAGTTTCCAGGACCTGGACGATTTCCGGGACGTGATTCGTGACCTTTGATGCCGATGCCCGTGATGGCGTTTTCATGGACCGGGCACTTGAGCTCGCGGCCCGGGGGCTGTATGGCACTACGCCCAACCCGCGGGTGGGCTGCGTGCTGGTGCGCGAAGGCGCCGTGGTGGGCGAGGGCTGGCACGAGCGCGCGGGCGAGCCCCATGCGGAAGTGCATGCCCTGCGTGTGGCCGGCGAGCGGGCGCGTGGCGCCACCGCTTATGTGACGCTGGAGCCCTGCAGCCATACCGGACGAACACCGCCTTGCGCAGACGCGCTGGTTGCGGCCGGCGTGGGTCGGGTGGTGGTGGCCATGCAGGACCCCAATCCCCTGGTGTCCGGGCAAGGCATTGCCCGCCTGCGGGCCGCCGGAATTCCGGTGGCTGTCGGGTTGCGTGAGGCACAGGCACGGGCGCTCAACGTGGGATTCGTTTCCCGCATGACCCGAGGGCGTCCCTGGATTCGTGCCAAGGTGGCGATGAGCCTGGACGGGAGGACGGCGCTTGCCAACGGTGTGAGCCAATGGATCACGGGTGAAGCCGCCCGTACGGACGGCCACCGACTGCGGGCTCGCTCCTGCGCCATGCTTACGGGAACGGGGACGGTGCGCCGGGATAATCCCGAACTGACGGTGCGTCTGGTGGAAACGTCGCGCCAGCCGGTGCGCCTGGTGGTGGACAACCGGCTCGAAACGCCGTCCGACGCCAAAATCCTGCGCGGTGGTGGCACCGTTCTGCTCACCGTGTGCACGGACGAATCCCGTGTCCTTTCCTACCGTGAGCAAGGGGTTGAAGTGGTGGTGCTGCCTGCGGCGGCCAATGGCCGGGTGGATTTTGAGGCCATGGCAAGTTACCTGGGGGCACGCGCGTTCAATGAAGTGACGGTCGAGGCCGGGTCCAGGTTGTTGGGGCCGCTCCTGGAAGCCGGCATCGTCGACGAATTCGTGTTTTATGTGGCGCCGGCCCTGCTGGGCGAAGGAGCCGCTGGCGTGATCCAGGTGGAGCCCCTGACGACGCTGTCCGCACGCTTCCGGCTTGCCGTCGAGTCCATGTCGCCGGTGGGTGACGACTGGCGTATTGTGGCCCGCACCGTGAGGGGAGAGTAGAACCATGTTTACCGGCATCGTCAGCGCCGTGGGAAAAATCGAAGTGGCAAAGCCGCTGGAAGCCGGCGTGCGGCTGGCCATTGACGCCGGAGGACTCGACCTTTCCGATGTGGCGATCGGGGATTCCATTGCGGTCAACGGGGTGTGCCTGACCGTGGTGGCCTGCGAGGCGCCACGTTTCGAGGTGGACGTGTCGGCCGCCACGCGGTTGGTGACCTGCGGCCTTGAGCTGGGAGCCGCCGTCAATCTGGAAAAGGCCTTGCGACTGTCCGACCGTCTGGGAGGGCACCTGGTCAGCGGACACGTGGATGGCGTGGGCGTGGTGCAGGCATTCGAGCCGCGTGGCGAAAGCTGGCTGTTGCGCATTGCCGCGCCCGGCGACCTGCCGCGTTACATTGCCCGCAAAGGGTCGGTCACGGTCGATGGCGTCAGCCTTACGGTCAATGACGTGCAGCGCGACCTGTTCGAAATCAACGTCATTCCCCATACCCGGGCCGTGACCACGTTTTCCCGGCTCAAGGCCGGCGACCCCGTCAACCTGGAAGTGGACCTGCTGGCCCGGTACGCGGAACGTGCACGGGAATGGCAGGGCGGCTGACTCGGGTTGTGAAGCTGCCGGGCGCCGGTTGCGGTAAAATGGCTGCTTTGCGTCTCCCTGTTCTTTAGATGGCCACCATGACTTCTGCCGCCCCCAGCCGACCGCTTGCCGAAGGCCTGTCCTCCACCGAGGAGATTGTTGCCGATCTCAAGGCCGGGAAAATGGTGATTCTCGTGGATGACGAGAACCGCGAGAACGAAGGGGACCTGGTGCTGGCGGCTGAACATGTGAATGCGGAAGCCGTCAACTTCATGGCCCGCTTCGGACGCGGCCTCATTTGCCTGACCCTGACCGAAGCGCGTTGTCGCCAGCTCAACCTGCCGCTCATGGTGAGCGACAACCGTTCGTCCATGACCACCAACTTTACCGTGTCGATCGAAGCGGCCCATGGCGTGACCACCGGCATTTCCGCGGCCGACCGGGCGCGTACCGTGCAGGCAGCCGTGGCACGCTATGCGCGTCCGGAAGATTTGGTGCAGCCGGGACATGTTTTTCCGCTTATGGCCCGACGCGGCGGCGTGCTGATTCGGGCGGGGCACACGGAGGCCGGGTGTGACCTGGCGCAGCTGGCGGGACTGGAGCCTGCCGCCGTGATCTGCGAAATCCTCAAGGACAACGGCGAAATGGCGCGCCTGCCGGATCTTCGGGATTTTGCCCGGGAGCACGGGCTCAGGCTGGGCACGATTGCCGACCTCATTCATTACCGCAGCCGCACCGAAAAGCTCATCGAACGTGCCGCCACCCGTCAGCTGCACACGCCCTTCGGCGACTTCCAGGTGGTGGCGTATTTCGATGCCGTGGCCAACCGCACCCACCTGGCGCTGGTGTTTGGGACCATCGATGCGGGGCGCGAAACGCTGGTTCGCGTTCACGAACCGTTTTCCGTGGTGGACATCTTCGATGACGGTGCCGGACGGCATGCGTACGGCATCCACGGGGCCCTGGAAAAAATTGCGGCGGCAGGATCCGGAGTGCTGGTGCTGCTGCACGGCGCGGAAACGGCCCAGGACCTGATCGCATGGGCCGATGCCACCTGCGACGAACAGCCGCCGGAACGGAAATGGGACCCGCGCCTTTATGGCGTGGGCGCACAAATCCTGCACGATTTGGGTGTGGGAAAAATGAAAGTACTTTCACGCCTGCGAAAAATGCCGAGCATGGCGGGATTCGGATTGGAGATCACCGGTTATGTCACACCCGACGAATAGGCCCCGGAATACCGGCATGGCCGATATTTCAAGCGATGGCCGGGGGTTGCGCATCGCAATCGTCGTGGCGCGCTTCAACGAAGCGATTGGCGAACAGCTGCTCGCCGCTGCGGGAAAAACCCTGATGGCGCGTGGCGTACGCGAAGAGGATATTCCGGTGGTGCGCGTGCCGGGCGCCCTGGAACTGCCGCCCGCCTTGAAGGCGCTGGCTGAAACCCGGCGCTTCGACGCGCTCGTCGCCCTGGGTTGCGTGGTGCGCGGTGACACCTATCATTTCGAGGTCGTATCCAATGAGTCGGCCGCCGGCATCATGGCGGTGCAGCTTTCCACGGGCATTCCTGTCGCCAATGGGGTGCTGACCACCGACAACGACGCGCAGGCATTTGCCCGGGCCGAGCAGAAGGGCGAAGATTGCGCCCTGGCGGCCATTGAAATGGCGCATCTGCTGAAAGACATTCGCACGGGGACGCTGTGAAATCGGCGCGACGCGTGGCCCGCGAAGGCCTGGTGCAAGGACTGTACCAATGGTTGCTGACGGGGCATGATGCGGCCGTGATTCGCGGGCATATCCTGGCGCAGCCGCATTTTGCGCGGGCTGACCAGGCGTTCTTTTCCGAGCTGCTGCCGGCCGTCATCGCCGCATCGCCCGAACTGGATGCGCAGCTCGCTCCCTGTCTGGATCGGGATCCGGCGGCCTTGAGTCCTGTCGAGCATGCCATTCTCTGGATTGCCGCGTTCGAACTGATGCATCGTCCCGAAACGCCCTTTCGCGTCATCATCAACGAGGCTGTCGAGCTGGCCAAAGTGTTCGGCGGGACCGACGGCCACAAATACGTCAACGGCGTGCTGGACCGGCTGGCTGCAGCGGCGCGTCCCGGAGAGGCGCAGCCGGTTTCGCGCGGCTGACATGCGATCCGAGTTCGAGCTGATCCGGCGCCATTTTGTCCATCCCGCGCCGGGGACGCGCCTGTCCGTGGGTGACGATTGCGCGCTCATGACGCCTTCGCCTGGCCAGGAACTGGCTGTCTCCACCGACGTGCTGGTGGCCGGGCGCCATTTCTTCGACAACGCCGACCCCTATCGCCTGGGACGAAAATCGGCGGCCGTCAATCTTTCGGATATCGCGGCCATGGGCGCACGGCCGCGCTGGGCCACGCTGGGCATCACGCTGTCGCCGGCGCAGGACGAGCCGTGGGTGGAAGCGTTCGCACGCGGTTTTCATGACGAGCTGCAGGCCCATGGAACGGATTGGGTCGGCGGGGACACCACGTCCGGTCCGGTGGCCATGATCGCCGTCACCATTCTGGGGGAAGTGCCGCCCGGCCAGGCGCTGCTGCGTTCCGGTGCGCGCGCGGGCGATGACATCTGGGTTTCCGGCACGCCGGGCGATGCCGCCCTGGGATTGCACTTTCTGAAAGAATCGCTGCCCCTGTCCGAAGAAGACCGTCATCACTGCCTGGCCCGGCTGGAAACCCCGACGCCCCGTGTGGTGCTGGGCCTGGGCTTGCGTGGTATCGCCCATGCGGCGATCGATGTTTCCGACGGCCTGCTGGCCGATTTGGGACACATACTGGATGCATCGGGAGTCGGCGCAAGCCTGGAGCTGGCGCGCATGCCGCGCTCGGCGGCGATGCTGCGCCAGCAGACGTTGCCCGACTGGCCCTTGCTGATGCTCACGGGCGGGGACGACTACGAGCTGTGCTTTACGGCGGCCCCGGGGGCGGCGCCGCTGGTGCAGCGTGCCGCGGCGGCGGCAGCCGTGCCGGTGACGCAGATTGGCAGCGTGACCGACAAGGGCGAGCGTATCCTGTACGATGGCGATGGACATCCGATGGACATGGCCTGGCAAGGATTCGATCACTTCAGGAACGCATGAACGCCGCTCCCAACTTCGCCTTCATGAGCAGCCACTGGACGCGCTGGGTCGCGCTCGGTTTTGGCACCGGGCTTTTTCCCATCGCGCCGGGCACAGCAGGAACCGCGCTGGGATTCCTGCTCTTCTGGCTGCTGGCCTGGGCACCCCTGTGGGCCCAGTTGCTGCTTCTGGCGGGACTGTTTGCCTTGGGCGTGTGGGTTTGCCAGGTCACGGCCCCGGCTCTCGGGGGACGCGATCCGGGAGCCATCGTGTGGGACGAAACCGTGGCTTTCGCCCTCGTCCTGCAAGTGGCGCCGCGTTCTTTTGCCGGCTTTTTTGCCGCCTTCGTGCTGTTCCGGTTGTTTGACATCTGGAAACCGTTTCCAGTGAGCTGGGCAGACCGGCACGTGCACGGTGGCTTCGGAATCATGCTGGACGACCTGCTGGCGGCTGCCTATGCCATGTTCGTCCTGTGGCATTTGCGCGGGCTGCTGCATGCCTGAGACGCGACTGTCCCGCCTGGCAACCCGTCTGGGCCAGGACCTGCAGGCGCAGGGCCTGCGCCTGGCAACGGCCGAATCCTGCACTGGCGGCGCCATCGCGGCTGTCATCACCGATGTTCCCGGCAGCTCGGCCTGGTTCGACCGGGGTTTCGTGACCTACAGCAACGCGAGCAAAAGCGAGCTGCTGGACGTGCCGGCAGATCTGCTGGAAACGCAGGGGGCCGTGAGCGAAGCGGTGGTGGCGGCCATGACGGCGGGTGTGCTTGCGCACAGCCCGGGCGTTGCTCTGGCAGTGGCCGTCAGCGGCATTGCGGGGCCGGCCGGCGGTACGCCGGAAAAGCCGGTGGGCACGGTGTGCCTGGCCTGGCAACGGCGCGGAAACCCGCCCCGGGTGCGTACCGTGCACTTTCCCGGCGATCGTGATGCCGTGCGCGAAGCCACGGCGGCCCTGGCCCTCGAAGGGTTGATGCGCTTGCTGGAAGATCCGGCGGGAAATAAATGACCGTTGCAAAGTGGAGTGTACTGTATATAATCACAGTACATGAACAGGCCGGGGTCGTGACCGTTCTTGAATGACCCGTGCCTTCGGGGCACGGCCATAATTTCGAATCGAATTGAGTAAGGACGACTGTCATGGATGACAACAAAAGCAAGGCATTGGCCGCAGCGCTGTCCCAGATCGAAAAGCAGTTCGGCAAGGGCGCCGTCATGCGGTTGGGGGAGACCGAAGTGGTTCGGGACGTGGAGGTGGTATCCACCGGCTCGCTCGGACTGGATCTGGCGCTGGGCATCGGGGGCTTGCCGCGCGGGCGCATCGTTGAAATTTATGGCCCGGAGTCGTCCGGCAAAACCACGCTGACGCTCCAGCTCATTGCCGAAATGCAGAAAAAAGGCGGTGTAGCCGCTTTCATCGATGCCGAACATGCGCTGGACCCTGCGTATGCCCAGAAACTGGGCGTCAATGTGGCCGACCTGCTCATTTCCCAACCGGACACGGGCGAACAGGCCCTGGAAATCGCGGATATGCTGGTGCGTTCCGGCTCCGTGGACATCGTGGTGGTGGACTCGGTGGCCGCGCTCACGCCGCGTGCCGAAATCGAAGGCGAAATGGGGGACTCCCACGTGGGATTGCATGCGCGCCTGATGTCCCAGGCCCTGCGCAAACTGACCGGCAACATCAAGCGTTCCAACGCGCTGGTGGTTTTCATCAACCAGATCCGCCTCAAGATCGGCGTGATGTTCGGCAACCCGGAAACCACCACCGGCGGCAATGCGCTCAAGTTTTACGCGTCCGTGCGCCTCGACATCCGCCGTGTGGGTTCCATCAAGCGGGGTGACGAAGTAATCGGCAGCGAAACGCGGGTGAAAGTGGTTAAAAACAAAGTGGCTCCGCCTTTCAAGGTGGCCGATTTCGACATCCTCTACGGCGAAGGCATTTCGCGCGAGGGGGAAATCATCGAGATGGGTGTGCTGGCCAAGTTCATCGACAAGTCCGGCGCCTGGTATGCCTACCAGGGCGAAAAAATCGGCCAGGGCAAGGACAACGCGCGGGAGTATCTGAAAGCGCATCCGGAAGTCGCCCAGGAAATCGAGGCGAAAATCCGCTCCGCGAGCGGCATCAAGATCGCTGAAGCGGAACCTGCGCTCGACGAAGCCTGAGGCATCGTGTCGTGTCGGATCCGGATTTGAGAGCGCGCGCCTTGGCGCTTTTGGGTCGTCGCGAACACACGCGGCACGAACTGGCCCGCAAGCTTGCGGCCCACGCTGAAACCCCCGAAGTTCTCGATGCCTTGCTGGAAACCCTGACCGAAGAAGGGTTGCTGTCCGATGTGCGTGCGGCGGAAGCGGTGTTGCGCGTGCGCAGCGGACGCCAGGGCCTGCTGCGGATCCGGCAGGAGCTCAAGCAGCGCGGGGTCCCCGAAGACGTGGCCGCTTCAGCCCTGGAAACCGCGCGCGGGGAGGAGCTCGCTTCGGCGCGCCATGTCTGGTCCAAAAAGTTTTCCCACCCCCCCACCAATGCCGAGGAGCGGGCACGCCAGGGCCGCTACCTGCAAAACCGGGGATTCTCCCTGTCCGTCATCCAGCAGGTGCTGCGTTCCGACGATTGATGGAGCCCGCAGGGGCGCTTTGGTAGAATATCCGGCTGTTTCCGACCCACTGCGCCCGGACCTGCCGGGATTTGAGAGCGCTGCATGAAATCCGCCGAGATCCGCGACAAGTTTCTCCAGTACTTTGCCCGGCACGGACACGCCATCGTGCCGTCCAGCCCCCTGGTGCCGGCCAATGACCCCACGCTGCTGTTCACCAACTCGGGCATGGTGCAGTTCAAGGACGTGTTTCTGGGCCTTGACCAGCGGCCCTATACCCGCGCCACCAGCAGCCAGCGCAGCGTGCGTGCCGGCGGCAAGCACAACGACCTTGAAAACGTCGGCTACACGGCGCGCCACCATACCTTTTTCGAAATGCTGGGCAATTTCAGCTTTGGCGACTATTTCAAGCGCGACGCCATCCGCTTTGCCTGGGAATTCCTGACGGGCGAGCTGGGGCTGCCCAAGGACAAGCTGTGGATCACGGTCTACCACGACGACCATGAGGCGGCCGACATCTGGCTCAAGGAAATCGGCGTGTCTCCGGAACGCTTTACGCGCATCGCCACTGCGGACAATTTCTGGCAGATGGGGGACACCGGCCCGTGCGGCCCGTGCAGCGAAATTTTCTACGACCACGGTCCCGACGTGGCCGGAGGGCCGCCCGGAACGCCGGAGGCCGATGGCGACCGCTACATTGAAATCTGGAACCTCGTGTTCATGCAGTTCAACCGCGACGAAGCGGGCAAGCTGCATCCCCTGCCCAAGCCGTCAGTGGATACCGGCATGGGACTCGAGCGCATTTCCGCCATCATGCAGCACGTGCACAGCAACTACGAGATCGATCTGTTCCAGGCGCTGATTGCCGCAGCTGCCCGCCATACCGGGACATCGGACCTTGCCAGCAACTCCCTCAAGGTGATTGCCGATCACATCCGTGCCTGCGCCTTCCTGGTGGTGGACGGCGTGATTCCCAGCAACGAAGGGCGCGGCTACGTGCTGCGCCGGATCATCCGCCGTGCCATCCGCCATGGCTACAAACTGGGTCAGAAGGCTCCTTTTTTCCACAAGCTGGTGGCGGATCTGGCGGAGGTGATGGGAGAAGCCTATCCCGAGCTGGTGGCCGCACAGGAGTCGGTGACGGCCGTGCTGCTGCAGGAAGAGGAACGCTTTGCCGAAACGCTCGAACACGGGATGGTGGTGCTCGAAGCGGCCCTGCACCAGGAAGACCGGTTGCTGGATGGCGAAACCGTGTTCCGCCTGTACGACACCTACGGGTTTCCCATGGACCTGACGGCAGACATCGCGCGTGAACGCGGCGTGGCCGTGGACCTGGCCGGCTTCGAGCATGCCATGGAACAGCAGCGCGAGCGGGCTCGTGCCGCCTCCAAATTCACGGCCCAGGGCGCGGTGGATTATCGCGGCGGCGCGACGGAATTCATGGGCTATGAAACGCTTCATCTGGAGGCGCGCATCGTGGCTCTCTACCGCGAAGGACAGGAAGTGTCCGCTCTCGAAGCCGGGGAGCGTGGTGTGGTGGTCCTGGACCGCACCCCCTTCTATGCCGAGTCCGGCGGTCAGGTGGGCGATTGCGGCGAGCTCGTCACGTCCCACGGCACGTTTGCCGTGGGCGACACCCAGAAAATCCAGGCTCAGGTCTTCGGCCATCACGGACAGGTGCAGACCGGCCGTATCCAGGTGGGGGACCAGGTCGACGCACGCGTGGATACCCTGGCGCGGCAACGCGCGGCCTGGAACCATTCGGCCACCCACCTGCTGCATGCGGCCCTGCGTACCGTGCTGGGCCCCCATGTGACCCAGAAAGGCTCGCTGGTGGATCCTTCCCGTACCCGTTTCGACTTTGCCCATGACCGCCCCGTGACGGAAGACCAGTTGCGAGCCATCGAAGACCTGGTGAACCAGGAGATCCGGCGCAACCATCCCGTGGAAGTGCGCATCATGAAATACGATGAGGCCGTCAAGAAAGGCGCCATGGCCCTGTTTGGCGAGAAGTACGGGGACGAAGTGCGGGTGGTGGGGATGGGTGATTTTTCCACGGAACTGTGCGGAGGCACTCACGTTCACCGTTCCGGGGACATCGGCCTGTTCCGGATCATCGCCGAATCCGGCGTGGCTTCGGGCGTGCGGCGCGTTGAAGCCGTGACCGGTGAGGGAGCCCTGGAATACACCCACCGCGAACAGGATCAGCTGGCCGACGTGGCGCAGCGTCTCAAGGCCCAACCGCATGAAATCGCTTCCAAGCTGGCCCAGGTGCTGGACAACGTGCGCGGTCTCGAGCGCGAGCTGGATCGCCTCAAAACAAAAATGGCGGCGAGCGAAAGTGCCGACCTGGTGAATCAGGCGCTCGATGTGGGCGGTGTGAAACTCCTGTGCGCGGCCTTGCCCGGTGCCGATGCCAAGACGCTGCGCGAAACGCTGGACGCCCTCAAGGGCCGCCTTTCCTCCGGCATCATCGTGCTGGGGGCTGCCGCTGATGGCAAGGTGAACCTGGTGGCCGGCGTCACGCCGGATCTGACGGGCCGTTTCAAGGCCAACGAATTGGCCAATTTTGTGGCCCAGCAAGTGGGCGGCAAAGGCGGAGGCCGGGCCGACATGGCCCAGGCAGGCGGAACGGATGCCGGTCGGCTGGCTGAGGCCCTGGCCTCTGTTTCAGGTTGGGTGAAGGAGCGGGCCTGATTCAGGCCGGCACATCGGGGATCAGGCTCGCCTCAAGCGCGGCGATCTGATCCTTGAGGAGAAGTTTTCGTTTCTTGAGGCGTTGCACCTCGACCTGGTCATGCTGGAAGGCTTGAATCTGTGTGAGGATTTTTTTGTCCAGGTTCCGGTGTTCCGTCTGGAGACGGGTGATGCGTTCGCGAACGGATGCAGCTTCCATGGCGTTCCCCCTGTGGTTGAGTTTCAGGACATATCCACTTCCACGTTGTCGATCAGGCGGGTTTTCCCCAGCCGTGCCGCGGCCAGCACCACCAGTGCCCGGCTGTCGGGCCCGGGCTCGCGCAGGTCGGATTGGCGACGAATCGCCACATAGTCGATCTGCCAGCCCCGTGCATTCAAACAGCCGGTCGCTTCGGATTCCAGCGCCCCATAGTCGCGGCGCCCGCCCAGCAAGGCTTGGCGGATGCCGTCGATCTGGTTGAACAAGGCGATGGATTCGATGCGCTCCTGGGCGCTGAGGTAGCCGTTGCGGGAACTCAGGGCCAGGCCATCCGGTGCGCGCACCGTTTCGGCTGGAATGATTTCTATGGGCAACGCCAGCTGTTTGACCATTTCGCGCAAGACAAGATACTGCTGGTAGTCCTTCTTCCCGAATATGGCGATCTGGGGCTGAACCATGTTGAACAGTTTCAGCACCACGGTGGCCACGCCTCGAAAATGCCCCGGCCGGAAAGCCCCTTCGAGCACATCCTGGATGTCCGAAGGATCGACCGTGTATTCCTGGGGTTCAGGATAGACCTCTTGCTCGTCGGGAGCAAATACCACGTTGCACCCGGCCTGGGAGAGCCGTTCGCAGTCCGTGGCCAGGGTGCGGGGGTAGCGGTCGAAATCTTCGGCGGGGCCGAACTGAAGGCGGTTGACGAAAATGCTGGCCACCAGGCAGGCGGCGCGTGGCTTGGCAATCTGGATCAGTTCAATGTGCCCGTCGTGCAGGTTGCCCATGGTCGGCACCAGTGCCACCTGTCGTTCGTCGGCAAGCCGGGCGCGCAATTCCGCCACGGTGTGGATCACATCCATGCGTTCTCCCCAAAAGCAGGGTCCAAAACTGCCCATTGTCTCATGGCTAGCTGCGATTGAAGAATTCGCGCCGGCTGCGCATGCTGCCGATGCGCTCCAGAAGCAGGTCAAAATCGTGTGTGTGATCGACGAAATTGAGGTGCTCGCTGTTGACGATCAGCAGGGGCGAGGCGTCGTAGTCATGGAAATACGAGGCGTAGGTGTCGGCCACGTCCTGAAGGTAGCGCTCGGAGATGGGGCGCTCCACGGTCCAGCCGCGCCGCCGAACCCGTTCGATCAGTTTTTCGGCCGGAGCCTGCAGGTAAATCACCAGGTCGGGGGTGGCCGTGCGGGGCTGGAGGAACTGGTACATGCGGTGATACAGGTCAAACTCGTCGTCCGCCAGATTCATGCGCGCAAACAGCACGTCCTTGTCCAACAGGAAGTCGGACACGGTGGGGCTGTCGAACAGGTCGCGCTGTTTCAGGTCGCTCGCCTGCAGCGCACGCTGGAACAGGAAAAACATTTGCGTGGCGAACGCATAGCGTTCCGGTTGGCGATAGAAGCGTTCCAGAAAGGGGTTCGACTGGGCATCTTCCAGCATGAGCTGGGCGTTGAGCCGGTGCGCGAGCAGGCGCGCCAGGCTGGTTTTTCCCACGGCGATGGGTCCTTCCACGACGATGTAGCGGTATTTTTCGGGAATGGTCATGAGGCGGGCAACGTGTCCATGGGAAAGGCATCCTGATCCGCGCAGCGCGACAGCAGTTCGTCGATCCGGCCCTGCCCCGGAATCTGCAGGTCGGGCGCAATTTCCGCGAGCGGGCGCAGCACGAAGGCGCGGCTGCCCATGCGCGGGTGGGGCACGGTGAGGTGCGCGGTTTCGATGCGGCAGTCGTCGTAGAGCAGCACGTCCAGGTCAAGCGTGCGCGGCGAGTTCGGGAATTCGCGCTGGCGGCCATGGCGGATTTCGATGGCGAGCAGGGCGGCAAGCAAGGCTTCAGGGGCCAGCTCGGTGGCGACACAGGCGACCGCGTTCACGAAATCGGGCTGGTTGGCGTAGCCCATCGGCGCACTGCGATAAAGCCGGGAATGCGCGGAGAGCCGGGTTTCCGGCAGGGCGCCCAGTTCGGCGAATCCAGACCGGATTTGCTGTTCAGGGTTCTCCAGGTTGCTGCCCAGGCCGATGTAGGCGATGTGGCTCATCGCCGTCTCCGGCGGCTGCGCTTGGGCCGTTCTTCCGCCACCAGCATGGCTTCGCGTTCCTCCGGCCCCACCTGTTGAAAATCGGTCCACCAGTCCGCGATCTCTTCGGGCAGTTCGCCGCTCTCGGCACGCAGCAGCATGAAGTCGTAGGCGGCGCGAAAGCGCGGGTGTTCCAGCAGGCGGAAGGGGCGTTGTCCCGAGCGCTGTTCAAAGCGCGGCTGCAGCCCCCAGATCTCCTTCATGACGGTGTCGTAGCGCCTTGGAATGGCCAGCTTCTTGCGTTGCGCTTCCAGCGTTTCGCCCATGGCGGAAAACAGGGCCGGCATGGATTTTTCGCCGGCGCCCATGCGCCGTTTCCAGTCATCCAGCACGGGGTGCCACAACAGGGTGGCGAACAGGAATCCCGGGGATACCGGCTTGTCTTCCAGGATGCGGCGGTCCGTGTTTTCGAGGGATTGCCGGATGAAACGCTCGCCCTGGGGCTGGTCCAGGATCAGGTCCAGCAAGGGAAGCAGGTCGTGATGCAGTCCTTCGGCACGCAGGCGTCCGACGCAGGCGTGGGCATGGCCCGACAGCAGCAGCTTGAGGATTTCGTCGAACAGCCGCGATTCGGGCACATTGAGCAGCAGGTCCGCCATGTTGTGGATCGGCGCGCGGGTTGACGTGTCCATTTCAAAGCCGAGCTTGGCGGAAAAGCGCACGGCACGCAGCATGCGCACCGGGTCTTCGCGATAGCGCTGGGCCGGGTCGCCGATCATGGTCAGGCGTCGGGCCCGCAGGTCGGCCACGCCGTTGAAATAATCCAGGACCTCGTTGCGTACCGGGTCGTAGTACAGGGCATTGACCGTGAAGTCGCGGCGTGCGGCATCCTCTTCCATCGAGCCGAACACGTTGTCCCGTGTCAGCCGCCCGTGTTCGTCGGTTTGCTGGTTGGCATCTTCGCGGTTTTCTCCGCGGAAGGTGGTGACTTCCACCACTTCGTCATGGCAGATGGCGTGAACGATCTGGAAACGCCGGCCAATGATGCGGGAACGCCGGATCAGCCGGCGCACCTGCTCGGGCGTGGCGTCCGTGGCCACATCGAAGTCCTTGGGTTCGCGGCCGGCCAGCAGGTCGCGCACGGCGCCGCCCACGATGTAGGCCTTGAAGCCTCCGCCTTGCAGCGTTTTGATCACGCGCGTGGCGCACGCGCTGATGGATTCCGGATGCAGTCCATGGGTTTCGGCGGGGTAGTGTTTGAGCTTGGGCACGGCTCCGCGGGGGCCGATGCGCAGCACTTTCTTGATGAGCGTGGCGATCATGGAATCAGGCTGCCAGTTCGAGGATGGGCCAGCGCGCCGCGTGGGCATGGGCGCGCAGGGTGGGGTCGGGATTGACGGCCACGGGATGGGTCACGTGCGTGAGCAGGGGCAGGTCGTTGAGCGAATCGCTGTAGAACACGGTGGTCTCGAAGTCGCTCCAGCGCCGTCCCAGCGCGGCGAGCCAGGCCTCCACGCAGGCGATTTTACCTTCCCGGAAACAGGGAATGCCCCGCACGCCGCCGGTGAACTGTCCGTCATCGCCCACTTCGGGTTCGGTGGCCACCAGATGGTTGATGCCGAACTCCGCGGCAATCGGAGCCGTGACGAAACGGTTGGTGGCCGTGACGATGGCCACCAGGTCGGAACGCGCCTGTTCTTCTCGCACCAGGGTGCGCGCAGCGCCGGAAATGAGGGGCAGGATGTGCGCCTTCATGAACTGACGGTGCCAGTGGTCCAGTTCATCGCGCGAATGCCTTCCCAGGGGACCCAGCTGAAACTGGAGAAATTCGCCAATGTCGAGGGTGCCGGCCTTGTAGGCTTCGTAAAAGGACAGATTGCGGGCTTCGTAGGCTTCACGGTCATGCACGCCCTGGGAAGCCAGGAACAGGCCCCATTCGAAGTCGCTGTCTCCGGACAGCAGCGTATTGTCGAGATCAAAAAGAGTCAGGCGCATCACGGATGGTTGGTTTGCAGTTGAAGGGCGGCCAGGGCCTCCCGCACCAGCGGGACGGTGATCATGGGCCGGTGGGTGGAAAGGGACCAGCGGTTGAGTTCCTGCATAAGCGAAAACAGCGAACCGGTATCGCGCGCCCAGTGCGTGAGGATGTAGCGGCCTGCATCGGGGGCAAGCCGCACGCCCATCTGCGCGGCGCGCGTTTCCAGCGCCGTGATTTTTTCCTGGTCTTCCAGGGCATGCACGCGCAGCACCAGTCCCCAGCCCAGGCGCGTGGCCAGGTCGGGCAGGAGGTTGAGCTGGCCGGGAGGGCAGGGGCCGGTGGCGAGCAGGCGGCCGCCTTCTTCCCGTCGTTCGTTGAAGCGGTGAAACAGGGACTCGGCTCCTTGCGGCGAGAGCTGGTCCACATTGTCGGCGAGCAGCAAGGGGTGAGGGTCCGGTTCGAAACGGGTGTCTGCCGTACAGGCCTGGTAACGATGCGGCACCAGAGCGCGCAGCAGGTGGGTTTTTCCGGCGCCGGGCTCGCCCCACAGGTAAATGAAGCGTTCGCTGTCACGACCTTCCGCCCATTGGCGGAGAGCCTGGATCACTTCCGCGTTGCGTCCCGTCACAAAATCTTCCAGTCGGGGCGATTCGCCCGGCGCCATGTCGAGAACGAGCTGTCGCATCAGGCCGGTCCGGAGTCGCGAGCCCAGCTTCGGCGCAGGCGTCCCAGCGCCACTCGCAGCACCGCGGAAGCCGGGAGGGCGATGATGATGCCGAAAAAGCCGAGCAATTTTCCGAAGGCCATGAGGGCAAAGATCACCATGACCGGATGCAGGCCGATGCGCTCGCCCACCAGGCGCGGGGTGACCAGCGTGCCTTCCAGCGCATGGCCCAGCGCAAATACGCCCAGCACCGGCCACGCGAGTTCCAGTCCCGGGCCCTGGATCATGGCGGCCAGCAGGGCCAGTACGAAACCGGTGAACACGCCCACATAGGGAATGAACACCAGCAGCCCCGTCATGATGCCGATGGCGATGCCCGACTGCAGTCCGGTGAGCGCGAGGCCAAGGGCGTAGTAGGCGGACATGACCGCCATGACGAGCAGTTGCCCGCGCAGGAACTGCCCCAGCACGGAGTCGATGTCGCGGGCGAACTCGGCCACGGCGGCCCGGCGTGTGGACGGCACGATTTCAAGCAGCAGGGCGAGTAGTCGGGACCAGTCCTTGAGCAGGTAGAACAGCACCACGGGCACCAGCAGAAGCGTCAGCAGGGTGCCGGCGATCCAGGCCCCTCCGGCGCCTGCCGAGCGTGCCAGTTTTTGCAGGGCCGACTCCGTGGCGCCCAGGTTTTGCTGGGCCATCTCGCGCAACTGGTCGATGTTGGCGCCCAGGTCAATGCCATAAGACTGCTGCAGCACCGAGGCCGACTGGTCGCGCAGGCTGCCCAGCAGGGCCGGAAGCCGGGTCAGCACCAGGTCGAGTTCGTGGTAGAGCATAGGCAGCACCAGTACCCCGAAGGCGACCACGGCGCCAAGCAGAAGCAGCAGCACCAGCAGGGCAGCCAGCGCGGGCGGCCACCAGGGGCGCGTCAGGCGGGCTGTGAGGGGATGGCAGACGTAAGCCAGCAGGGCGGCCAGCACAAAAGGCATGAGGATCGCCGAGAGGGCGTAAATGAGCGCCGCCGCCACGGCAAGCACGGCCATTACCCGGAAGTTCGGGACAGAATCAGGGCGAGTCGAAGTCATTTGCGATAGAATTTGGGGCCTATAAGGCATCGTTTACCCAATTTCGCATTTTAGCAGGTCGCATCCGCCTTGCCCGGAGCGATCATTCTGGAGAATTCTCGTGTCCAACCCCACTTCGACCGAAGGCGGTTTGTCCTATCGTGATGCCGGCGTCGACATCGATGCCGGCGATGCGCTCGTGGAGCGCATCAAGCCTTTCGCCAAACGCACCCTGCGCCCGGAGGTCCTGGGGGGCATCGGCGGCTTTGCCGCCCTGGTGGAAATCGGGCAACGCTTCAGGGAGCCCGTGCTGGTTTCCGGAACGGACGGCGTGGGCACCAAATTGCGCCTGGCCTTCGACCTGAAGCGCCATGACACGGTGGGCATCGACCTGGTGGCCATGAGCGTCAACGACATCCTGGTGCAGGGCGCCGAGCCCCTGTTTTTCCTTGATTACTTTGCCTGCGGCCGGCTGGACGTGGACACGGCGGCGACCGTGATCCAGGGCATCGCCCGCGGTTGCGAGCAGGCCGGTTGCGCCTTGATCGGCGGGGAAACGGCAGAAATGCCCGACATGTATCCGGAGGGCGAATTCGACCTGGCCGGATTTGCCGTGGGCGTGGCAGAAAAGTCGCGCCTGGTGGACGGGCACACCATCAGCGCCGGCGACGTGGTAATCGGCGTGGCCTCCAGCGGACCCCATTCCAACGGGTTTTCACTCATTCGCAAGATCCTGGCCCGGGCGCAGCTCCCGCTCGACGCGCCCCTTCCCGGTGCCGACCCGGGCACCACCCTGGCCGACCTGCTGATGGCGCCCACGCGCATTTACGTGAAGCCGGTCCTGGCGCTCATGCAGCGGGTGACGGTCAAAGGCATGGCGCACATCACGGGCGGAGGGCTGGTGGACAACCTGCCCCGGGCGCTTCCTGAAAACCTGGCGGCTGTGCTGCGCGAAGACGCCTGGCCCTTGCCGCCGGTTTTTGCCTGGCTGCAGCAGGCAGGCCAGGTGGCGCGCGACGAAATGTTCCGGGTGTTCAATTGTGGCATCGGGTTTACCCTGGTGGTCTCGCTCGAAGAGCGGGATGCGGCACTGTCCTTTTTGGCTGCGCAGGGATTGCAGGCCTGGGACATCGGAACCATCATCCCGCGCTCGGGCCATGAGGCCCAAACCCGCGTGGTGTGAGGGGGCATGAAGCCACGCATTGTCATCCTGATATCCGGGCGCGGCTCCAACATGGCAGCGCTGCTGGCGGCCGACCTGCCGCTGGAAATTGCCGCCGTCATCAGCAACCGGCCCGGCGCTGCCGGCCTTGCGCTGGCGGCGACGCGGGGGGTGGCGGCTGAGGTGGTGGACCATCAGGCCCATGCCACGCGCGAGGCCTTCGATCAGGCCCTGTCCGAGGCCATCGACCGGCACCAGCCGCAGCTGGTCGTGCTGGCGGGGTTCATGCGCATTCTGACGCCCGCGTTCATCCGGCACTATCAGGGCCGCCTGCTCAACATCCATCCTTCCCTGCTGCCCGCCTTTCCGGGGCTCCACACGCACCGGCAGGCGCTTCAGGCCGGCGTGCGCATCCATGGCTGCACCGTGCACTTCGTGACCGAACAGCTCGATCACGGGCCCATCGTGGCGCAGGCTGCCGTCCCTGTCCTGCCGGACGATACGGAAGAGACCCTGGCGGCACGCGTGCTGGAAAGCGAACACCGGATTTATCCCGAGGCCCTGCGCTGGTGGGCCGAAGGCCGGCTGACGCTGCAGGACGATGGCCGGGTTGGCGTGCGGGGCGCCGCATTTCCCCAGGGAGCTCTGCGGGTGCCCGGAGCGGCTGCATGAGCGTGCGCCCAAGTGCGGCGATCGTCTTGAGCCTGCTGTGCGGAACCTTGTGCGGGGCTGTTTCGGCAGGGGCCGCTGAAACGCCCGTCCACGAGGCGGTGCGCGCAGTCTATCGTCTTTATTACGGCGGGCTGCCCATGGGCGAAGTGATCGAACAGTGGCAACGCGATGGCGAGCACTACCATCTGCACAGCGAAGCGCATCCTTATCCGGTGGTGCGCTGGCTGGCGCCTTCCTTCGTTGAAAGCAGCGATGGCGTCATCAGGGACGGCTTTCTCCGGCCAGACCGGTTCGAGCATCAGCGCAGCGACGATCCCCAGCCCATGATTGCCGAATTCCGGTGGGACCAGGGCCAGTTGGTGCAGCATTTCGACGGCAAGACCGAAACGCTGCCTCTGGACCCGCACACCCAGGACATGCAGTCCATCAAATACCTGTATCGCGCCGGTGATGCCTGGATCGACCGTGACCTGCCCATGACCACCGGCAAGCGTCTGGAAACCCATCATTTCGTGCTGCAGGATACCCCCCCGCTGGCCACGGAAGCGGGACGTTTTGAAACCCGGCACCTGGTGGACCACAACGATCAGGAGCCCTCCCATTTTGAAATCTGGCTGGCCCAGGACCGGCGCTACCCGCCGGTGCGGATGCAGGTGACCGAACGGGGTCATCGCTGGGAACAGCGGCTGCTGCAGGTGGAATTCGAATGAATCGCGCGTTTGTCCCGGCCCGTTTCGATGCCTTTGTGGCGGCCCTCAACGCCGCGACGGTCGGGGATATGCCGGCCGACGTGGCCTTGCACCAGTTTTTCCGCCTTCATCCCGAACTGGGCAGCCAGGACCGTGCCTTTGTGGCGGAAAACCTGTATGCGGCCCTGCGGCGCATCGTCTGGCTGCGCTCCCTGGTGCCGGATGAGGCGGCGGTGCGCCGGCTGGCCCTGGCCACCCTGCTGCTGGTTCAGGGACGCAGCGTGCGTGATTTGCAGGCCTTGTGCCGGGATGAGGACGACCGGCATTGGCTGGAGTCCCTCAAGCGGGTCTCTGCCAGCGAATCCCTGGCCCAGCAGGCGGACCTGCCGCAATGGGTGGTGGACCGGCTGCTGGCCGATACCCCTGCGGAAACGGTGCTGGCCCTGGGGCGCGCCATGCAGTCGCCGGCACCGCTCGACCTGCGCGTCAACACGATCCTGTCCACGCGCGAAGCGGCGCTGGAAGCCCTGCGCGCGCAAGGCATCGCCGCCGAACCGACCCCCTGGTCCCCCATCGGCATTCGCGTGCCGGGTCGCCCGGCCATTCAGCGTCTGCCGTTGTTTGCCGGAGGGCAAGTGGAAGTGCAGGACGAGGGCAGTCAATTGCTGGGCTATCTGGTGGCGCCGCGACGGCGCGACATGGTTGCTGATTTTTGTGCCGGGGCCGGTGGCAAGACGCTCATGCTGGGCGCGCTCATGCACAACCAGGGCCGGGTCTATGCCTTTGACGTTTCCGAGCGCCGCCTCAACAATCTCAAGCCGCGGCTCAAGCGTTCCGGGCTGTCCAACCTGACGCCCGTGCTGATTTCCGGAGAAAACGATGCGCGCGTGCGGCGACTTGCCGGCAAGATGGATCGCGTGCTGGTGGACGCACCCTGCAGCGGTCTGGGCACCCTGAGGCGCAACCCTGACCTCAAGCTGCGCCAGAACGAGGCGTCGGTGGCGGAACTGGTGACAAAACAGGCCGCGATCCTGCGTGCGGCAGCAAGCCTCGTCAAACCCGGCGGACGACTGGTATATGCCACGTGCAGCCTGCTGCCCGACGAGAATGACCGCCAGGCGGACCGATTTGCGGCCGAACACCCGGAGTTCAAGCCCGTTTCCTGCGGGGCCTTGTTCGCCGCGCAACACGTGCCGCTGGAAATGGGGGAACGGCTGCACCTGTGGCCGCAGGTGCATGGAACGGACGGCTTCTTTGCGGCGGTCTGGGAACGGCAGGCGGACTGATCGGGAACGCGCGCTTTAGGCAATACAGGCAGAACAGGAGTCGACAGCATGGATCCACTGCAGGAAGCGGTTTCGGGTTTTGAAGGATTCTTCCGTTCGCTCGTCCAGGTACAGCACCTGTGGCAACTGCCTGTCCTGCTGGTGGCGCTGCTGATCGGCGCAGGCGCCTCGATCGCCATGGGACGGCACCTGCACGGCCAGGATCCCGAACAGCACCGGCGCTTGCGTGCCATTGCGTTTGCCCTCACTTCCGGCGTGGCCCTGCTGCTGTTTGGACGTTATTTCGGGCATGGGCGCCCCACGCCGTTGCTGCGGGTGGTCACGGATCTGATATTTGCCCTGGCTGCGGCCCGCATCGGGGTTTACGTGATGCGCTACGTGCTGGGATTGTCTTCGCGCACGCTCGCCCTGCAGTCGTTTTTCGTTCGTACCGTCTGGGTCCTGTTCGCGCTCCACATCACGGGGTTGCTCGACCCGCTCATGGACCTGATGCAGGACATCGGCATCCCCATCGGGACGACCTACGTGTCCCTGTTGCAGGTGATCCAGGCCTCGGTGGTGGTGACGGGCATGCTCGTGCTTGCCCTGTGGCTCGGGCGCGCCCTTGAACAGCGCCTCATGCGCAGCGACGTCCTGGAAACGCACATGCGGGTGATTGCCGCCAAGCTGCTGCGCGGGTTGCTGGTATTTCTGGGGGTGATCATTGCGTTGCCCCTGGTGGGCATTGATTCCACTTTCCTGTCCGTACTGGGCGGCGCCCTGGGCGTGGGCCTGGGTTTTGCCCTGCAGAAGGTGGCGAGCAACTACGTCAGCGGATTCATCATCCTCATGGACCGTTCCATCCGGTTGGGCGACGTGGTGACGGTGGAGGGGCGGCAGGGCACGGTACTGCGCCTGGAGGCGCGCTGCATTGCGCTGTCGATGCTGGATGGCACCGTGCTGCTGGTGCCCAACGAAACCTTCCTGACCCAGAGCATCATCAACCACACCTTGCTGGGCACAGGGGTGTGGCGCAACATGCCGGTCGAAGTGGCTTACGGCAGCGACCTGGAGCGGGCGCGCGCCGTCATGCTGGCGGCAACGCAAGGCCAGGCCCAGATCATGACGGATCCGGCCCCTTCGGTGGTGGCCAGCCGCTTTACCGGCCATGGCGTGGAATTGACCCTGCAATATGCGGTGTCGAATCCCGGCGCCAGCGAATCGACGCTGCGCTCCGACATGTTGCTGGCCATGCACCGGGGGTTCCGCGAGGCCGGCATCTCGGTTCCGGTGCGTGACGGGGCGAACCCGGTCGCGCTCTAGAATCAGTGAAACTTATGGGTTATGAACGTTTCATTGCATTTTGTTATGATTTTTGATATCATTTGCAGTTGATCAGAAGGAGTCAAATCCATGTTTTCTGGAGTTCTCAACTGGCCCTGGTGGGGCGATGTGCTGGCCTTACTCGCCATGACCCACGTGACCATCGTGGGAGTCACCGTTTTCCTGCATCGTCACCAGGCGCACCGGGCGCTGGACATGGCTCCGGCTGCCAGCCACTTTTTCCGTCTCTGGCTGTGGATGACCACCGGCATGGTGACCAAGGAATGGGCGGCCATCCACCGCAAACACCACGCCAAGTGCGAAACGGCGGAAGATCCGCACAGCCCGCAGGTCCTGGGTCTCAACCGGGTGTTGTGGGGTGGTGTTCTGCTGTACGTGAAGGAAAGCCGCAATCCGGAAACCATGACCCGTTACGGACATGGCACGCCCGATGACTGGATGGAGCGTCATGTGTACTCAAAGTACAGCCGCCTGGGCGTGACGCTCATGGCGTTGATCGACATGGCCCTGTTCGGCGTGGTGCCCGGATTGTTGATCTGGGGCGTGCAGATGATCTGGATTCCCTTCTGGGCTGCCGGCGTCATCAACGGCGTGGGCCACTTCCTGGGCTACCGCAACTTCGAATGCAAGGATGCCAGCACCAATATTTTCCCCTGGGGCATCCTGATCGGCGGGGAGGAACTGCACAACAACCACCACGCGTTTGCCACTTCCGCCAAGCTGTCCAATCGCTGGTACGAGTTCGACATCGGCTGGCTTTATATCCGCCTGCTGGAAATGGTGGGTCAGGCACGGGTCAAGAACGTGGCACCGGCGCTGCGCTTCGACCGCACCAAGGCGGAATGCGACGAGGCGACGCTGCAGGCGATCCTGCTGCACCGCTATGACGTGATTGCCCGTTATGCCCGGGAGCTTGCGCACACCTGCTCCGCGGAGCTGCAGCATCTGGGCGACCACCTCATGGCTCCGATTCCTTCCCGGCGCGAAGCACTGGAAATGGTGGGTCGCTGGTTGCACCGCGAAGAACAGGATCTGGCCGCGCAAGACCAGCACGCACTGGCGCAGGCCATGGCCGCATCCGGGCCCCTGCAGACGGTGGTGGCCATGAGGCGCGAACTGGCGGACCTGTGGACGCGCACCAACGCCACCCGCGAGCAGCTCCTGGAACAACTCAAGGACTGGTGCCGGCGCGCCGAAGAAAGCGGCATCCAGGAATTGCGCCGCTTTTCCCAGACGCTGCGCGCTTACGTCTGAGCAGCGTGGCGAGAAGGGCGGCCTCCCGGGGTCGCCCTTTTTTATTTCCCCATATATTCCATCCAGTTATTATTTCTTAATATTTTAGTCTTTGTCGGTATAAAGACGTTCCCTACAATGGAACACTCCAGACCACATCGGGGTTGTCCATGTACCAATATGACGAGATCGACCAGCGCATCGTCGACGAGCGTGTAGCCCAGTTCCGGGACCAGACCCGGCGCTTCCTGGCGGGGCAGATTTCGGAAGACGATTTCCGGCCCCTGCGGCTGCAGAACGGTCTCTATATCCAGCGCCACGCGCCCATGTTGCGGGTGGCGATCCCCTACGGCGTGCTGGCATCCCGCCAGCTGCGCAAGCTGGCCCACATTGCCCGCACCTATGACCGCGGCACAGGGCACTTCAGCACCCGCCAGAACATCCAGTTCAACTGGCCGCAACTGGAACAGGTGCCGGATATCCTGGCGGAACTTGCCACGGTGCAGATGCATGCCATCCAGACCAGCGGCAATTGCGTGCGCAACACCACCACCGACCATTTCGCCGGCGTGGCGGCGGACGAGCTGATCGACCCGCGCGTTTATTGCGAGCTGATCCGGCAATGGTCCACCTTCCATCCCGAGTTTGCGTTCCTGCCGCGCAAATTCAAGATTGCCGTGAACGGCGCGCTGGAAGACCGCGCGGCCACCTGGGTGCACGACATCGGCCTGCATGCGGTGCGGGCCGACGATGGCGAGATCGGTTTTCGCGTGATCGTGGGGGGCGGCCTGGGCCGTACGCCCATGATCGGCACCGTGGTGCGCGAGTTTCTGCCCTGGCGCCACCTGCTCACCTATCTCGAAGCGATCCTGCGCGTGTACAACCGCTATGGGCGGCGCGACAACAAGCACAAGGCGCGCATCAAGATCCTGGTGAAAGCCATGACGCCGGAACGGTTTCAGCGCGAAGTGGAAACGGAATGGGAGCAACTGCGCGACGGACCGAACACGGTTGTGTCGGAAGAGCTTGCACGCATCGAAGCACGCATGGTGCGCCCCCGCTACGAAAGCCTGCCGGACGGCGTGCCTGCCGAACTGCAGCGGGCCCTGCGGGAAGACCGCGCCTTCCGGCGATGGCATGAGCGCAACGTACATGCACACCAGACGCCCGGTTACGCCTCGGTGGTGCTGTCGCTCAAGGCCACCGGTCGCGCTCCGGGAGACGCCACGGCGGAGCAGATGGATGCGGTGGCGGAACTCGCCGACCGTTACGGGTTCGGTGAGATCCGCGTGAGCCACGAGCAGAATCTGATTCTGCCCGACATCCGCCAGGCCGATTTGCCGGAACTGCATGCGCAGCTCAAAGACCTGGGTTTTGCCACGCCCAATATCGGCTTGCTCACCAACATCATTTCCTGCCCGGGCGGGGATTTCTGCTCGCTCGCCAATGCACGTTCGATTCCCGTAGCCCAGGCCATCCAGGAACGATTCGACGACCTGGACCGCCTCTACGACATCGGCGAACTGGATCTCAACATATCAGGCTGCATGAACGCCTGCGGACATCATCACGTGGGGAATATTGGCATCCTGGGCGTTGACAAGCACGGGTCCGAGTTCTACCAGATCACCATCGGCGGAAATCAGGCGCCGGCCCGTTTGGGTCGCGTCATAGGACCTTCGCTTGGCCGCGAGGAAGTGCCGGATGCCATTGAAGCGCTGATCCGGGTTTACCTCGATGTCCGCCAGCATGCGGAAGAGCGTTTTGTGGACGTGGTGGAGCGGCTTGGCATCGAACCGTTCCGCGAACAGGTGTATGCCCAACCCGAAGCCGAGGCGCTCTATGCCTGACGTCATTCGCAACGGCCGCATCGAACCCGATTCGTACCTTCGCGTGGATTCCCTGGAAGGGGTGGATGCGGACGCCGATGTTCTGGTGCCGCTCTCCCTGTTTGCGGCGCATCACGAAGCCTTGCTAGCCCTTCCGGGCAAGCTGGGCCTGTGGCTGGAAACCACCGACGAACCAGGTGAAGTGGCGCAGTACCTGCCCCTGCTGGATCTGGTTGCCGTGCATTTCGCTTCGTTTGCCGATGGCCGCGGACATTCCATGGCCCGGCTGCTGCGCGAGCGCCATGGCTTTCGCGGCGAAATCCGGGCTGTGGGCGATGTCTTCAAGGAAACTCTGTTCTACCTCTCCCGTTGCGGCTTCGATGCGTTCGTGCTGCGTCCGGGCGAAAACCCGGAGGAGGCGCTGAAAGGCCTGGATGTATTCAGCGAAGCGTACCAGGCTTCCGTGGAACGCCCGTCACCCCTGTTTCGCCGACGTCAGGCGACCGCTCCCGAGGAAGGTCAGGCATGACTCTTGATGCGCGCATCGAAGAAACCCTATTACTGCTGCAGCGTGCTGCGGCGGAATTTCAGCCGCTCGCCCTGGCAAGCAGCCTGGGTGCCGAAGACATGGTGCTGACCGACCTGATTTTCCGCAACCAGTTGCCCGTGACCGTTTTTACCCTTGATACCGGGCGCTTGCCCGAACCCACGCAGCGGCTGATGGCCCGGGTGCGCGAGCACTATGGCCAGCCGATCCGCATTTATTTTCCCGAAGCTGCAGACGTGGAACAGTTCGTGGCCCAGCACGGCGTCAACGGGTTCTACGAAGGCATTGCACAACGGCGGGCCTGCTGCGGGATCCGCAAGGTGGCGCCCCTCCGGCGCGCCCTGGCCGGGCAAAAAGCCTGGATCACGGGCCTGCGCCGGGACCAGTCGCCTACCCGGACGGCGCTTGCCGTGCAAGCCTGGGACGAGGAGCATGGCCTGACCAAATTCAGCCCGCTGGCTGACTGGAGCCAGGAAGAAGTCTGGACCTATCTGCGCGCGCATCACGTGCCCTACAACGCGCTGCACGACCAGGGCTATGCCAGCATCGGCTGCAGCCCCTGCACACGCGCCATCCAGGCCGGCGAAGACGAACGCGCCGGGCGCTGGTGGTGGGAACATCCCGAAACCAAAGAATGCGGACTGCACCTGTCCGCCGTATCCTGAACCGAAGGAGCCGCATGAACACTCTCTCCGTATCCGACGTGCTTGAGCTGCAGCCGCATCATGCCGGCCGCCACGAGCCTCTCGACCACCTCGATCGCCTGGAGTCGGAAGCCATCCACATCATGCGGGAAGTGGCGGCGGAATGCCGGCAGCCGGCGTTGCTGTTTTCAGGAGGAAAGGATTCCATCGTCATGCTGCGGCTGGCGGAGAAAGCGTTTCGTCCGGGTCGTTTCCCCTTTCCGTTGCTGCACATCGACACTGGCCACAACTTCCCCGAAGTGATCGCCTTTCGCGACCGCCGCGTGGCCGAGCTGGGTGAGCGCCTGATTGTGCGCAGCGTGGAAGACTCCATCCGGCAGGGGCGGGCACGCGTCAAAGGGCCCAATGACAGTCGCAACGCGTTGCAGGCGGTGACGCTGGTGGACGCCATCAATGAATTCCAGTTCGATGCCTGCCTGGGCGGGGCGCGCCGGGATGAGGAAAAAGCGCGTGCCAAGGAGCGCATTTTTTCCTTTCGCGACGAGTTCGGCGCCTGGGACCCCAAAAACCAGCGCCCTGAACTGTGGAGCCTGTACAACGCGCGGGTTCATCCCGGCGAAAACCTGCGCGTCTTTCCCATCAGCAACTGGACGGAACTGGACGTGTGGTCCTACATTGCGCGCGAGCGCCTGGAAGTGCCGGAAATCTACTACGCCCACGAACGGCAAGTGGTGCGCCGCGGCACGCAACTGGTGCCGGTCACGGCGCTCACGCCGCCACGTCCGGATGACGTTGTGGAACGCCTGTCGGTGCGTTTTCGCACGGTGGGCGACATCACCTGCACCTGTCCGGTGGCGTCCACGGCGGACTCGGTGGCTGCGATCATCGCCGAAACGGCCGTGACGTCGGTGACGGAACGGGGCGCCACGCGCATGGACGACCAGACTTCCGAAGCGTCCATGGAGCTGCGCAAAAAACAGGGGTACTTCTGATGGACCAGACGGAACGGATCATGCACGCAGAACTGTTGCGCTTTATCACCTGCGGCTCGGTGGACGATGGCAAGAGCACAGTCATCGGTCGCCTGCTGTACGACAGCAAGGCCATTTTCGAAGACCAGCTTGCCGCCATCGCCGCCACCTCCCAACGGCGCGGCCTGTCGCAAGCGGACCTGGCGCTGCTCACCGACGGGCTCCAGGCCGAACGCGAGCAGGGCATCACCATCGACGTGGCGTACCGTTATTTCAGCACGCCGGCACGGCGTTTCATCATTGCCGACACGCCCGGGCACGAACAGTACACGCGCAACATGGTGACCGGAGCCAGCACGGCCGACCTTGCCGTGATCCTGGTGGACGCGCGCCGCGGGGTGCTGCCGCAAACCCGCCGGCACGCGCACCTGGTGCGCCTGCTGGGCATTTCGCAGGTGGTGCTGGCCGTCAATAAAATGGATCTGGCGGGCTATGACGAAGCGGTGTTTTCGCGCGTGCGCGACGACTTCCTGGCCTTTGCCGATCCGCTCGGTTTCTCGGAAATCGTGCCTGTGCCCATGAGCGCCCTGGAAGGCGACATGGTGGTGGAGCGCGGAGAGGGCTTGTCCTGGTACAAGGGCCCCACGTTGCTGCAGGTGCTGGAACGGGCACCGGTGGATGCGGCATTGGTGCATGCGCCGTTCCGCTTTCCCGTGCAGCGGGTGGAGCGCCTGGGCGAGGAGGACGACGGGGTGGAGCGGCGCGGATTCCAGGGCCGCATCGAGTCCGGCACCATTGCCGTGGGCGACTCCGTGGTGATTCTTCCGGCGGGCGTTTCCAGCACCGTGGCATCGATCCAGACTTACGATGGGCCCCTGCGCGATGCGCGCGCCGGACAGTCGGTCACCCTGACCCTGGCAGACCAGGTGGACATTTCACGGGGGGATACGATTGCCGCCCGCGAATGTCCGCCGCGCTGCGAGAAAAGCTTCGAGGCCCTGGTGTGCTGGTTTTCCGCCACGCCATTCGACCCTTCCCGGCGCCTGCTGCTGCGCCATGGCACGCGCACGGTGCAGGCGAAAGTGGGGGAGGTGGCCTGCAAACTCGACGTCAATACGTCGGCGCAGGTGCCTGCGCCTTCCCAGGTGGCCATGAACGACATCGTGCGTGCCACCTTCCGGGTGCAACAGCCGCTCGCTTTCGATGCCTACGAGACCAACCGTCCCAATGGCAGTTTCATCCTCATCGACGAAGTGACCAATGACACCGTGGCGGCCGGCATGATGCAGTGAGGTTGGCCGGCAGCCGAAAAGCAAAAGCCCCGGAGGTCCGGGGCTTTTGCTTTGAACGGAATCTTTCAGGCACCGCTTACTTGATCTTGGCTTCCTTGTA
>JAGWTQ010000073.1 GCA_028868905.1 Betaproteobacteria bacterium
GGCCCCGACCAGCAATGGGTGGCGGACCAGATGATGAGCATCGAAGCGCCGGAAGCCATGGAAACCCTGGAAAAGGCCTTCGCCAACCTGTTTGACGGGCAACCCCCTCCTCCGCCCCAGACCGGCTCCGTCACCTGCCCGGAGTGAGCGTGGCCTCCCCCTTCGACCTGGCCGACCCCCGCACCTACGCCGAATGGCGTGCGCGCAAGCTGGACGAGCGCCCGTTGCGCGCCGATGACCTGATCGTGACCGTGCGCGATCCGCGCGCCCTCACCCCTGCCGAGCACGGGGCGCTGCTGGCGCGCGTGCACCGCTGCAACATGGCCATTTACCAAAGCCCCGTCACTGGCGACGACCCGCAGGTGCCGCGCCAACTGGGGGCCCAGTTCGGGCTGCGCCAGTTGGACGCCAACTGGCTGTCCGAAGAGGACGGCCTGTCGCGCATCAGCGTGCACGGCACCGGCACCGCCGTCACCTACATTCCCTACACCGACCGCGCCATCAAGTGGCACACGGATGGCTACTACAATCCGCCCGAGCGCCTCATCCAGGGCATGCTGCTGCACTGCGTGCGCAATGCCCCATCGGGCGGAGAAAACCGCCTGATGGACCACGAACTGGCCTACCTGCACCTGCGCGAGCGCGACCCCGAACACATCCGCGCCCTCATGGAAGCGGACGCCATGGTCATTCCCGAACGGGTGGACGAACAGGACGGCGTGCGCCCGCCGCAGGCGGGCCCGGTGTTTTCAGTGACGGGCGAGGGCCGCCTGCACATGCGCTACACGGCGCGCACGCGCAGCATCGCCTGGAAAGCGGATGAGCGCACGCGCGCGGCGGTGGCGGCGCTGGAAGACCTGCTGGAACATCCGCCGCAAAGCGCGGTGTTCCGGGTGCACCTGGAGCCCGGCATGGGGCTGCTGTGCAACAACGTGCTGCACGACCGCAGCGCCTTCCGCGACGATCCGCAGCACCCGCGCCTGCTCTACCGCGCGCGCTATCTCGACCGCATCAGGGACTGACCGTCTCCTTCAGCGCCGTTTCGATGGCACCCGGCGTCTGCATGATGTTCACGAAGCTGTTGGCCCCCACCATGGCCAGATCCGGAAAATCGATGGCGATGCGAAAGCGCGCATAAAGCGCCAGCACGTCGTTGCCGGACACCAGCAGCTCGTAGGGCAGGTGCGCGGTGGACTTCACGTCGCGAAAATCGATTTCGCTCATGATGAAGCGGTCGTCCATGTATTTGGAGCCGCCTTCGGGTGCCTTCATGCCCACCGCGAACAGGGTTTCCTGTCCGCCCGGCACGTCCACGCGGGCCACGCGCGTGACGCCCGTGCGGTGCGCGGCCAGCCCCTTCTCCACCGCCGCCAGCGCCGCCTCATGGCTGGCGAAATGGCCCAGCACGCTGGGGTCGGTGAAATACTCCATGCCGAACATGTAGTGGTAACGGCGCAGCTGCTCGGCAGTGAGCCCCTTTGCCCCGAACGGCTCCCCTTTGCCCAGCGCCGCGCCCAGCTTGTCCGCCACGCCGCCCAGGTCGCCTTTCATGCGATAGGCCTGCGCCATGTAGCGCGGATTGGTGGCGCTCACCTGGATGTCGCGGCCCACCTGGGTGAAGGCCACGCGCTGCGCGGCCCCGAAGCCGCCATGTTCCGAGGCGGCCGCATTGGCCAGCAGCTCGGGGCTGGTCACCACCAGGATCAGGGCGCCGGGATACGGCTCGTAGCGACCGGCCACGGCAAAGCCCTGGGCCGCGAGGGCGGATTCGGCAGCGGCACTTTTGTCGGAGATCGTCCCCGGCCCATTGGAAAACAGCAAAAAGGGTTTGAGCAGCGCGTCGTCAGCAAAGGCGATGGAAGCAGTCAGGGCAATCGCCGCCAGCAGGAATCGAAACAGGGTGGTCATGGAAAACCTCCTCAATCGGAAAAAAAAAGCCCGCCACCCGGGTGAGCGGCGGGCATCTGAGCAGACGCAAGCTCAGACCTGGAGAAGCCGTTTACCAGCCGTAGGAAATCCCGAGGGAATCCTCATACATGGTGAGGTTGGCATTGCCGCCGCCAAAGCCGGCCGGAATGGAGCCGCTGCCGTTGACCGTCTTGCTGATGGCGTGCATGTATGCCACCGTCAGCTCGCCCTTGTTAGGCAGCTTCCAGGTGGCCCCCAGCGTGAGATGGTCCTGCACCACGCCCGGAGCCAGGATGTTGAAGAAGGTCTGGGTGGAAGGGATCTGCTGGTTGTTGTGGTTCCAGCCGGCGCGCAGGGTAAAGGTGGAGCTGAAATCGTGGCTCACGCCCAGCTTGAACACCGTCATGTCCTGCCAGCCGAATCCCGAGCCCTGGCCGCCGCCCAGCATGGTGGCCGGACCGGTGGGCGGGAAAACGATGGGGTTGGCAACGGCCCCCACGTCGCTGTATTGGATACGCTCCACGTCCGCCGCGAGGGTGGTGGTCGGCGTGGCTTTCACCGCAAGCCCGACCCCATAGTTGGCAGGAATGTCGAAGCTGCCCTGCCCGGCAAACAGCCCGCTGTAGTTGCTGAGCTTGCCCATGTTGGTGCGGGTCTGGTACGTGGCGCCCAGGGTGACCGCGTCAGTCACCTTGCCAGTCCAGCCGAAGCGCGCGCCGTAGCCGGTGGAATAGTCGGTGCCGTTGTTGGTGAGCGCGGACGGGTTGTTGGAAATCTGGCCGAAAGCGTACAGGCCCTTGGCGGAAAACTGCTGGTACGCCAGGTTGAGGGACACGCCAATGGAATTGGAGGGATTGAGCTTCATGGACCAGGTGGGCGAAATAAACATCTGTGCCAGGTTCACGCCGGCGCTACCGGGATTGGGAATCCCGCCCATCTGGGCGTATACGCCGAAGGGGTTGGTGCTGTAGTCGGTGTTCATGCCGCCGTTGCCGAACACGGCCACGCCCAGCGACGTGCGGTCGTTCACCATGCGGTTGTAGCCGAATTCGGGAATGAAGAAATCCTGAGTGGCATTGCCGTCATACTGGCCGTTCACGCCCGGCACCCCGTTGCCCGTGATGGAACTGCTGCGCGTGGGGCGGAACCATTCCAGTCCCAGGTCCGTCCGGTCGCCCACCCACACCATGCCGGCGGGATTGGATGCGGCCGCCAGGGCATCCTGCGGCAGGGCGATGCCCACGCCGCCCATGCCCACGGACTTCTGTCCGTAGCCGATTGCAAAATAGCCATTGGTAGCCTGCGCCAGCGGCGAAACCAGCCCGCCCGCAATCACCAGTGACAGCACCACGCTGCGCTTGGTCATGCCCGTCTCCTCGTCCTCTATTGTCGTAATAATATTTTGGGTGCTTCTGCTGCTTGTGCTGCCCTGCCGTTCAGATGAACAGGCAGATGTCCGTATCGCCGGCAAACTCCATGAACGTGGCGGCCCCGCCATATTCGATGTTGTCGATGAAATCGCTTTTCTCGAAATCAAACAGGTCCACCGTCATCTGGCAGGCGATGAATTTCACGTCCGCCTCCAGGCACAGGCTGCGCAGCTCCTCGAGGGAAGCCACGCCTTTCTTCTTGAGCTTATCCTTCATCATCATCGTGGCCATGGTTTCCATGCCGGGCAGCATCTGCACGAACACCGGCATGGGCACCGGCATGGGCATGGCCGGATTGGCCAGCGGGCTGATCTTCACGTCGGACAAGTCGCGGCGCAGCAGCTGCAGGCCGTAAAAGGTGAAAAACACCTGGACGTCGTAGCCCAGGGCGGCCGCCGTGGACGCCAGGATGAATGGCGGGTAGGCCATGTCCAGGGTGCCCTTGGTGGCGATGATTGCCATTTTCTTCATGCGACGTGCGCTCCTCTCTCAGGGCCCGGTTATTTTTTCTTCAGCAGAAAAACGTATTCGCCGGCCGCCTCGGTGGTGGACAGCAGTTCGTTGCCAGTCTGGTTGGAAAAAGCCTGCATGTCCTTGACCGACCCGCAGTCGGTGGATACCACGCGCAGCACCTGGCCGGTGACCATGTCCGCCAGGGATTTCTTGGTTTTGAGGATGGGCAGCGGGCAGTTGAGTCCGCGGGCGTCCAGTTCTTTATCGACTTGCATGTGACAGTGTCTCCTTCAGTGAATGGGGGGTAATGCCGGCAACCCCGGGGGGTTCCGGGCACGCCATCCATGGTTGCCATTAGCGTGAATTACGGCGAAGCCGTCTATAGCTCCCTCGGGGTATGGGATATAACCCATGTGAGCTACACCGGGGGTTTTTCAAGTCTGTCCCCAGGGCAGGCCGTCATGGCGCCAGCCGTTGATGGCGTTGCGATGGTGGTGTTCGTCCAGGTCTCCTTCGAATCCGTGCAACACGTTGTAGATCTTGGAGAGGCCCGCTTTTTCCAGCACCTGCCCCGCGTCCACGGAGCGTTTTCCCGAGCGGCAGATCAGCACCACCGGGCGCTCGGAACTGGCGAGTTTCTTTACGTGGGCCACGAAATTGGGGTTGATGTCCCAGTCCGGCCCGTCGATCCAGGGAACCAGCACCGAACCGTGCGGATGCCCCACGAACATGTGCTCCATTTCGCTGCGCACGTCCACGAATACGGCTTCCGGTTCGGCTTGCAGGAACGCATGGGCTTCCTTGGGAGTCAGATGTTTCATGCGGGTTGCCCCTCCTGGGCCGCTTTGTGCAATGCAACACTATTTAGAATTGTAATTGTTTTCAACAGGTATGTTATTCTCAAAAATAACACCATGATGCAAGGTTTTGGAGGCTGTTTGAACCATCCCCGTTTCCATCCTGAAGCCCATGCACCTCTGGCCGGCCTGCCCGAATTCGGCAAACTGCCCATCGAGCCGGACAAGGCGCTGGAAGCCCTGCTCGAAGGGTTTCTCGACACCATCATGCGCATGACGGGTGCATTGGGTGGTGCCGTTCGCCTGGTGTCGACCACCGGTCCTGAATTATACCTCGGAGCCAGCCGCGGATTGCCCCCGGAGCTCACGCAAGAAGAGTCGCACGTGGACCTCACCTGCGGCGTGTGCGGGGATGCCGTGCAGGCCGGCCGCCTGCATTCCGGCGGCAGCGCCTACTGTGCCGAACGCAACCCCGGCACATTTTTTGGCGGCTGCTGCCGCGGCGTGGTGGCTGTGCCCCTGGATTTTCGCGGACAGCGCATCGGCGTGTTCAACCTGTTTTTCAGCGAACCGCGCGACATCGAGCCGGAAGCGGCCCAACTTCTGGGCTCCTACGCCGAACTGATCGGGCTCACCCTGGAAAACGCCCGCCTGGTGCGTGAAAACCAGCGCATGAACCTGCTGGCCGAACGCCAGGCCATCGCCAATGAAATCCACGACAGCCTGTCGCAAAACCTGTTCTACGGGCGCCTGCGCATGAGCGTGCTGACGGAAGCGTTGCGCACGGGCGACCAGCCGCTCACCGAACGCTGCCTGGAGGACATCGGCGAAGCGCTCGATTCCGGCCAGAAGTCGGTGCGCGAACTGATCACCCATTTCCGCAGCCAGATGGATCCGCTCGGGCTGCACCACGCGCTGTACATGCTCATCGACAGCCTCAAGGCGCGCTCTTCCATCTCGTTCGAGTTCGCACATCCCAGCATCCATCCCGACCTCACCCTGGAGCAGGAACTGCAGGTGTTTCACGTGCTGCGCGAAGCGCTCAACAACGTGGTGCTGCATTCCCACGCCACCCAGGCACGCCTGGCCATCCTGCGCGAAGGCCCGCTGCTGCTGTTTGAAGTGACGGACAACGGACTGGGCATGGCGGCCGCCACCTCCCCCGCCGGCCATTACGGCCTCACCATCATGCAGGAGCGTGCGCGCCGCATCGGCGCCACGCTCGACATCCACAGCGCAGCGGGCGTGGGCACGCGCATCGTGCTGGCCCTGCCAACCGCTTGAGAAATTTTGATGATGACTGCTGCCGCACCCTCCCCCACTGAAACCCTGCGCGTCGCCCTGGTGGACGACCACGGCCTGTGCCGGCGCGGACTGACCGAACTGCTCACCAACCGCTACGGCATCCAGGTGGTGGGCGCCACCGACAGCCCGGTGGAACTGGACACCCTGCTGGTGGAACAGAAGCCGGACCTGGTGGTGATGGACCTGCGCATGGATCCCATCAACGGCCTGCAGCTGCTGGAAAAGATCCGCAAGGACGGGCACCAGACGCCCGTGGTGATTCTGACCATGAGCGATGCGGAGTCCGACCTGGCTTCCGCCCTGCGCGCCGGCGTGCGCGGCTACCTGTTGAAGGACATGGCCCCGGACGACGTGGTGGACGGCATCCGCCGGGTGGCTTCAGGGGAAATGGTGGTGGCGCCCTCCATGACCCTGAAGATGATCAGCATCCTGCAGAAGGGCAACACCAAGGAAGACTACCAGAACTCGCTCAAGCAGCTCACCGAACGCGAGCGGGAAATCCTGCAATTGCTGGCC
>JAGWTQ010000074.1 GCA_028868905.1 Betaproteobacteria bacterium
TCCCCGCGCATGAACCCCTATGTGCGCACCGATGGATGGGACGAGGAAGTGGCCAAAATCAATGCCCGCAAACACGCGGCCGGAGGAGAGTGACCGTGAGCCAACCCCAACTGCGGCGCCCTGTGGAAAGCGGCGTGCCGGACAACAAGCAGTTCATGCATCCGACCCTGCTCAAGAACTACGGCAATTGGAAGTACCATGACCGGCCGCGCCCGGGCGTGCTGCACCACGTGTCCCATTCGGGCGAGCACGTGTGGTCGGTGCGTGCCGGCACCCAGCGCCAGATGGACGTGTACACCATCCGCAAGCTGTGCGACATCGCCGACCGCTTCGCCGAAGGGCACGTGCGCTTCACCATCCGCTCCAACATCGAGTTCATGGTGGCGGACCAGACCAAGGTGGCGCCGCTCATTGCCGAGCTGGAAGCCAACGGCTTTCCCGTGGGCGGCACCGGCAACTCCATTTCCATGATCGCCCACACCCAGGGCTGGCTGCACTGCGACATCCCGGGCACCGATGCCTCCGGCGTGGTGAAGTCGCTCATGGACGAGCTGATCGACGAGTTCCGCCGCGAAGAGATGCCCAACCGGGTGCACCTGTCCACGTCCTGCTGCGAAATCAACTGCGGCGGGCAGGCCGACATCGCCATCATCGTGCAGCACACCAAGCCGCCCAAGATCAATCACGACCTGGTGGCCAACGTGTGCGAACGTCCCGCCGTGGTGGCGCGCTGCCCGGTGGCGGCCATCCGCCCGGCCATGGTGAACGGCAAGCCGTCGCTGGAAGTGGACGAGGAAAAATGCGTGTGCTGCGGCGCCTGTTACCCGCCTTGCCCTCCCATGCAGATCAACGATCCGGACCATTCCAAGATCGCCATCTGGGTGGGCGGCAAAAACTCCAATGCGCGCGCCAAGCCCACCTTCATGAAGATGGTGGCTTCGGGCCTGCCCAACAACCCGCCGCGCTGGCCGGAAGTGGCCGACGTGGTGAAGCGCATCCTGCGTGTGTACAAGGAAGACGGCCGCGCCTGGGAGCGCCTGTCCGACTGGATCGACCGCATCGGCTGGCCGCGTTTCTTCGAGCTCACCGAACTGCCCTTCACCAAGTACCTGGTGGACGACTGGCGCGGCTCGCGGGCCAACCTGAACGCTTCGGCCCACATCCGCTTCTGAGGTCGGCATGAAATTCGGCATCCTCGTCAACGAAGGGCCCTACCAGCACCAGGCGTCCGACACCGCCTACCTGTTCTGCAAGGCGGTGCTGGCCCAGGGGCATGAGATTTTCCGGGTGTTCTTCTACCACGACGGCGTCAACAACGCGTCGCGCCTGACCGAACCGCCCCAGGACGACCGCAACATCGTGGCGCGCTGGAGCAAGCTGGCCGAAGAGCACGGCGTCGATCTCGTGGTGTGCGTGGCCGCGGCCCTGCGGCGCGGCATCAAGGACGAAAACCTGGCCCCCGGCTTCCGCATTTCGGGGCTGGGGCAGCTGGTGGAAGCCGGCATCCAGGCCGACCGCCTGGTGACCTTTGGAGATTGAGGCCGTCATGAGCGAAGAACCCGGCATCAAGAAATTCATGTTCGTCAACCGCAAGGCGCCCTACGGCACGGTGTATGCGCTGGAGGCGCTGGAAGTGGTGCTGATCACGGCCGCTTTCGACCAGGACGTGTCGCTCGCGTTCCTGGACGACGGCGTTTTCCAGTTGCGCAAGGGCCAGCAGACCAAGGGCATCGAAACCAAGAATTTCTCGCCCACCTACCGGGCGCTGGAAGGCTACGACATCGAAAAGCTGTACGTGGAAAAGGAGGCGCTCGCCGCGCGCGGCCTCACCGAAGACGACCTGCTGGTGGACGTCACGGTGCTGGACCGCAAGGCCCTGGGCGTATTGATGGACGAACAGGACGTGATCCTGAGTTTCTGAGGAGAGGGGCATGCTGCATATCGTGAACAAATCCCCTTTTTCCAGCCAGGCCCTGGATTCCTGCGTCCAGGTGGCGCCGGGCGGCGACCTGCTGCTGATCGAGGACGGGGTCTATGCCGCCAGCTCGGGCACGGTGGCGGACAACTTCATGCGCGACATCATGAAGCGCTTCCGCGTCTTCGCCCTGGGGCCCGACCTGGAAGCGCGCGGACTGGCCGACCGCCTGATCGACGGCATCACCCCGGTGGATTACGCCGGGTTCGTCGACCTGGTGGCCCGGAACAAGACCTGCCAGTCCTGGCTATAACGACTACAACGAGGAGAGAGCAATGCCCAACATCGAAGTCAACGGAAAATCCTACGAAACCGACGAGGAAGGCTATCTCGTCAACCTGGCGGACTGGAACAAGGACGTGGCTGACTACATCGCCAAGACCGAAAACGTGGCCATGTCCGAGCAGCACTGGGAAGTGGTGGATTTCCTGCGCGGTTATTACGACGAATACCAGATCGCTCCGGCCGTGCGCGTGCTGACCAAGGCCATCGGCAAGAAGCTGGGACCGGAAAAAGGCAACAGCCAGTACCTGTACGAGCTGTTCCCCTACGGCCCGGCCAAGCAGGCCTGCAAGATCGCCGGCCTGCCCAAGCCCACGGGTTGCGTCTGAGCCCCAAGGCGCGGCCATGGCCGGCACGCTGATGGCGCTGCTGTTCTACCTGGCGGTCCTGGTGTTCGCAGGCGGCCTGCTGTACCGGATTGCGGGCTATGCCCGCACGCCGGCGCCGCTCAAGATCCCCACCACGCCGGCCCCCACCACGCGCAGCGGGGTGGTGTTGCGCATGGCGCGCGAAGTGCTGCTGTTTGAAAGCCTGTTCAAGGCCAACCTCTGGATCTGGGGCTTCGGCATCCTGTTCCATTTCGGCCTGGCCCTGGTGCTGGCGCGCCACCTGCGCTATTTCACCGAACCCGTCTGGGGCTGGGTGGATCTTGTCCAGCCTTTCGGCATCTACGCCGGGTTCGCCATGGCGCTGGGACTGGCCGGGCTGTGGGCGCGGCGCCTGTTCGTGCAGCGCATCCGCTACATTTCCACCCCCTCCGACCACCTCATGCTGGTGCTGCTGCTGGCCATCGCACTTTCCGGCCTCTCCATGAAATTCATCGACCACCCCGACGTGGTGGCCGTGAAGCGTTTTTTTGAAGGCTGGCTGCAGCTGTCATTCCAGCCCTTTCCGGACAGCGCGCTGCTGGTGCTGCACCTGTCCTGCGTGGCGCTGCTGCTGCTGATCTTCCCTTTCAGCAAGCTGCTGCACGCCCCTGGCGTATTCTTCTCGCCCACCCGCAACCAGGTGGACAACCCGCGCGAGCACCGCCACCTGTCGTCCTGGGCGGCGGCCCGTTACGAAGGGGAGGGGCCCCGTGGCTGAAACCGTCGTCGCGCCTCCGCTGCGCGTCATTCCCATCATTCCGGAACTGAAGCCGGATGCCATGAAGGACGTGCGCTCCTTCGTGGCCAATGAAAAAATCCAGACCGCCATCGGCTTTCCCGGGCAGCTGGTGGACGACTGGCACGACCGTGCCATTGGCAAAATGGGCGAGCTGCTGGAAAAGTACCGCTCCCTCAAGGTGTACATGGACGCTTGCGTCCATTGCGGCGCCTGCAGCGACAAGTGCCACTATTTCATCGGCACGCAGGATCCCAAGAACATGCCGGTGGCGCGCCAGGACCTCATGCGCAGCGTCTATCGCCGCTACTTCACGGTGGCCGGCAAGCTGTTCCCCAAGCTGGTGGGTGCGCGCGACCTGACGCGCGACGTGCTGGACGAGTGGTACACCTATTTCAACCAGTGCTCGGAATGCCGGCGCTGTTCCGTGTTCTGCCCCTACGGCATCGACACCGCCGAAGTGACCATGGCGGCGCGCGAAATCCTGGACACCGTGGGCTACGGGCAGAAATACACCAACGAGATCATCGGCAAGGTGCACAGCATCGGCAACAACCTGGGGCTGCCCGGGCCGGCGCTGATCGACACCCTGCAGGGCCTGGAAGAGGACGTGAAGGAAGACACGGGCGTGGACGTGCGCTTCCCCATCGACGTGCAGGGCGCCGAAGTGCTGCTCATCACCCCTTCCGCCGATTTTTTCGCCGAACCGCACATCGATAGCCTGATCGGGTATGCAAAAGTGTTTCATGCCGCCGGAATCAGCTGGACCCTCTCCTCCAAAGCGTCGGAAGCGGGCAACTTCGGCCTTTTCATCGGCAACTACGACCAGTTGCGCAAGATCGCGCTGCGCATCCGCGAAGCGGCGCTGGAACTGGGCGTGAAGCGCATCATCGTGGGGGAATGCGGCCATGCCTGGCGCGTGGCCTACAGTTTCTGGAACACCCTGACCGGCATCGGCGCGGGGGCGGAAGATCCCTTCGCGCTGCAGCTGCAGCGCCAGCTGGATGGACGCTACCGCCAGCCCACGCACATCTGCGAATTTACCTGGGACCTGATCGAACGCGACGCGCTGCGCTTCGACAAGTCGGCCAACGACCAATACGTGGTCACTTTCCACGATTCCTGCAACGTGGCGCGCGGCTCGCGCATGGGTGACCTCATGGGCGGGCAGTTTGAAATCCCGCGCAACATCATCCGCGCGGTGGCCAACCATTTCGTGGAAATGCCCGAAAACACCATCCGTGAAAAAACCTTCTGCTGCGGCGGAGGCGGGGGGCTGCTCACGGACGACCTCATCGACCTGCGGGTGAAAGGCGCGCTGCCGCGCATGGAAGCGCTGCAGGAAGTGGCCCAGACCCACGGCGTCAACTTCATGGCCACCATCTGCGCCATCTGCAAGGCGCAGTTCAGCAAGGTGCTGCCCTATTACAACTTTGACCGGCGCGTGGTGGGCGGTGTGCACCAGCTCGTGAGCAACGCCATCCTGCTGGGTCCCAAGCAATAAGCAAGCATTCGGAGACTGCCATGCCAGACATTCCAGAACACGACGAAACCAAGCTGACGTTCCGCCGCTACAAGGACGGGCAGGAAGAAACGCATGCCTGGCGCGAAAAGATCTTCCAGGCCAGCTACACCCACAAGTGCCCCACCTACATCCAGGCCACGCCGCCCTGCCAGGGCAGCTGCCCGGCAGGCGAGGACATCCGGCGCTGGCTGCAGATCGCGCGCGGCATGGAAAAGCCGCCGGCGGGCATGCCCTGGCAGGAATTCGCCTGGCGCGTGCTGACGGAATCCAATCCGTTTCCTTCCGTGATGGGGCGGGTCTGTCCCGCACCCTGCGAGTCGGGCTGCAACCGCAACGAAGTGGAAGACCACGTGGGCATCAACTCGGTGGAACATTTTCTGGGCGAGTACGCGGTGGCCAACAACCTCCAGTACAGCGCGCCCGAGCACCAGACCGGCAAGAAAGTGGCGGTCATCGGCGGCGGGCCGGCCGGACTGTCCTGCGCCTACCAGCTGGCCCTCAAGGGGCATGCCGTCACCGTGTTCGACGAGCACGAGCATCTGGGCGGCATGATGCGCTACGGCATTCCGGGGTTCCGCACCCCGCGCGACGTGCTGGACGCTGAAATCCAGCGCATCCTCAACCTGGGCGTGAGCGCGCGCCTCAATTGCCGCATCGGACGCGACGTCACCATGGAGCAGCTGCGCAGCGAATTCGACGCCGTGTTCCTGGGCATGGGCGCCCAGTCCGGTCGCGCCCTGCCGTCGCCCGACAGCGAAGCGCCCAACGTGGTGACTGCCACCGCCTTCCTGCGCGCCTTCAACGACGGACGCCTCAAGCATGTGGGCAAGCGCGTGGTGGTGGTGGGCGGCGGCGACACGTCCATCGACGTGGCCACCGTGGCCCGTCGCCTGGGTCACATCAAGAACGCCAAGCCGGTGGATACGGAACGCGCCATTGCCGGGCGGCTGGCCCAGGACGTGGCAGAAGCCACGGCCCGCAGCGGTTGCGACGTGACCCTCACTTCGGTGTTTGCGGTGGACAAGATGCAGGCCAACCGCCATGAAGTGGAGCAGGCCCTGGCGGAAGGCATCGCCATCCGCGGCGGCCTGGTGCCGGTGGGCATCACGCGCGGCGACGACGGCCGCGCCACCGCCCTGCGCGTGGCGCAGTGCGAAGCGAAATTCGTGGGCGGCAAGCTGGAACTCAAGGTGCTGCCGGAGACGGAAGAAGCCATTCCGGCCGACCTCATCGTGTCCGCCATCGGCCAGGCCGTGGATTTTTCAGGCCTGGAGGAATTCGACAGCGGGCGCGGCGCCGTGGCGGCCGACCGCAACTACCAGGTGCAGGGCAAGCCCGGCGTGTTTGCCGGCGGCGACATCATCCGCCCGCACCTGCTCACCACCGCCATCGGCCATGGCGCCATCGCGGCGGAAGGCATCGAGCGTTTCCTGGCGGGCGAAGAGCAGGAAAAACGGCCCAAGATCGACGTGCACTCCTTCGACCTGATGCGCAAAATGGTGGAATCGGGACTCAAGCT
>JAGWTQ010000075.1 GCA_028868905.1 Betaproteobacteria bacterium
ACCAGGTCGCCGATGGACAGCAGGCCCACCACGCGCTCGCCGTTCACCACCGGCAGGTGGCGCATGCGTTTTTCCGTCATGATGGTCATGCAGTCTTCCAGCGTCTGGTCCAGCGTGACCGTGACCACGGGAGAGGCCATGATGTCCGAGACCGGTGTTTCCACCGGCGTTTTCCCCATCAGCGCCACCTTGCGAGCGTAATCCCGCTCGGACAGCATCCCGACGAGACGCCCGTCCTTCATCACCATCAGGGCTCCCACGTTTTTCTGGGCCATCAGGCGCAACGCTTCGATCACCTTGGCATCGGGCGCGATGGACCAGTGGCCGCCGGGCTTGGCAGAAAGCAGGTCTTGGACTTGGATCATGGGCAATGGCCTCCTTCGGTCTGTCAGCTGTTGACGTAACTTTCCAGTTGATGAATGGTTTGTTCCTGCTCCCTGAGGGCATCCTTGACCAGGTCGCCGATGGACAGGATGTTCACCACGCGCCCGCCGTCCATCACCGGCAGGTGACGGATGCGCTTGGCCGTCATGAGCGCCATGCAGTCTTCCCGGGTCTGCTGCGGCGTTACGGTCCAGACGGGCGATTCCATGATGTCGGACACCGGCGTATCGACCGAGGTTTTGCCCATGAGGGCCACTTTGCGGGCGTAATCGCGCTCGGAAATGATGCCCACGAGCTGGTCGTTGTCCATGACCATGAGAGCGCCCACATTTTTTTCGGCCATCAGGCGCAACGCGTCGATGACTTTGGCGTGGGGCTGGATCGCCCAGAACGTTGAAGGTTTTTCTTTGAGAATTGTTTTGACACTGTTCATCGCAGCTCCTCCCTAACCAGTGGAGTTACAAGTTGGGGTAGTTGGGACCGCTCCCCCCCTCAGGCACCACCCATCGGATATTCTGGGTGGGATCCTTGATGTCACAAGTTTTGCAATGAATACAGTTCTGACCGTTGATCTGCAGACGCGGGCCCGTGGCCTCCCGTACGATCTCGTACACCCCCGCGGGGCAGTAACGGGTTTCAGGTGCATCATACACCTTCAGGTTGATCCGGATGGCAACCTCGGGATCGCGCAGGGTGAGGTGCGTGGGCTGGTCTTCCTCGTGGGCCGTGTTGGTGAGGAACACGGAAGAGAGGCGGTCGAAGGTGAGGCGCCCGTCGGGCTTGGGATAGTCGATGGGGGCGCAGGCCGCGGCCGGCCTGAGCTGCGCGTGGTCAGGGCGATGGCGCAGGGTCCAGGGGGCGCGTCCGCGCAGCAGCCAGGTGTCCACGGCCGCATGGACAAGTCCGCCCCACAGTCCCCAATGGAAGCCGGGGCGGACGTTGCGCACTTGATACAGTTCGTCCCACACCCAGGATTCGCGCAGGCGACGCGGATAGTCTTCGCATTCGGAGGCATCGCCGGCGGCGAGATGCGCAGCCAGGGCTTCGGCCGCCACCATGCCGGACTTGAGGGCGGTGTGGCTGCCCTTGATCTTGGGCACGTTGAGAAAGCCGGCCGTGTCTCCCACCAGCAGGCCGCCGGGGAAGGTGAGGCGCGGAATGGATTGCCAGCCGCCTTCGGAAAGCGCGCGCGCGCCATAGGCGATGCGCCGGCCCCCTTCGAACAGCGGGCGTATGGCCGGGTGGGTCTTGAAGCGCTGGAATTCCTCAAAAGGGCTCAGGTAAGGGTTGCGGTAGTCGAGCCCGACCACGAAACCCACGGAAATCTGGTTGTCGGCCAGGTGGTAGAGCCAGGAGCCGCCGTAGGTGGCGTTGTCGAGCGGCCAGCCCACGGTGTGCACCACGCGGCCGGCGACATGGCGGGCAGGGTCGATTTCCCAGATTTCCTTGAGGCCCAGGCCGTAGGTTTGCGGGCTGCTGTCGCGGTTGAGTCCGAAGCGTTCCACGAGCCGGCGCGTGAGTGAACCGCGGCAGCCTTCGGCAAAGACCGTCTGCCGCGCCATGAGGGCCATGCCGCGCTGGAAGCGGGGGCCAGGCGAGCCGTCCTTGAGCAGTCCCATGTCGCCGGTGGCCACGCCCACCACCCGGCCCTGGTCATCTTCAAGGATTTCCGCTGCGGCAAAGCCGGGGTAGATTTCCACGCCCAGCCCTTCGGCTTCCGCCGCCAGCCAACGGCAGACTTCGCCCAGGCTGGCGATGTAATTGCCGTGATTTCTCATGTGCGGCGGGGTGGGCAGGCGCCAGGCGCGTTTTGCTCCCAGCAGGAGGAACTGGTCTTCCGTTACCGGCGTGCGCAATGGGGCGCCGCGCTTTTGCCAGTCGGGAAACAGCTCGTCCAGGGCGCGTGTTTCCATGACGGCGCCGGACAGGATATGGGCGCCCACTTCCGACCCTTTTTCCAGAACGCACACTGAAAGGTCGCGTCCCTGTTCGGTGGCCAGTTGCTTGAGCCGGATGGCACAGGAGAGGCCGGAGGGGCCGGCGCCGACGATGACCACGTCGTAGGCCATGGTATCCCGCTCGCTCATGAAATCGTCCTTCGGTGGAAAGTGGAAAGGGCTGATTATAAACGGCTGTTCAGCTGCTGACGCAGGGCATCCGTCACTTCCGACGCGGTCAGCCCCAGCGGGCCCCGGCCGGCTGCCACGCAAGCGTCAGCGGCCGTTCCGTGCGCATGGACCGCGAGCTGAAGGGCCTGCACCGGGGACAGCCCCTGGCCCAGCAGCGCGCCCAGGGCACCGGCCAGCACGTCGCCCATGCCGGGCGCGGACAGTCCGGCGTTGCCGCTGGCGTTGATCCACCAGTCGCCTTCCGGTTCAGCCAGCACGCTGCCGCAGCCCTTGAGTACTACCAGGCTGCGGTAACGGGAGGCGAGGGCGAGGGCGGCGCTCACTCGGTCCATGCCGGCCGTTTCCGGCAGCAGGCGGCGCGCTTCCGCCGGGTGGGGTGTGAGAAGGGTGGGGGCGCCGCGCGCTCGCACGCGATCCGCCCATGCGGGATGGCCCCCCAGCAGGTTGAGGGCATCGGCATCCAGCACGAGGGCGCACGGGAGGTCCAGGGCCTGTTCCAGCAGCGCCGCCGCCTGGGGTGATTGTCCCAGCCCGGGCCCGATCACGAGGGCCGTGAGCGCGGGCTGGGCGAGCAGCGCATCGGGCGTTGCCCCCATCAGTTCCGGGCAGCGCAGGGCCACCTGCGCCGCGCTCAGGGCAGGGTCGAGCGGTGCCAGCCAGACGCGGCCGGCGCCGCATTTGAGGGCGGCTTCGGCGGCCAGCAACGCCGCGCCCGCCATGCCAGGCGATCCCCCCAGCACGCCCACGGCGCCAAATTGACCTTTGTGGGTATTGCGGCGCCGGCGCGGCCAGAGGGCCGCAAAATCGGCGGGTTCCAGCAAGGCGCCGCGCCCCGGTACCGGCACGTCCAGGACGAGCACCACCACGGTGCCGCTGTAGTCGGGGCCGTCTGCCGTGTGCAGTCCCGGTTTGTCGGCCAGAAAGGTGAGGGTATGGGTGGCGCGCACGGCCGGCTCGAAAGCCACGCCGCTGTCGCCCTGCAGGCCGCTGGGCACGTCGAGGGATAGCACCGGGCAGGCGGCCGTGTTGCAATGCCGGATCCAGTCCTCGTAGGGCGCTGCGGGAGGGCGCGTGAGGCCGATGCCGAACAGGGCATCCACGATCAGCCCGGGCCGGGCATGGCCGGGCCACGCGCGGGCTGCAGGAACTCCGGTGTCCAGACAGCGCTGGCGCGCCCAGGCGGCATCCGGCGGCAGGGGGGCTTGCGGGTCCGCGCACAGCACCAGCGCGTCGTATCCTGCCTGGGCAAGGGCCTGGGCCACCACCCAGCCGTCGCCGCCGTTGTTGCCCGGTCCGGCCAGCACCCACACCGGTCCCGTGGCGGGAAAATGCGCTGCAATCCAGGCCGCCGCAGCCTGGCCGGCGCGCTGCATGAGGGCCTGGGCCGGCAGTGCGGCGAGCGCCAGCCGCTCTGCCGCCCGGATGTCGGTCAGGGTGCGCAGGGGAGTGGACATGGTCTCCTGATGTTTGAACGGTTCTAAAAATTGGAAAGCGGGCACCCGGGGCGCGGTTTTCGGAACCAATTCGCGGCTGCCGCGGTCAACACCGGCATGAGCGCCGATCGCACAATGCCGGGCTATGCGCCCTTGTATAGTACACTCAGTAGAGTCAGTGTGACGCCAGGTCCGGTGCGGCGCAAAGCCGCCCCCCTTCCGGCGTCGCAGCAGGACAGACTCATCCTCACTGCCGGGAGTGGCATGACAGAACGTGAAATCGACCAGGCACTGGTTGAGCGAGCCCAGTTGGGTGACAAGCGCGCTTTTGAAATGCTGGTGGCCAAATACCAGCGCAAGCTCGCTCGCCTGGTGGGCCGGCTGGTACGGGATACGGGCGAAGCCGAAGACGTGACGCAGGAAGCGTTCATCAAGGCCTACCGGGCTCTCCCGTCCTTTCGCGGCGACAGTGCCTTTTACACCTGGCTTTACCGCATCGGCGTCAACACGGCCAAGAATTTTCTGGTGGCCCAGGGTCGGCGTGCGCCCACCCGGACGGCCGTGGCCACCGAAGAAGCGGAACAGTTCGAAGATGCGGAGCTGCTGCATGACGTCAACACGCCCGAAGCCGAGCTCATGAGCCGCCAGATCGCCGAAACGGTCAATGCCAGCATGGAAGCCTTGCCGGAGGAGTTGCGCACGGCCATCCGATTGCGTGAAATCGAAGGTTTGAGTTATGAAGAGATCGCTTCGGTCATGAACTGCCCGATCGGCACCGTCCGTTCCCGGATATTCAGGGCGCGCGAAGCGATTGCCGAGCGCCTGCGTCCGCAGCTGGACGTATCGAAAGACAGGAGATGGTAATGAATCGCGAACATCTGTCCGCCCTGATGGACGGCGAGCTGGACCCGGAACACGAGGCCGCCCTGCTGGCGCAGTGGCGCAGCGACGGCGACATGCCGCGCGTGTGGAACGAATACCACCTGATCGGCGACTTGTTGCGCGAAAGCGGCATCCAGCCGACCTGCCTGGGCGAACGCGTGGCGCAGGCCATGGCCCAGGAGCCCACAGTGCTTGCCCCTGCGTCGCGCAGCAAGGCGCCCAGGGCCCCGGCGCGCTGGCTGGCAGTGGCTGCGGCCGTGGGCGCAGTGGCCGTCTCCACCTGGACGTTCCAGCGTTACCAGGAGCCCGCCCAGGGCCCCGCACTGGCCGTGAACCCGGTGGCTGCGCCGGCCCAGTTGGCTTCTGCCGCTCCCGTCGCGGCTGAAATGAAACCCTACGTGGCCATGCATCGCCAGTGGTCGCCCATTTCCGGCTTCCAGACCGTGGATTACGCCGCCGAAACGGGTGCCGGCCGATGAAGAAGCCGCTCCCGCTCGGGCTCGCGCTTTTGCTGCTGCTGCCGGCGCTGGCCTGGGCCGACCCGCCGCGCCCGCCCGACCCGCTCCGTCCGGCCGATCCCCAGGCACTGCTGGGCCAGCTGGCCACGGCCGCGCAGCAACTGTCCTATTCCGGCATTTTCGTGTTTCAGCACGAGGGGGGCATGGAAGCTTCACGCGTGGTGCACACCTTCGAGCGCGGCCAGGAAAAAACCCGCATCGACACGCTGGATGGACCGCCACGGGAGATCATCCGCCTCAACGACGAAATGCGCTGCTATTTTCCCGATGTCCACGCCATTCGCCTGCAGCGCGCAGAAAGCCGTCATTTCTTTCCGGCGCTGATCGCGCCGCCATTTGAAACCTACAGCGACAATTACGACATTTCGGTGGTGGGCCAGGATCGCGTGGCCGGGCACGATTGCCACGTGATCGCGCTGCGCCCGCGCGATCCCCTGCGCTATGGTCATGAATTCTGTGCCGATGCCGCCACCAGCCTGCTGCTGCGCGCCGTTACCCTGGGGCCGCACGGCGAACCGATCCAGATGTCCGTGTTCACGGCCGTGACCATCGGCGGACATCCCGACCCTGCCCAGTTCAGGCCGGCCTTTCCCGGCACAGACAACTGGCGCCAGGACAGCGTGCCGTCCCTGGGGCCGGAAGCCGACCATTCCGGCTGGGTGGTGTCCAACGCACCGCCAGGCTTTCACAAGATCGTGGAAGTGCGCCGCCCGATGCCCGGGCACAATGCCGCCATGACCCACCTGGTCTATTCGGACGGGTTGTCGACCGTGTCCGTGTTCATCGAACCGGCGGAAGGCGAGGCGCCGCGTCCCGACCGCGTCGAAATGCTGCCCAACGCGCTGAGTTACTATTCAGCCCGGCGCGACGACCGGCAGATCACCGCGGTCGGTGAAGTCCCCTTGGCGTCGATCAAGCAGATCGGCCAATCCGTCATCAACCTCCGGAGCAGTCATCCATGAAGCGTGTTGCAGTATTCTTTGCATTCGTCCTGAGCGCCTGGCTGGGCTGGGCCCAGGCCGAAAACCTGCCTGACT
>JAGWTQ010000076.1 GCA_028868905.1 Betaproteobacteria bacterium
TGGGGCGGGCCGCGCCGCGTGTATGCCGCCATCAAGTTCTTCCTGTACACGCTGCTGGGTTCGCTGCTCATGCTGGCGGCCTTCATCTACCTGTACTTCGAGGCCGGCGGCTCCTTTGAAATCCTCAAGTTCCAGATGCTGCCGCTGCCGCTGGGCGTGCAAATCCTGATCTTCATTGCCTTCTTCCTGTCCTTCGCGGTGAAGGTGCCCATGTGGCCGGTGCACACCTGGTTGCCGGATGCCCACGTGGAAGCGCCCACCGGCGGTTCCGTGATCCTGGCGGCCATCACCCTCAAGATCGGGGCCTACGGTTTCCTGCGCTTCAACCTGCCCATCACGCCGGACGCGAGCCACGCCCTTTCCGGCGTCATGATCGCGCTTTCGCTCATCGCGGTGGTGTACATCAGCCTGGTGGCCCTGGTGCAGGGCGACATGAAGAAGCTGGTGGCCTATTCCTCCATTTCCCACATGGGCTTCGTCACCCTGGGGATTTTCATGTTCAACGCCCTGGGCATGGAAGGCGGGCTGCTGCAGATGATTTCCCACGGCTTCGTGTCGGGCGCCATGTTCCTGTGCATCGGCGTGCTCTATGACCGCATGCACACCCGCCAGATTGCCGATTACGGCGGCGTGGTGAACTCCATGCCCAAGTTCGCTGCCTTCTTCATGCTGTTTGCCATGGCCAATGCCGGCCTGCCGGGCACGAGCGGCTTCATCGGCGAATTCGTGGTGACCCTGGCAGCCATCCAGGTCAACTTCTGGTATGCGGCGCTGGCGGCCACCACCCTGGTGTTCGGCGCGGCCTACACCCTCTGGATGTACAAGCGCGTGGTGTTCGGCGAAGTGGCCAACGACCATGTGGCCGGCCTCAAGGATATCAACTGCCGCGAGACCCTGTTCCTGGCCGTGCTGGCGCTCCTGGTGCTGGCCATGGGCCTGTATCCGAAACCGCTCACCGACACCATGCATGCCTCGGTGCAACAGCTGCTCGAGCAAGTCTCGACCACGAAGTTCTGATGGAGCGATGATGACTTTCGCCACCCCCAACCTGGTGCCGGTTTATCCGGAAATGTTCCTGCTGGCGGCCCTGTCGGCCATCCTGATCGCGGACCTGTTCGTGTCGGAAACCCACCGCTTCCTCACCTACGCCTACACCCAGCTTGCCCTGGTGGGCACGGCCGGGTTCCTGGTGCTGGGCGCCACCGGCGCGCCGCTCACCACTTTCGGCGGCATGTTCGTGGACGACCCCATGGGGCGCACCCTCAAGCTGGTGGCCGTGCTGGCGGTGGCCCTGATGCTGGCCTACTCGCGCAGCTACAACCAGCAGCGCGGGCTGTTCCGCGGCGAATTCTATGTGCTCATCCTGTTTGCGCTGCTGGGCATCATGGTGATGGTGTCCGCCAACCATTTCCTGGTGCTGTACCTGGGCCTCGAGCTGCTGTCGCTGTCCATGTGCGCCCTGATCGCCTTGCAACGCGATTCCGCCCAGTCCACCGAAGCGGCCATGAAATATTTCGTGCTGGCGGCGCTTGCGTCCGGCCTGCTGCTGTACGGGCTGTCCATGCTCTATGGCGCCACCGGGTCGCTGCAGATGGGGCTGGTCGCCAACGCCATCCAGTCGGGATCGGCTGATCCCGCCATCCTGGTGTTCGGCCTGGTGTTCGTGGTGGCCGGGCTCGCTTTCAAGCTGGGGGTCGTGCCGTTCCACATGTGGGTGCCGGACGTCTATGAAGGCGCGCCCACGGCCGTCACGCTGTTCGTGAGTACCGCGCCCAAGATCGCCGCCTTCGCCTTCTTCATGCGCCTGCTGGTAGGCGCGCTGGGCTCCCTGGTGTCGGACTGGCAGTCCATGCTCATCATCGTATCCGTGCTGTCCATGCTGGTGGGCAACGTCACCGCCATCGCCCAGACCAACATCAAGCGCATGCTGGCCTATTCCACCATTTCCCACATGGGCTTCCTGCTGCTGGGCATCCTGTCGGGTTCGCTCGGCGGCTTTGCCGCCGCCATGTTCTACGTGGTGGCCTACGTGCTCATGAGCCTGGGGGCTTTCGGCATCATCCTGCTGCTCGGACGCGAAGGGTTTGAAGCCGATCAGCTGGACGACTTCAAGGGACTCAACAAGCGCAACCCCTGGGTGGCTTTCCTGATGCTGCTCATCATGATTTCCATGGCCGGTGTGCCGGTGTCGGTGGGTTTCTTTGCCAAGCTGTCGGTGCTGAGCGCCGTGCTGGATGCCGGCATGACCTGGCTGGTGGTGGTGGCGGTGCTGATGTCCCTCATCGGCGCGTTCTACTACCTGCGCGTCATCAAGCTCATGTACATGGATGAGCCGGAAGACAGCACGCCCATTGTGGCGGAAGCCGACCACCGCATCCTCATCGGGCTCAATGCGATGGCCGTGCTGGTGCTGGGCATCCTGCCCCAGCCGCTGATCGACCTGTGCCTCGCGTCGATCACGCAGTCCATGCGGGGATGACGCGCATGGCAGAGTTTCCCGCACTGCCGCACGACTTCACCGAACACCCGATCGAATCCCGGCAGGTTTACCGGGGCAAGCTGCTGGACGTGCGCCAGGACACGGTGCGGCTGCCCGACGGACAGACCACGGTGCGCGAATACATCGTGCACCATGGCGCCGCCGCCATCATTCCGCTGCTGGACCGCGACACGGTCCTGATGGAATACCAGTTCCGCTATCCCAACCGCCGTCATTACTACGAAATTCCGGCTGGCAAGCTCGACCCGGGTGAATCGCCGCTGGCGGCTGCCCGGCGCGAACTGCTGGAGGAGACCGGGTACCGGGCGCAGCGCTGGCACCGCCTGGCCGGCCTGGACCTGTGCATCGCCTACTCCACGGAACGGATCGAGTTTTTCCTGGCGGAAGGACTGGAATACGATGCGCACCGGCGCGATGACGAGGAGTTCCTCGAAACCGTGCCGGTTCCTCTCGAACAGGCTTACCGCTGGATCGCGGAAGGCATCATCAACGACGCCAAAACGGTGGCGGGCCTGCTCTGGCTCAAGGCCATGGGCCCGCACGCCGGCATCACTGCACCAGGAGCTGGTTGAGGCGTTTCACGAAAGTCGCCGGGTCTTCCAGCTGCCCGCCTTCGGCCAGCAGCGCCTGATCGAACAGCAGCTGGCTCCAGTCGGCCACCCGCGCCGCGTCGGTTTCCAGCTTGAGGCGCACGATCAGCCGGTGCTCCGGGTTGATTTCCAGGATCGGCTGGGCATGGGGCACCTGCTGCCCCGCGGCCTTGAGCAGGCGTTCCAGGTTGCCGGACAGGGCGCCGGCATCCGACACCAGGCAGGCCGGCGATTCGGTCAGGCGGTGGCTCAGGCGGACGTCCTTGACCTTGTCGCCCAGCGCCGTTTTCATGGCGTCCAGCAGCGGCTTCAGGGTTTCCTCCTGGGGCGTTTCGATCTTCTTTTCCGCTTCGCCCAGGTCACCCAGATCCAGGTCGCCCTTGGTCACGGATTGCAGCGGCTTGTCTTCGAAGGTGTCCAGGTGCGACACCACCCATTCGTCCACGCGGTCGGACAGCAGCAGCACTTCAATGCCCTTGCTACGGAAAATTTCCAGGTGCGGGCTGTTCTTCGCGGCGGCAAAGCTGTCGGCCGTCACGTAGTAGATGGCCTTCTGGCCTTCCTTCATGCGCCCGATGTAGTCCGCCAGGGATTCCGTCTGGGCCTCCTGGTCGGTGTGGGTGGTGGCAAAGCGCAGCAGGCCCGCCCATTTGTCCTTGTTGGCGGTCTCTTCGCCCGCACCTTCCTTGAACACGCGCCCGAACTCGGTCCAGAAGGTGCGGTACTTTTCCGGCTGGTTCCGGGCCAGGTCTTCCAGCAGCGCCAGGATCTTCTTGGTGCAGCCGGCGCGGATGGTATCGATGTCCTTCGATTCCTGCAGGATTTCGCGCGACACGTTGAGCGGCAGGTCGGCCGCGTCGATCACGCCGCGCACAAAGCGCAGGTAGTGGGGCACCAGCTTTTTCGCGTCTTCCATGATGAACACGCGCCGCACGTACAGCTTCACGCCGTGGCGCGGCTCGCGCTCCCACAGGTCGAACGGGGCGTGGGAGGGAATGTAGAGCAGTTCTGTGTATTCCTGGCGGCCTTCCACCCGGGCATGACTCCAGGCGAGCGGCACGTCGAAGTCGTGTCCCACGTGCTTGTAGAACTCCTGGTACTGCTCGTCCGTGATTTCGCCCTTGGGGCGCGCCCACAGGGCGTTGGCCTGGTTGAGCGTGTCGTCTTCGGCCGGCTTCCCTTCCTCGACCTCGCGTGCCATCACGATGGGAAGCTGGATGTGGTCGGAATAGCGGCGCACGATGGCACGGATCTGCCAGGGCTCGAGGAACGTGTCTTCGCCTTCCTTGAGATGCAGCGTCACGCTCGTGCCGCGTGCCGGCACGTCCAGGGTTTCCAGGGTGAAGGTGCCGTCGCCGGTGGATTCCCAGCGCACGCCCTGGTCGGCCGGCAGGCCGGCGCGGCGGGTGGTGAGGGTGACGCGGTCGGCCACGATGAAGGCGGAGTAGAAGCCCACGCCGAACTGGCCGATGAGCGCGGCGTCCCGTGCCTGGTCGCCGGACAGGCGCCCCAGGAATTCGCGCGTGCCAGACTTGGCGATGGTGCCGATGTTAGTGACCACTTCCTCACGCGACATGCCAATGCCGTTGTCGGTGAGGGTGAGGGTGCGGGCGGCTTTGTCGAGGCTCAGGCGCACCTTGAGGTCGGGGTCGGATTCCAGCAGGGCGTTGTCCTGCAGGGCTTCAAAGCGCAGCTTGTCGCAGGCGTCGGAGGCGTTGGAAATCAGCTCGCGCAGGAAAATTTCCTTGTTGCTGTAGAGGGAATGGATCATCAGCTGCAGCAGCTGCTTCACTTCGGCCTGGAAGGCGTGGGATTCTTTTGGGTTCATGGGTGTTGTTGCCCCGTATTGAAAAAGTTGAAGTCTGGCGGATAGATGGGGGCGGGCGGCAGGCTTTCAAGGGGGCAACTCGCGGGCGCGGGGGCGGTCCAAAGGGTCGCACCTGGTTTAAAATCATGTTTTTGGCCGGCCCGGCCAGGCTCTTTTTTCAGGAACTGCCCTGCATGAATTTCTGTTCCGACTGCGGCGCGCCGGTGGCGCTATCCGTTCCCGAAGGCGATCACCTGCCGCGCCACGTGTGCACGGCCTGCAACGTCATCCATTACAGCAACCCCAAGGTGGTGGTGGGCTGCGTGCCCGAATGGGAAGGCCGCATCCTGCTCTGTCGCCGCGCCATCGAACCGCGCCTGGGCTACTGGACCATGCCGGCGGGCTTCATGGAAAACGGTGAAACCGCACGCCAGGGTGCGGCCCGCGAAACCCTCGAGGAGTCGGGGGCGCGCGTGGAAGTGAATGAACTGGTCACCATCATCAGCGTGCCCGACATCAACCAGGTGCACCTGTTGTTCCGCGCCCGCATGCTGGGTGCCCACCACGAGGCCACCCCGGAAAGCAGCGAAGTGCGCCTGTTCGCCGAGGCCGATATTCCCTGGGACGACCTCGCGTTTCGCACCGTGCGTCACACCCTGCGCCATTACGTGGAAGACCGGCGCCAGGGCGTGACCGGGCTGCACGTGATCGACCTCAACCCGGCCTGACCCCATGGACCGCACCGACGACCGGGCACCGCTGCTCGACCTGCGCATCGAATCCCTCGACCATGAAGCCCAGGGCATCGCTCGCCATGAAGGCAAGGTGGTGTTCGTGGCCGGGGCCCTGCCGGGAGAAACCGTGCGCGCCCGCGTCACCCGCCGCAAGGCCCAGTTCGACCAGGCCGTGGCGGAGCGGGTGCTGCGCCCCGGGCCTTCCCGCGTGACGCCGCGCTGTCCCCATTTCGGCGTGTGCGGCGGCTGCAACATGCAGCATGCCGATGCCGCGGCGCAAATCGCTTTCAAGCAGCGCATCCTGGAAGACAACCTGGAACGCATCGGGCGCGTGCGGCCCGAGGTGCTGCTGCCCACGCTGCAGGGGCCGGCCTGGGGCTACCGCCAGCGCGCCCGCCTGTCGGCGCGGTGGGTAGCCAAGAAAGGTGGCGTGCTGGTGGGATTCCACGAAAGGCATTCCAGCTTCGTGGCCGACATGACACGTTGCGAAATCCTGCCGCCCGCCGTGTCGGCCCTGCTGGTTCCGCTGCGCGAGCTGGTCATGGCACTGTCCATCCGCGACCGCCTGCCGCAGGTGGAAGTGGCGCTGGGCGATGCCGTGACGGTGCTGGTGCTGCGCGTGCTCAACCCGCTCACGGCGGAAGATGAAACGGCTTTGCGCGCCTTTGCCGAGCGCTGGCAGGTGCAGGTGTGGCTGCAGCC
>JAGWTQ010000077.1 GCA_028868905.1 Betaproteobacteria bacterium
CTGGTGCTGCTCAAGGAACTGTCCTTCGTGCCTTACGCCATGGGCGCGCTGTTCCTGATGGCCCTGGTCATCCTGGGATTTGCCCTGCACCAGTGGGTGCTCATGCCGCTGCTGGCGCTCAAGCGCGCGTCCGATGCCCTGCAGCGCGGCAATTACGACGTCATGCCGCCCATCGTGGGCAGCGGCGAAGTGCGCGACCTCTCCCTTTCCTTCCGGCACATGGTCAACTCGGTGCGCACCAGCCACCGCGAGCTGGAAGCGCGCGTGAAGGAACGCACCGAAGCGCTGCACCGCCTGACGGAAATCGACGTCCTCACCAGCCTGCTCAACCGGCGCGGTCTGCTGGACCGTTTCGACAACGAGCTGGCGCGCCTGGAGCGCACCGGTGGCACCCTGGGCCTGCTGCTGCTGGACCTCGACCATTTCAAGGGCATCAACGACACCTACGGCCATGCCGCCGGCGACCTGGCCCTGGTGCGTACGGCCGAAGTGCTGCGCAGCCTGAGCCGCCCCTACGATTACGAAGGGCGATTCGGCGGCGAGGAGTTTCTGGTGATCCTGCCCGAATGCAGCCGCGAAGACCTGCGGCGCATCGGCGAGCGCATCCGCGTGGCGATTGCTGCGCTTTCGCTGGAATACGAAGGACGGACGTTTGCGTTTACCGCCAGCGCGGGGCTGTATCACGTGACGGCGCCCGAGCGGCGCGACCAGATGCTGTCGAAAGCCGATAAGGCGCTGTATGCGGCCAAGATGGCCGGACGCAACCAGGTAAAGCTGTACGGGGAGGGAGTGGAATGAGATTGGGACGCGGCCCGTGGCGCCGCCTGCGCTGGCGCATCAGGCTCACCTTGTGGGTGTTTTCCGCGTTGACCGGACTGCTGGTGGCGGGTTTTGCCATGCTGGCCAATGCCGCCCTGTCGCTTTTTTTCGCCATCGAACACCGGGCGCCCTGGGCGCCCCTGCTGCTTGCGCCGGCAGTGGGCATGCTGGCGGTGTGGCTCACGCGCACCCGCTTTCCGGGCATCCAGGGCAGCGGCATTCCGCAGGTGATTGCGGCCACCCGGCTGGCAGCCCAGGGGCGCGACGTCAGCCACCTGGTGTCGCTGCGCATCGCCGTGGGGAAATTGCTGGTGGGCGCCTTTGCCCTGGTGGGCGGGTTTTCGGCAGGGCGGGAAGGGCCGTCGGTGCAGGTGGCGGCGTCCATCCTGCACCTGTCGCACCGTTTTCTGCCCCTCTCGCGCGCCATCCGCCGCAAGGACCTGATCCTGGCGGGCGGGGCGGCCGGCGTGGCCGCGGCCTTCAACACGCCGCTCGCCGGCATCGTGTTTGCCGTGGAAGAACTGGGCCGCCGCCTGGAAACGCGCACCAGCGGCATTCTGGTGAGCAGCATCATTCTGTCCGGCCTGCTGTCCATCGCGTTGCTGGGCAACTACAACTACTTCGGCCGCATCCACATCGACCACGTGGACCTCTCCATCATCGGCCCCATCCTGGTGTGCGGCGCCCTGTGTGGCCTGCTGGGCGGGATTTTCAGCCGCCTCATCCTGTGGCCCCAGGAAAATCCGGAACACCGCCTGTGGCGCTGGCGCGAAGCGCATCCGGTGTGGTTTGCCGGCGCCTGCGGCCTGGTGGTGGCGCTGCTGGGCCTGGTGGGGCACGGCCTGTCCTACGGCAGCGGCTACGGCATCACGGCCCAGGTGGTGGCCGGCCAGGTGAGCCTGCCCTGGTATGCGCCCGTCACCCGCTTTTTCGCCACCCTGGTCAGCTACCACACCGGCATTCCCGGTGGCATCTTCGCGCCGTCGCTGGCCGTGGGGGCCGCCCTCGGGTCCAACCTGGCCGGTTTCTTTACCGCCACCGGGACGATCCCCGTCATCACCCTGTGCATGGCGGCTTTCCTGGCGGCCGTGACGCAGGCGCCCATCACCTCGGCCATCATCGTCATGGAAATGGTGGACGGTCACAACATGGTGCTGAGCCTGATGGCGGTGGCCCTGGTGTCGCGCGCCGTCAGCTCGCGCCTGGGGGGTGAACTGTACCAGCGCCTGGCCTGGCGTTTTGCCCAGGGAGGGGGGGAGCGCCCCCATTCGGCTCCCTGAGGGGGGTTCCGAAAAGTGTGACAGCCGTCACATTTTGTGGCATGATCGCGCCACTGTTTCGGGACAAAGCCGATGAGCAAACCCCAAAAAACCAATGAAATCATCGAGGCCCTGCGGGTTCACCGCAAGGCCTTCGTGGCCGTGGCGGCCTTTTCCTTCGTCATCAATTTCCTCTACCTGACCCCATCCCTGTACATGCTGCAGGTGTATGACCGTGTGGTGACGAGCCGCAGCGAACTGACCCTGATTTTCCTGTCCGTGATCGCCGTGGCCATGTTCGTGGTCATGGGCGGCCTGGAATACGCCCGTTCCCAGGTGCTCATCCGGGTCGGCAACGCCATCGACGAAGTGCTGTCCAAGCGGGTGTTTACCGCCACCTTTGAAAACAACCTGCGTGCCGGGCTGGGCAATCCGGCCCAGGCCCTGGGCGATCTCAACAACGTGCGCCAGTTCGTCACCGGCAACGGCCTGTTTGCCTTTCTCGATGCCCCCTGGATTCCCATCTATCTGGTGGTGATCTTCATGCTTCACCCCATGCTGGGCTGGTTTGCCGTGGGCGGCACCCTGGTGCTGGTGGTGCTCACGTACATCACCGAGAAAGTGTCCAAGGATCCGCTGGAAGCCGCCAACCGCCACGCCATCCTGGCCAGCAACTTCGCCAGCAGCAACCTGCGCAACGCCGAAGTGATCGAGGCCATGGGCATGCTGCGCCCCATGATCACGCGCTGGTACGCCCACCAGTCCAAAATGCTGGACCAGCAGACCATCGCCTCCAACCGGGCCGCCATCGTGAGTTCCGTCACCAAGCTGGTGCGCCTGGTCATCCAGTCGGGCGCGCTCGGGCTGGGCGCGCTGCTGGTGATCGAAGGCAAGTCCACGGCAGGCGTCATGATCGCCGCCTCCATCCTGACCGGACGCGCGCTCGCGCCGGTGGAAATGCTCATTGCCACCTGGAAAGGCTTCTCTTCCGCACGCAGCGCCTACGGCCGTCTGGCCGGCCTGCTGGAAGCGCTGCCGCCGCGCCTGCCCGGCATGCGCCTGCCGCCGCCCAAGGGCCTGCTCACCATGGAAAACGTGTACGCCACGCCGCCCGGCGGCAAGGTGGCGGTCATCAAGGGCGTCAACCTGGTTTTCCAGCCCGGCGACGTGGTGGGCATCATCGGGCCTTCCGCTTCCGGCAAGTCTTCCCTGGCCCGCCTCATGGTGGGCATCTGGCCGGCCCAGGTGGGCAAGGTGCGGCTCGACAATGCCGATGTCTACGTGTGGAACAAGGACGAGCTCGGGACGCACATCGGCTACATGCCGCAGGACGTGGAACTGTTCAACGGTACCGTGGCGGAAAACATCGCCCGGTTCGGCGCCATCGACAGCGACAAGGTGGTGGACGCCGCCCGCATGGCCGGCGTGCACGAAATGATCCTGCATTTCCCCAATGGCTATGACACGCCCATCGGCGAAGGCGGCAGCGTGCTGTCCGGCGGGCAGCGCCAGCGCATCGGCATCGCCCGCGCCATTTACGGCATGCCGTCCTTCATCGTGCTGGACGAACCCAATTCCAACCTGGATGACGTGGGCGAGGCGGCCCTGGTGGCCACCGTGCAGTCACTCAAGCAGGCCGGCCGGACCGTGGTGGTGATCACCCACCGCATGAGCGTGCTGCAGGCGGTGGACAAGCTGCTGCTGATGCGCGATGGCATGGTGCAGGCCTTCGGCGAGCGCGACGCGGTGCTGCAGGCGCTGGCCCAGGCGCGCAACCTGCAGGCGCAACCCAGCATTCCCCAGGAGGGCGGCGCATGAGCAAGAAGATCGAGCCCAAGAAGAACGAGCCGATGATCATCGACCTCATGCCGCTGGTGCAGGGCGGTCCCCCGGCGCCGGACCCCGTGCCCACCAATCCGCGCGGCGCCATCTGGCTGGGCTGGCTGATCCTGCTGGTGGGTTTTGGCGGTTTCCTGTGGTGGACTTTCAGCGCCCACCTGGACGAAGGGGTGCCGGTGCAGGGCGTGGTGGTGTCCGACAGCAAGCGCCAGACGGTCCAGCACCAGACCGGTGGCACCGTGGACGCCATCCTGGTGCGCGACGGCGACACCGTGAAGAAAGGGCAGGTCCTGATGCGCCTGGTCAACGAGCAGAACCAGGCTGCCATCGCCATCAACGCGCACCTGCTGGAAAGCCTCGGTCCCCAGCTCAAGTCCCTCGAGCCCCTGGTGCAGGCGGGTTACTATCCGCGCAACCAGTACCTGGACCTGCAGCGCCAGTACGACGATGCCGAAGCCAAGCTCAAGCTGGCGCAGGAGGAAAACCGGCGCATGGACATCCGTGCGCCCGTGTCCGGCACGGTCATGGGCGAGACCATTACCACCGTGGGTGGCGTGGTCCAACCCGGCATGCGCATCATGGAAATCGAGCCGGCCGGCGACCGCCTGGTGCTCGAAGCGCAGATTCCCACCCACCTGATCGACAAGGTCCATGCCGGCCTGCAGGCGGACGTGCGCATGAGCGCCCTCAACCAGCGCACCACGCCCGTGCTGAACGGCATCGTGCAGTGGGTGTCGCCCGACCGTTTCCAGGAACCGCAGCGGCCGGAAATCGCCTACTACACGGCGCGCATCGAGCTGGCGCCCGGCACCGACCAGCTGCTCAAGGGCGAAAAGCTGCAGCCCGGCATGCCGGCTGAAATCATCATCAAGACCGGGTCGCGCACGTTCTGGAACTACCTCGTCAAACCCATCGAAGACCGGGCGGCGCTGTCGCTCAAGGAACGTTGAAATGAAGCGTTCCGTGCTGGCGCTGGCGGCGCTGCTGGTGTTTGCGGGAAGCGCGCGCGCCATGCCCCTGGAAGCTGCCATCGCCGCGGCCGAAAAGAACGACCCGTCGCTCGCGTCGGCCCGGGCCAACCGTGACGCGGCCTTTGAAAACATCGCCATCGCCCGCGCCCGCCTGCTGCCGCAAACCAGTCTCCAGAGCACAGTCCAGAAACTGCAGGAAGGCGTGCGCCAGGATGCGGTAGCGGGCGGCTCCCTCACCTCCAGCTATCTGCTCAACGCCTACAACAACCAGGTGTCCCTGCACCAGGCCCTGTACCACCCGCGCGACTGGGCGGGCTACGACATCGGCAAGCTGCAGTCGGAATACGGCAACCAGAAACTGGCCTCCGCCCGCAGCGACCTCTGGGTGCGCACCGCCAACGCCTGGATCGACGTGCTGACGGCGGTGGAGAACCAGCGCATTTACGAGCAGACGGTGCAGATCACGGGCGAGGCGGCGGAACAGGCCGACCGGCGCTTCAAGGCGGGCGACGGCACGCGCGATGCAGCCCTGGAAGCCCACGCCCAGCACGAGCTGGCCAAATCCCAGCTGGCCGAGGCGGAAATCAGCGAGCGCAGTCGCGAGCAGACCTTCCGCATCCTGACCGGCCTGGACCCTGCGGACCTGCGCAACGGACGCCTGCCGGACTATCGCACCCTGCACCTGGCCGTGGACGACCCGGAAACCCTGCGCAAGGCCGCAGACGCCCTCAATCCGGAAATTCTTGCGGCCCGCGCGGCGGAACAGATCAACCTCAAGCGCGCCGAACAGGCGCATGCCGACCGGTTGCCCACGGTGGATTTCGTGGCCTCGAAAAGCTGGGCCCAGAACGACACCGTGTTCACCATCAACCAGCACTACACCGTGCTGGGCGCCGGCGTGCAGGTGAACATTCCCCTCTACGACGGCGGCGGCCTGTCCGCCACCCAGCGCCAGGCGGAACTGTCGGCCGTGGCTTCGCGCGAGGACCTGCGCGCCCAGCAGGCCAAGCTGGACACCCAGCTGGAATCCGACTGGGCCGGAGCGCAGGCAAGCCTGGAGCGCGCGCGCAGCGCGCAGCTGTTGTGGCAGGCGGCCATCGAACAGAAGAAAGCGGTGGAAATGGGACTCAAGTCGGGCCTGCGCACCTGGGGCGACGTGGCCCAGGCGGACATTCTCATCGCGCGCCGCGCCAGCGACTTCCTCAACTACGCAGCCGGCGTGCTGCACGCCCAGGCGCGCCTGCTGTCCACCCTGCCCGTCACGGAAAACATCTGGGAACCCTGGGTCGCCCAGATTTCCCTGCTCGCCCGGCCCTGAGCTTCAGGTGCGGCCGTAGCCGTCCTCGAAGCGCACGATGTCGTCTTCCCCGAGATAAAGTCCCGACTGCACTTCGATCAGTTCGAGCGGTTCGCTGCCGGG
>JAGWTQ010000017.1 GCA_028868905.1 Betaproteobacteria bacterium
AGCCCGGCCCTGGAAAACGCATCGTGCACAAACCGCATCCAGGCGCGATCCACCACGGCCACGGTTCGCTCCTGCGGTTCGGCGGTGCGTGGCGCCAGGGCGAAATGGCATTGGTCTACGGGCTGCACCAGGAATTCTTCCAGCAGGTTGGCCAGCGCTTCGCGCAAGCGGGAAGCCGGCAGGGTATCCAGGTGGGGCCAGGTGGCGGCCAGCAGCAGGACATCCGCTGCCGGCATCACCAGCACCAGCCGGTCGGCTGCCGGCAGTTCGGCCAGCGGGGCAACCCCTTCGCGCAACAGGCGGGGAGAGGGGGTGCCCGCCGTCAGCACGAACGGCAACGATCCCAGCGACCAGCGCTCGGGATCCGCCGAGGGCTTGAGGGGCAATGCCACCCAGCAGGTCATCGGCTCCGAAATTTCCTCATCCTCCCAAATCGACCCCGTCCGGCAGGCCGGGCTTCATCCATAATACCTGCGTTGTGTTGACGGAGCTGAAGCGCCGGGCCACCAGCGCCTGCTGGGTCACCGTGATCCGTCCATGCCGCAACCGCTCCAGCACCCAAAAATATTCAGAGTTCACATTGAGATTGCGCGTGCTCACGGGCAAAGCCTGGGGCGCCCGCTGATGCACCCGGTTGACCAGCGCACCGTAGTCCACAAAAACCATCTGGCCCCGGTCCGTTACCAGCTGCTGGGCCACCCCCTGGTCGATCGCCAGCACGGCGGCCAGCACGGCCGCTGGCGCGGTGTTGGCATTGACCGCCGTCGGCCGGGGCAGGACCACGGTGAGCGCACCCAGGCGCGCCAGGGCATCCGGCGTCGCTCCCGGCAGTATGCCCAGCAAATCCTCTGCCTGCGTGATGGGCATCGGGGCGTCGCCCACGGCGGTCTGGGGCAGACGGCTCTGCAACATGAACTGGGCCACGATGGGCGCACCCGATGAATCGAGACCGACACTTTGAAGCAAGCGGGCAAAAATTGCCACCGCTTCCATGTTGAGGCGGGTGGCGCTGACCCAGCCCCGGTCTCCCATGGGATTGTTCACTTCCACCAGCGAAGTCAGGTTGAAACGGGACTGGGCATCCACGATCGCTCCGGACAACCAGGTTTCATCGGCGCCAACCGGCGCCGCCGCCCCCATGCCCTGACGCTGCAAGAACTCCGACAAGGGCGTTTCGGCGATGGGCACCGCCCACACTTCCCCCAAATGGTCCACGCTACGGGTGCGCAACAGATCTTCGCGCAGAATGAGGCGCGCCCAGTCCACCGCTCCCGTGCCCAGCCACAGGGCCTGGTCGCGCAGTCGCTGGTTTTCGAGCTGGCGGATGCGCACGTGCTCCCGCCACAGCAGCCCACTCACCAGCGTTGCCACCAGGGTCGCCACCAGCATGGCCGCCAACAGTGCGGCACCACGCTGGGCGCGCATCAGTTCTGCCCCGTCAGGCAAACTTCGCGCAAGGGCGCGCCACCTTCCGGCACGCCCACGGTCAATTCCAGGCCCAACAGCAGCGGGTTTCCTGCCTGCCCCGGAGTGAGCCACTGCTGGTTGAGCTGGGCGCTGTCGGCACTCCAGTCCGCGCCTTCCATGAAACCGCGCGCAGCAATTCCGGTGCTCTGGTTCATCAACTGCACCGGCGTGAGCGAGTACAGCGCATCAAGCGCCGTTCCCTTGCCCAGGGCATTCCAGTTCTGGAACAGTTCAGCCCGCGTGAGGACCGGCGGCGACTCGGCCCTTTCCACCCGCCCGGCTGTCCATCGATAGCTGACCAGCACGGTGTGGTGCGCACCGTTGCCGTCAACGCGGGTGCGGATGAGGTCGATGCGATTGTCCAGGAAATGCAACGGCACGCCGGCAAGCCACACATCGGGCGAGCCGAGTTCACGGCAATCGTTTTCCCACTGGGCAAACAACGTGCGCACACCGTCAAACTGATGCCCCCGGTAAGCCAGCGCTTCCCGCGTGCGCACCATGGAATCGAGGGCCCGCCACGACAGCATGGACATGATGGCAAGCAGCAGCAGGGCCACCATCACTTCAATCAGGGTGAATCCGCTCATCCTAGAGGACATGGGCCTGCCCATTTGCCAGCAGGCTGACGGCCGTGGCCAGCACGGAGGGGTCGCCCGCCGCCATGACGCGGACTTCCACCCGCCGGAAGGCGGGGTTGGGGGTGTTGCTCACCTGCTCCCGACACTGCAGCACGTAGGGGCCCTGGGAACAGTCAAACGTGCGTTCCCCCACATCGGGCCAGATCCGGCGCAAGCGCAGTTCCGCGAGGTCGTTGTCGGCGCTCCACTGGGCTGCAAGCCGGGGCGTCAGGTCATTGCTGGCCTGCGTGACCACTCCAAGCGCCCGCATGCCCGCCGCGAGCGCCACCCCCATGACGAACAGGGCCACCAGCACTTCGATCAGGGTGAATCCTGCAGCACGTTCGTTCATGGGGTTAACGGCCCACCTGATAGTTTCCCAATCCGTCAGACACCACACGGGCCTGTTCGTTGCCGCGCAGAAGGTACACGCTCCCGTTGTCCATGGCTTCCTGTCCCACCCAGTAGCGAAGGCGCGCGACGGATTCCCCCCCCTTGCCTGCGCCCTCCCCGAGCGCGACACCATCCAGCGCGGAAGCGAACTGTCCACCGGGCAGTTCGTCGTCAGGAACGGGTTGGGGGCCTTGCGGCCCGGACTCGAGGAACCGCCAGCCCTGGCGGTCCAGCAGCAGCAGCACCGGGTGCCCGGTCAGGCGGGCTTCGTCCGCAGCCAGGTTCATGGCGGCCGCCAGGCGCTCGCTTTCTTCAGCCAGGGGCCGGCTTTTCGGGGAACGTACCGAGAGAGTGACCATGCCGAGCATGATTCCCATCAGCACCAGCACCACCAACAACTCGATCAGGGTAAAGCCGGTTTCACGAACCCCAATTGCCGATGTCCGCGTCATTGCCCTCACCGCCGGCTTTGCCATCGGCCCCGAAACTCCAGACATCGAGTTCGCCGTGCTGTCCGGGGCTGGCGTATTGATAGGGATGACCCCAGGGATCCTTGGGCAACTGGTCAAGGCAGGCCTTCCAGTTGATGGGTGCCGGTTCGGACGCAGGTTTGGTGACCAGGGCCGACAGCCCCTGCTCCGTGGTGGGGTAGCGGCCATTGTCCAACCGGTAAAGCTTGAGTGCCTGCACGATGCTGGCGATGTCCTGCCGGGCCGCGATGCGGCGGGCCTGGTCGGGCCGGTCCATGACGCGGGGTACGACCAGGGCGGCCAGAATGCCGATGATGATCATGACCACCATGATCTCGATCAGCGTGAAGCCTTGCTGGGCGCGCCGAACAGATGCGCAGGGGACGGGGTGTTTTGCAGTACGGCAGGGCATCGTCATGATCCCTTGATGCTACCGGATTCAGGTTTCATTTGCCAGCAGCCTCTGGTGATCCGAAAGAAAAAACAGTATCGTGGCAGGCATCATGGCGACCCTCCGTTTTTACCGCCCGACCCCCTGGATGCCCGCGCTGGCCAGCATTTCCGCCGCTGCCCTGCTGGCTGCCGTCCTGGGCTTCTGGGCCATGCGCCTGTTCGCACCGGCGCCCCTGCCGCTCCCGTCTGCCGTGCTGCAGGAACGCACCGACTCCTCCAGGTTGGTTTGGAGCGGCCTGTTTTCAGGCCGCAATGTGGGCCCCATCGTGCTGCGCGGCGTCGTGGCGGCCGGTCCCGCCGACAGTGCTGCGGTGCTGTCGGTCAACGGGGCTCCTGGGCGAGCCTACCGCGTCGGACAAGAGGTGGCGCCCGGCGTGCGCCTGGTGGCGGTGGACACACGCTCTGCCGTTCTGGAACGCAACGGCGTTCGGGAAACCCTGCCCCTGCCGGCACGCGGCAGTTCCACCAAAATTGGCCCGGCACCCGCGCGTTGATCTCTGGCGCGGCTGCGCCGTCCTCATGATGGTGGCCTACCATGGCTGCTACGACCTCACCTATTTCGGCTATGCGCATTTCAGGATGCTGGAAGATCCCCGCTGGATTGCGTGGCGCACCGTCATCGTTGCGAGCTTCGTGCTCCTGTCCGGATTCAGCATGGCGCTTGCCCGGGAAGGGTCCCGGCGCGGCTTCCTGAAACGCCTGCTTCAGGTGGGTGGCTGCGCCGCCCTGGTGAGCCTGGCCACCAGCCTGCTGTTCGGTCCGCGCTGGATTTATTTCGGCGTCCTTCATTTCTTTTTTGCCGCCACGCTGCTCACGGCGCCCCTGCGCCGGTACCCGGCCACGCTGGCCTTGGCGGGCATCGCTCTGTTTGTGGCCGGATGGACGCTGGGCTGGGATGCCATGAATCCGCGCACCCTCAACTGGATCGGCTTTGCAAGCCAAAAACCGTTCACGGAAGACTACGCCCCGCTGGCACCCTGGCTGGGACTGCTGTGGATCGGATTCTGGGCCGGTTGCCGTTTTCCTGCTCTGGCCGGGCCCGCGCCAGCCGCGGCCGCCAACCCTGCCCCGGCGCCGTTGCGTGCAACTTCATTCCTGGGACGGCACAGCCTGGCGGCCTACATGTTGCACCAGCCCCTGCTGTTTGCCCTGCTCTTCCTGATCCGCTCCCTGTAGGCGCGCCACAAAAAAAAGTCCCCTCACGTGGAGGGGACAAGAAAAACACCCAGGGGGTTGGGCGTTTTGAAGACGGTTGGCGGCCCTAGTCGTTGGTGCCGGAATTCCGGGAACGGATGGCCACGGCCGTGAGAGTTGAACCGTTCAAGGTGCCATACACTTCCACGGCCTGCCCCACGCTCGGGACAGAACCCAGTGCCGGATCGATGAAGGTGCTGGCAGTCCAGATCACGGTCAGCTGGTTCTCTTCGTTCTGCATCACCAGCGTATTGCCGCTTGCCGACACGGAGAGAATCGAGCCCTTGAAATCGCTCACGGAACCGCTGGGCGGCGTTGTCACGGCCGTACAGGTCACGGATGAGGCCACCACGGGTTGTCCGGGTGCCGGGACGCTGCCGGAGGCTGACACCACGGCGGTATTAATGGCGGTCAGACCGGCACAGCTGGGATAGGTTCCCGAAGCTGCGGTGATGGTCGTGCCCTGCAGTATGAAGGTGACCGTGCCGCCGGCGCTCCAGTTGATGCCGTTGGTGGTGCCCATCACCTGGATGGCTTGCGCCTGCACGGAACCTGCCACCTGAAGGTCATCCACGGTGGAAGTGGACATGCCTGTGGCCGTGACCTGCCCTGAGACCCGGATGTAATCCCCATCGCCCACGTTGTAGCTGGCAGGCAGCTGCACCAGCGTGCCTTGCACGCGGGCCACGTGGGTGGCGGGGTTGTAACTGCTCACCAGCCCGCTCAGCTGGGCGCTCTGGCTGCTGGATCCCGACTGCGCCGCCAGGTTGGCCTGCCCGAGGCTGGCCACCATCAGGGGATGGGTTCCACCGCTCCAGTTGCTCCAGGTGCTGCGCGGCACCCAGGCTGAAATGGTTTCGCCCACCACGGTGCCGGCCGGCACCGTGCCCTGGAGAACGGTTCCCGGGCTGGCATTGATCATGACCTGATTGGTCGAAGGCAGCTGCGTGATCACGCCGCCGATCAGAACATAGGTGGACGGGGAGGACAGGCTTTCCACGCGTGAGGCCACGAGTACATAGGCGTTGTGGGTCGCGTCGGACACCCAGGTTCCATGGACTTCCACTTCGCTCCCGACAGTCAGCTGGCTGGCGGAAGGCGAAGTCGTCCCCAGGCCGGCAAGGACCGTGGTCAGGCCAAGCGGCGTATTGGTGGCCGTGGACACCACACGAACCCATTGCCCGAGCACTTGAAGCCACCAGTCACCGGTGGCGGCATCCTGGACCGCCGCCGAAGTGACGGGACCCGACAGACTGGGAATCACGGTCGCCGTGATGACCGCCGCACCGGTGCTGTCGATGCTGGCACGCACGCGTTGCCCCAGCTTGAGGAGCGCAACTTGCGGCTGGCCCAGATCATTGTCCTGCTCAACGGTGGCATTGGTGGTGGCGTATTCCTTGCCGTCGATGAACACGCTGCCAAAGCCCACCACGACCCCTTCCACCAATCCTGTGCCGCCGCTGCCGACGCCCGCCAAAAGGGCGGCAGCGCCTCCGCCGCAGGAGGACAGCAGCAGGGTGACTCCCAACAGGCACAAGGCAACAAGGAAACGCATGAAGCGGGCTGGCATCTGCAGATGGCGCATGGGGTACATCCCTCTATTATCAGTTTGATTTATTTTAATCATTTTATTTTGCCGATGTCCCCCGCGGCTTGCGCGTGCCCTTTTTTACCGGCACTGCCCGCCGCTGAATCGGCTCCGAATAACAGAACATCCCAACTCGTATTCTCTGATCGCCCCCTGCTGGTTCATCCTTTTCGTTTAATGGCACGGCTGCCCGCACCATGGTATTGAGAACCTGCTGCCACAATGCGCCAGCCAGGCTCTCCAACTGCTTGATTGAATCTTCGGTCAAGCCGTCGGCAAAAACACTTTGTTCCAGGAACTTCCTGCTGCCCGGACCGGACAAATTGTGGACTCCGGCCGCCAGATGGTCCGCCGTGCTGCCGGCGAGCAAATTGCCCGCTTCCGTCATTTGCTGGTCCGGCACGAATGCACTGCGGCACAGGCGAACCTGTTCGCCTTCGTGCTCCGCCATGCCCAGCCGCACCAGCTCATTCAGCACCGCGCGCGGATGAACATCGCTCGAGACCTGGCGCGAAAGCACTTCAAAAGACTGCGCGGTTCCCGCCATGGGCAATTCGTCCGGCCAGCCGCTGGCCAGCCAGCGAGTCATGACCTGGGAAGGCACGGTCGGCCGACCCAGGGACTCGCGCGTGATTTCGGAGGTTTTGCGCTCGCCCTGCGCCATGGCGGCGAGCAGCAGCTTGACGTCCTTGCGGTGCAGCCCGGACAGCATGCTGATGGCGGAATCGGTCTGCTTGCCCTGAAGGCGGTCCAGTTCCGAGGCGGCCTGCTCAAGAAAAATCTGCTTGATGGCCACCGAAAACTCCGGATGCCTCACTCCAGACCGGAGCAGCCACAGCACCAGCGGCTGCATGATCACCAACGCCTGCTGCAGCACCTGATCCGGGTCGAGATGTGATTTTTTGTCATCCATGACGAAAATATATGTGAAATTTTCCCATTTGGCAAGTATAATGGGTTCCAACGTCGGGTTTCGGGGGGCGCTTCAAGCCCGGCGACCGCTGTCCAATAAATTGATTAATAAGCATAAATGATTAACACGAAGGTGCGGGCCCGGTCCAGGGGCTCCACACGCTTCGGCAACTTTCCTGACCTAGTTTTTGTTTATCGTTAATTTAGGAGACCTTGAAATGAAACTGTCTGCCGCCCAATTCCACCTCAAGCGCACCGTTGCCCTGCTGGCTGCCACCGCCCTGTTCCCCCTGGCGGCCTCAGCCGGCACGCTGCATCATGTGCAATCTTCCCATATTGCGGCCACTCCCGCATCAGTTCAAACCCCCGACACGCTGGTTGCCGCCCTGGCCTACAGCGATGCCTTGAACAGCCAGCAGCAGCTGCAAGCGTCGCTCAATGCCTCGTTGCGTGAACAAATCAGTGAAATGACGCAGCAGGCGACCCTGGTTCGCAGGGCCTACCACCAGCTCAACAGTGACCTGGCCAGCGGGGACGAACGCGCGATTGCGGATAGCCAAGCCAGACTGGAAGCACAACAGGAAGCGTTCCTGAACACCCAGAAGCACGTGCGCGCCAACTTGCTGAAGCTGCGGGAAGTCAAAAACAGCGGGGAAACCATCATCAACTGAAGTGCCTGCTGTATCTCCCCAGCAGGAACCCTCAAAGGCCGGCGCCCTGCCGGCCTTTTTTTATCTACCGGTCACGCACTCGTCTGAAACTGATCGGCCAGCACTTTCATTCGGCCTGCGGTGCGGCGCGACTGCTCCGCGCTGAAATTCAACTCGACCAGCGCGCTGCTCATGGCCTCCGTCACATGCACGATCCCCTGGGCACTTTTCCCGTAACTTGAGGCACTGCTGGAAATGTTCTGAATCACGACGAACATGCGCTCGAGAATCTGCTGCATTCCCGATTTGTCGGATGCCGCCACTTCTGCCAGCTTGAGGCTTTCTTCCATGTTGCTCATGCCCGCTTCCATGATGTTCACGGCATCGCGCGCCTGACCCTGCACCGTGGCGATCATCTGGCGGATTTCCTGGGTGGCCCGGGCCGTTCGTTCGGCCAGCTTGCGTACTTCATCTGCCACGACGGAAAATCCCCGACCCGCTTCGCCCGCCCGCGCCGCCTCGATGGCCGCATTGAGCGCCAGCAGGTTGGTCTGGTCGGCGATTTCGTTGATCACACCGACGATCTTGCCGATATGATCCGCGCTGTCACCCAGCGTCCTGATGGTGTGCGACGAGGCGTTGATGGAAACCCGGATGCCCTGGGTGCGCTCCAAAACGATGTCGAACTGGCGTCGGGCCTGCACTACGGCCTCTTGCATGGCCGCCCGGATTTCGTCGGCGGTGCGGTTGGCGGTATCGATGTCAGTCATCTGCTGGCGCAGCGATGCCGTGATTTCCTGAATGGCGCCCAGAACCTGTTGCGTTGCCTGCGATGCTTCCCTGTTTTTGGACAGCATGCTCTCCTGGATGGTGTCCATGTCAGCGATTCCGGCAACCAGCCGCCCCACCGTTCCATCCAGGTTATCAATGAAGCTGTTCACCCACTGGGCCATCATGGTCTGCTCGTCGGCGATCTTCTGCTCGCGTGCCACCCGCTGTGACAGGTTGCCACCACCTTCGGCAATGTTGCGGATCATGCGCGCCATTTCACGGACCCTGCCCACCAAGGGATTGCTGCCGAAGGTATAGAACACCAGAGCCCCGCATGCCAGCAGGGCAAGATTCATGGATTCAGTCGCAAGCTCCCCAAAGGACAGCAGATGACCTGCGACCATGCTGGCAACCCACGTGCTGGTCACCACGCCCAGGTACATTTTCATCATGCGGAAATTCACGGAACGGAACCGGAACGCTTCTTCCAGGTCTGCTTCGCACATCATGCCCCAGGTATCGGGTGACCCGGGCAACTGGAAGGTGACTCCCTTGCCAATGACAGGGACATGCCGGTAATCAGAATAACCCGGGTAAGTCACGAACAGGTTTTCCCCTTTGCGAATCGTTTCGCGCACGCCAGGGTGCAATTCCCGGGTGGCGGGATCCGTGAACAGCAGCTCGAATTCCGTATGCCGTGACACGCGCACGGTGCCAAAAGCCGTCCGGACCCCCTGCTTCAGGTTGTCGCCCAGGGTGAATGCGCTGTCCTCGAAGCGCGAACGCGACAGCGCCGTACCCGGACGGATCGAGGGATCAAACACGGCCTGCACCATGAACAGGTAGTTGTCCCCCGACTCATGGTAAATGTGGCCTGCCTCGCGCTGGATCAGGTCACCGATCACATCGTTGGGAACCCGTCCGCAGACGCATCCAACTGCCCGGCTGTCGATCCGGACCGGGCAGTAGAACATGAGCGTGACCGCATCATGAAAACTGGAGGATGACGGTCCAATGGCCTGCGTCTCGGCATCGATGTAGGGGCCATGCAGGAAGCGCCGGGACAACCCCGTTTCCAGGGCGCGCTTTTCAGCCATGGAGCGTCCTACCCGTTGCGGAACGGTTGAAGCAACGATGGCGCCTGAGGCTTCCAGGACAAATATTTCAGAAAAATCCTGAAATCTGGTTTTTTCGAGATGGGCCTGCAACGCCGCCGCATTGCCAAAATGACGCCCCACTTCGCGGCTTATGCCCTCCAGGCCTTCCCACTGCTGCTCCGCCCACAGGCGCAGGATGTTGACGCGATTGGAAGCGATGCCTTCAAAGGTCTGCTCCAGGATGGGATAGCGCCTGCGGTTGAGAAAGCAGGCCCAGCGCATGGCCAGTTTTCCGGTCTTGCCAAACCAGGGTAGCCAGTGCCTTTCACTGCGCGACAACTGCATGGACTTGCTTTTGAGCATCTCTTGGGTCTCCTGTGCAAATGTATCCCCAGGAGCAATAGGCATGCCAGGGCATTCTGCGCGGACGCCCTGGTACGGGATGCCAAATACAGGTGACCTGCAACCGGTGTCGTCAAAAGCAGCACCGGAACAGTGCGGCCCTTTGCACAGCTTTAGAGCGCCGCCAGATCCGCAGCGATGGGGCGGAACTCGAGCGCATTGAAATCATCGTGCACGCTTTCGCCGAATTCAAGAACGGTATCGTCTTCCACGTCGTGGTGCCAGCACAGGACGACCCGGTTTCGGGTGCAGGCGGAGTCGTTCAGCAGGCCGAAAAGCCGGTACAGCATTTTTGTGGACGCGCTGTTGAAGTAGGTGAGCTGGAAATTGAATTCGATGTCGCAGTCATCCATCGATTTGAGGTACTGCTCCAGTGTCGACAACACCGGATTAAAAAAGGCAGCCGCATCTTCCGGGTAGGCTTCGCCCGAAAGCGTCAGACGATGTTCGGAAAAGCGGAAATCCACTTCAGGAGAATGGGCAGTGCGTGCAATGTGAAAGTCTTTCATGATCCGTCCTTTACACAGTGGCTTGAATGTAGAAATAGGCCAGGTCGTCTTCGTGACCCGGCATGTCGATCAGGGAATATTCGATGGGCTCGGTGGCGTCGCGGGCCAGGGTGAGAAATCCCAATCCCGCCCCTTTGCTGACCTCGTCGTTGGCCGGCTCCTGCTTGAGTTGCTCGCGGTAAGCCCGGCGGATCTCCTCCACGGTCATGCTGCGCAGCGGTTCGATCCGCTCCCGAATGCGCTGCGACTGGTCGCGATGCACGAGATTGCCGCAGACAATGTAGTAATCGCTGCTGCCACGCCGGCCCACGGCCAACGCGCCGACCTTTTCCCCCGGATACCCGGGGGCATCGGGCGAATAGTGAAGGGCGTTCTGCGCCATTTCGATGAAGCTTGAAAACAGCCGGCGCGCCTTGGGCCCTCCCGCATCGGCGCAGCCCAGCCGATGACGCAAGGTTTCACCCATGGTGGCAATCACGTTCTGGGACAAGGGCCCGTTGTAGTAAAACAGCACGCCGCTGAAATCGGCGCTGTTGCGGAAAACGCTGAACACATCAATGTGCATGCCGGCTCCTAAACCCTGAATCCCAATACACTCACGTCGTCGCGCCGCTTCTGGGCGCCCTGGTAATCCTGCAGCGCTTCGCGCAGCCGCGTCTCCTGCTCGGCCATGGGCGCATCGCGATGTGCCTGCAACAGCGTGGCCAGGCGCTTTCTGCCGAAAGCGATCTGGCGGGGGCCACCGATCTGGTCGGTCAGCCCGTCCGTGCTGAGGTAAATGCCCGAACCCGCTTCAATGGACAACTCACGGTTGGTCCAGGCGTAATCCATGGGCGTGTCCACATAACCCACACCCTGCCGGTCCCCTTCCAGAAGGACCGGCGCCTCACCGCCCGGGATCAGCATCAGCGGGGAAATTTTGGCCCCGGCGTAGACCAGGCGCCGTCCGTCACGATCCAGCCAAAGCAGCACGGCATCCATGCCGTCGTCGGACTGTTCATGGGTATCGAGCGGACGCACCTTGGGATCGCCCTGTTGCCCGAGCGCCGTTTTTACCTTGCGGTTGACCAGGGACAGGACCTGTGCCGGATCGCGCCGCAAGGGTTCGGTCAGCACGTGGTCGAGAAAGGCCGTCATGATGAGCGTCATGAAAGCGCCCGGCACGCCATGCCCCGTACAGTCCATCAGGGCCATGAACACCCCGTCTTCAAAAGGGCGGCACAGGTAGCAGTCCCCCCCCACGCGGTCACGCGGCTCCCACAGCAGGAAATGGTCGCACAGGGTTTCCTTGAGCGCTTCGCGCGAAGCCTTGAGAAAGGATTTCTGGATGATGCCGGCGTAATTGATGCTTTCCATCACCTGCCGGTTTTTTTCCGCCTGCAGATGGGACACGGCCCGCATCAGCGCTTCGCCGGTGCCGATGCCGCGATAGCTGCCGGCATCGTCCGTGACGATGAATCCGTCCTTCAGGGTTTTACCCCCCTGTTCCAGCGCGAGAAAACTGAGCTCCTGCACCCCCAGGCTTTCCGGAACGACCAGCGGCGCCTTGTCCATGAAGGCAATGCAGCTTTTGCGCGCAAAGAGATCGCGCCGGAAAGGCTTGGCCATTTCATCCATGAACAGGTTGCGGTTAATGAGTCCCACCGGACGCCCGCTTTCCACCACCGGTAGCCCCGCAAGATCCGGGTGACGTGACAGCAATTCCAGCACGTCCTGGCTGGTGTGCGTGGGCGATACCGCGGGCGCCTCTTCCATCAAGCCTTCTGCCCGCGACTCGCTGCCCGGCAGGAGAAAGCGTGTGGAAACCTGTGCAGTTGCGCTGGCGGCTGGCATCGGATCGCCTCTTCCAGAATGAATGGAGGTTGTGCAGCCCCCTATTCTAGGAACGCTTCGTGACTGCCATGTGACAGCGCCCGACGCGCAGCGGGCGCAGGAGGAAAACTACTGGGGCGCGGCTTCGGCCGCATTCCGGGCTGCGGCATTCATGACGATGATGCTGATGCGACGGTTGTTGGGATTGAACGGGTTTTTGTCATCCAGTGGCACGGAAGAAGAAAGCCCCACCACGCGCACGATCTTGGCGGGATCCATGCCGCCGGATTCAAGCTCGCGCCGGGAGGCATTGGCCCGGTCGATGGACAGTTCCCAATTGCTGTAGTTGGCCTCCACCCCTTGATAGGGCTTGGCATCGGTATGGCCTGCGATGCTGAGACGGTTTGGAACTTCGTTGAGCACCTGGCCGATCTGTTTCAGGATTTCTTCCGCATAGGGTTCGGGCTTGGCGCTGCCCAGATCGAACATGGGCCGGCTCAGCTTGTCCACGATTTGAATGCGCAGGCCGTCACTGGTGAAGTCGATCAGGAGCTGATCCCTGAACTTCCGCATTTTCGGGCTCAGGTCCACCACGTCTTCGAGTCGCCGTTTAAGGCGCTGCAACCGCTCCTGCTCGTCCTGCCGCACCCGCGCGCCCGCGCTGGCCACGTCCGCCGGCCTGGGTGGTTCGTCGGGCTTCAGGTGCGGCTGGCCTTCGCTGGCTGTCAGGCTTCTCCCCCCGCCATGAATCACGCTCGAAGCCTCGCCGGGAGCAGGCCCGCCCGTCAACGCCACGGCCAGCGGCATCTTGAAATAATCGGAGACGTCGCGCAGGCGCTCCGAATTGTTGGTTCCCACAAGCCACATCAGCAGAAAAAAAGCCATCAGGGCCGTGACGAAATCAGCGTAGGCGATTTTCCATGAGCCGGCCTGATGGCCGCGCTGGAAGATCCTGGAGATCCGCTTGACGACGATGGGCCGTTTCTTTTTTTCTCTCTTCTTGCGACTCCCCGCAGGGCTTCGCACGAGCATAACCATGCTGACCTCGACATCACGTTGTGGACGCTGGCAACCGGAAAGAAACGGGGAAACTGAGGTGATGGAACGGATGCATTCACCTGGCAACCCCGCTGGCACCCGACATGGTGTCGGTTAGGACGGTCGTCCCTTAGCCCGGAAGCTTTGCGCCCCCGCCTTTCGACGGGTTTGCCTTTGCAGGCGTTGATCTGGAAATCAACGTTAGCCCGAAAATTCTAGGCATACCCCGCGGAGCTGTCAAATGCCTGGTTTTCAGGCCGGGCGCAAATCGTGATGTTTGAGGGGCAATGAACGGATGCGCTTGCCGGTCGCCGCGTGGATGGCGTTGCAGAGGGCCGGCGCGAGAGGAAGGATGGCGGGTTCGCCATGACCGCCCCAGAATCCGCCGCTGGGCACGAGCAGGGTTTCCACTTTCGGCATTTCAGAAATTTGCGGCAGGCGGAAATTATTGAAGTTGCTTTCCACGATGCGGCCGTTTTTCAGGTTGTTTTCCTGATAGAGCACGCTGCCCAGTCCGAACAGCACGTTGCTCTCCGCTTGCGCCCGGCAGGTATCGGGGTTGACCACGTATCCCGAATCGATGGCGACCACGATCCTGTGAACCTTGAGCTCGCCCTTGGGACTGACCGTCACTTCGGCCACCATGGCCGTGTAGCTGCCGAAACCGGCGGCCATGGCCACCCCACGGAATACGCCGGCCGCAGCAGGCTGCCCCCAGCCGGCCGCGTGGACGACCGCGTCCAGCACCCGCCGCTCCTTGTTGTCGGGAGGCAGCAGACCCTGCCGGAAAGCCACCGGGTCCTGGCCCGCGGCTTCGGCCAGTTCATCCAGGAAACATTCCCGGTAAAAGGCGTTCTGCTGTCCCGGCGCCCGCCAGAAGCCCACGGGCACATGGCCGTTGCGTCTGGCGTAGTCCACCTGCTGATGGGGCACTTCGTAGGGCATGTCGTCAAAGGAGCGCACGGCGGTGAAATCGATTCCTCCCTTCGCCAGCAGTTGCGGACGCAGCACCTGCAAAATGGAAGGACAGGCCACCCGGGTATGCCAGGCCACCAGGCGCCCCTGGGCATCGAGCCCGGCCTTCATGCTCACGAGGCTTGCCGGACGGTAAAAGCCGTGCTGCATGTCTTCGCTGCGCGACCACATGAGTTTGACCGGGCTTCCCGGAACGGCCCTGGCGATCGCGATGCCCTGGCGCACGAAATCCTGGGGGCCGCCGCGCCGGCCGAAGCCGCCGCCCAGCATCATCTTGTGCACTTCAATCTTTTCCAGCGGCAGTCCGGAGGCACTGGCTGCGGCTTGCATGGACGCTTCGCCATCCTGGGTGGAGGTCCAGATTTCCAGAAAACCGTCCGGACGGAACCAGGCCGTGCAGGTTTGAGGCTCCAGCGTGGCATGGTTGATGTACGGAGAGTGGTATTCGGCTTGCAGCACTTTCGCGGCACCAGCCAACGCCGGCCCCACTTCGCCCACCTTGCGTGCCTGCGGCAGGTCCTTCGCCTCCAGGCCTTCGCGCAACATGGCCGCAATGGCGGCGTTGTCCACGTGACCGTTGCCGCCTTCATCCCAGCGGATTTTGAGCGCCTTGACGGCCTCGTTGGCACGCCACCAGCTGTCAGCCACCACCGCCACGAAATCCTCGGCACGAACCACCTGTTTCACGCCACGCAGGGATTGCGCAAGGCTTGCATCCACGTGAGCCACCTTGCCGCCAAATACCGGGCATTGCGCAATGGCCGCATGCAGCATGCCCGGCAGGGATACATCGACTCCAAACACCGGTTTGCCCAGCACCTTGTCCGGGATGTCGAGCCGGTGCACCGGTTGGCCGGCAATTTTCCAGTCCTTGGGATCCTTGAGCGGAACCTCGGCCGGCGGGGGCAGCAGCGCGGCCGCAGCCGCCACTTCGCCATAACGCAGCCGGCGCCCGCTGGGGCGGTGGGTAATGACGCCGGCCTGCACCGCGCATTCCTGGGGCGGCACACCCCAGCGCGTGGCCGCGGCCATCACCAGCATCATGCGTGCGCTCGCCCCGGCCTTGCGCAGGTAATCCTGCGAGGTGCGGATGCCGCGGCTGCCTCCGGTCAGCATGGACCCCCAGATGCGGTTGCGGCGGAAATGTTCGTTGGGCGAAGCAAACTCGGCACTCACCTTGCCCCAGTCGCAATCGAGCTCTTCCGCCACCAACTGGGCCAGTGCCGTGAAGGAGCCCTGCCCCATTTCCGACCGGGCGATGCGTATCACCACCCGGTCATCCGGGTGGATCACCATCCAGGCATTCACTTCTGTGGCTGTGTCCGCCGAACCCGCGGCGGAGGACCCGGCCGGAAACCAGAATTCAAGTACAAAAGCACCGCTCATGGCGGCAGAGGCCTTGAGAAACTCACGTCGGGAAACGGCAGTCGTCATGGCGCCTCTCCTCACGATTTGCGGGGGATCACAGCGCCCGCTTCGGCCAGGGCGTGAATCGCCTTTCTCACGCGGGCATAGGTGCCGCAACGACAAAGGTTGGTCATGGCCTGGTCGATCTGGTCATCCGTGGGATGGGGGGTGCGCTCCAGCAAGGCTGTGGCCGTCATGATCATGCCGGTCTGGCAGTAGCCGCACTGGGGCACTTCATGTTCGATCCAGGCCTTCTGAACGGGGTGAAGGCCGTTCCGGGACAAGCCTTCGATGGTGGTGATGCGTTTCCCCTGGGCTGCGGAAACCGGGAGAGTGCAGGAGCGAACCGCTTCGCCGTCCAGGTGCACCGTACATGCGCCGCATTGGGATATGCCGCACCCGTACTTGGTGCCCGGCAATCCCAGGTGGTCCCGCAGGACCCACAACAGAGGCATTTCCGGTTCCACGTCGACTGAATGGATTTCGCCGTTGACGATCAGCTTGAGCATGGGCAGCTCCTAACTTCGGGAAAGCGAGGCCGAATGCCCAATATACCCCAAAAAAACGGAAGGGCGGAAAACTGGAGGGGAGGAGAAGGATGGCCCGCAGGCCATCCTTACAGGGTTGCTGCCTGGATTACTTCTTTTTGGCTTTTTTGCCGGCAACTGCAGCCTTGAACGAGGCACCAGCCGTAAAGCGGGGCACGGTCGTGGCAGCAATCTTGATTTCCTTGCCTGTTTGCGGATTGCGGCCGGTACGGGCGGCGCGCTTGGAGGACTTGAAAGTCCCGAATCCCACCAGAGTGACGGAATCACCTTTGGCCACGGCCTTGACGACGGCATCGATGGTGGCGGACAGGGCTCGTTCGGCTGCGGCCTTGGAAAGATCCGCATCCTTGGCGATGGCGTCGATGAGTTCGGATTTGTTCATGCAATATCTCCTCGTGAGGATGTTGTTGTGGGTGGGGCGCCGTCGCCCCGGGGAAAGCCTCGGCAGGCGTTCGATCGCCAATTCGGCCCCCTGGATTTCCCTGTTTTGAGCCGAACGGTCATGATCGTACCAAGTGCTGAGGAGAATGGGAACCGCCACGAAAAAAACCGCGATCCGTCCCTTCAGCAGGTTTGGGCCAGCAAACCCTGGACATTTTCCACGATTTCCTGGTAAGCGCCTGGCGTAAAACCGAAATAATCAAGGGCGATCTGGCCCCCGGCCCGCCATTCGGCCGTCTGATCGAAACCGGAATTCCAGTAAATGGCCCGCTCCGCCAGCAAGCCCAGGGCAATCAGGGCCTGGGTTTCATCCAGATTGAGTTTTTCAGTGGAAAGTTTTTTGATGTGCTGCTCAACAAACTCGCCGTAGTCATGGTGATACCAGATGGCCTCCGTGATCGACTCTCCGAGCCCCCACTCCTTGGCCATCAGGGAACCGATGGAAGCATGCGAAATGCCCATGTGATCGATTTCGGTGTGGGTGATCAGCTTCTCCGGCGTGCGCTGGGCAAGTTCCAGGATTTTCTTGTAGCCCGGACGGCGCGCCATGAGCAGCAGCGTGCCGCAATTCTGGAACAGCCCGAAGGTGAACGCCTGTTCACAGTCCACTCCCGACAATTTCTTGGCGATGTAGCCCGTCACCAGCGCAGTCTGGGCAGAAGCTTCCAGATGCCCCTCGATGTCGGTCAGGTTGGCGCCCGAAGCGATGGTCCGCAACGCCATGCCGGTGACCACGCGCGTCACGGAAGACATGCCGAGCAGGCTGATGGCCTGGTGAATGGAGGACACCTTGGTTCTCAGCCCGTAAAACGGGGAATTGATGGTTTTGATGAGCGCGGCCGAAATGCCCACGTCGGCACTGATGAGCTTTTCGATCTGGCGGTAGTCAGGCGACTCCTTTCTGGCTTCCGACTCCAGATGGGCCAGGATTTCAGGCCGGGGGGGAATGCCGATATCCAGTATGGCGCGCTGAAGTTCCAGGTCGGCGTCCATCCTCAGTCTCCGTTCTTGTGGTGGCGGGTTTCAAAGTGCTCCCATTTTAATGAATCCCTTCAGGATTTTATGTAGGCAAAACCCTACGCCCCCCTCCCATTCCGACGGCTGAAAAAACTTGACCCCCGTCAATAGCCCATTGGAATTGCTGTGGAAATTGACCGGGGTCAATGGTTCTGGCCGGGGAATCCTGCAATACTTCATCGCTGTAAGTGACGTGATCGTGTAGCGTCGCGTTTTTAAGCCCTGCTTCAACCGAAGAGAAATCTCACCATGAACAACAAAGCCGAATTTGTGAGCGACAACGCTGAATCGCAAGTGCAGACCGATGGTTTCCATCTGGTCCTCGACGCCCTGAAACTCAACGGTATCAACACCATTTACGGTCTTCCGGGCATTCCGATCACCGACCTCACCCGCATGGCCCAGGCAGAAGGCCTGCGCGTCATTTCCTTCCGCCATGAGCAAAATGCCGGCAACGCCGCAGCCATCGCCGGTTTCATGACCGGCAAGCCCGGCATCTGCCTGACGGTATCGGCACCGGGCTTCCTGAACGGCCTGACAGCGCTGGCGAATGCCACCACCAACTGCTTCCCGATGATCCTGATTTCCGGATCCTCCGAGCGTGAAATCGTCGACCTGCAGCAAGGCGACTACGAAGAAATGGACCAGCTGGCCATCGCCAAGCCCCTGTGCAAGGCCGCCTTCCGTGTCCTCCACGCCGAAGACATCGGCGTGGGCATCGCCCGCGCCATCCGCGCTGCGGTTTCGGGCCGCCCCGGCGGTGTTTATCTGGACCTTCCCGCCAAGCTGTTTTCCCAGACCATGGACGCCGTGACCGGCCGCAACTCCCTGATCAAGGTGGTGGACCCCGCGCCGAGCCAGATTCCGGGACCGGACGCCGTCCAGCGCGCCATCGACCTGCTCAAGGGCGCCAAGAAGCCCCTGATCCTGCTGGGCAAAGGCGCCGCCTACGCCCAGGCCGACGACCTCCTGCGCACCCTGGTGGAAAAGTCCGGCATCCCCTACCTGCCCATGTCCATGGCCAAAGGCATTCTGCCCGACACGCACGAACAGTCGGCCTCTGCCGCCCGCTCTTTCGTGCTGCCCGAAGCGGACGTGGTGCTGCTGATCGGTGCCCGCCTGAACTGGCTCCTGTCGCACGGCAAGGGCAAGACCTGGGGTGGCAAGAGCTCCAAGGACTGGGGCGGCCAGAAGTTCATCCAGATCGACATCTCCCCCACGGAAATGGACAGCAACGTGCGCATCGACGCACCGCTGGTGGGCGATGTGGCCTCCTGCGTGTCCGCCCTGCTCACCGGCATGGGCAACAACTGGCCCAAGCCGCCGGCTGAATGGCTGAATGCCGTCGCCGATCGCAAGAACAAGAACGTGGCGAAGATGGCCGAAACGCTGGCCAAGAACCCCAGCCCCATGAACTTCCACAGCGCGCTCAACGTGGTGCGCGACATCGTCAAGGCCAACCCGGACGCCATGTTCGTGAACGAAGGCGCCAACGCACTGGACTTCACCCGCTCCATCGTCGACATGTACAAGCCGCGCAAGCGCCTGGACGTGGGTACCTGGGGCGTCATGGGCATCGGCATGGGCTTTGCCGTCGCTGCAGCGGTTGAAAGCGGCCAGCCCGTGATCGCCGTGGAAGGCGACAGCGCCTTCGGTTTCAGCGGCATGGAAGTGGAAACCATCTGCCGCTACAACCTGCCCGTGTGCGTGGTCATCCTGAACAACAACGGCGTCTATCGCGGCACCGACAAGAACCTGAGCGGCGGTGCCGACGTGGCCCCCACCGTGTTTGTGAAGGACTCGCGCTACGAAAAACTGATGGAAGCATTCGGCGGTGTGGGTGCCTACGCCACCACCCCGGCCGAACTGCGCAAGGCGATGGAAGAGGCGATCAAGTCGCGCAAGCCGACCCTGATCAACGCCATCATCGACGAAACCGCCGGTACCGAGAGCGGCCGCATCACCAGCCTGAACCCGGCTGCCGCCCTCAAGAAGTAATTTCTCTGGCGACATCCGCCAAGGGAAACCCCCAGTGCCGAACCGGGCCAAAAGCCTGGTTCGGCATTTTTTCTTTTGGGGCCTGATTTTTTCGGGGCAGGGACGAGGACGAGTGGAACGGACAACAAAAAACCCGCAGTGACGCGGGTTTTAAGGGATTCTCGGAACCTGAACATTCTTCAGGTGGTGGAGGTAAGCGGGATCGAACCGCTGACCTCTTGCATGCCATGCAAGCGCTCTCCCAGCTGAGCTATACCCCCCCGATGAGAAGACCGCCATTATAGCGGGCCTGTCATTTTCCCACAAGACTCAGACGACTTCTGCCCTAAGGCGCGCCACCACCGTATCGCGCCCCAGCAGGTGCAGCGTGGCATCGAGGGAGGGGGTCTGGGTGGTGCCACAGACCACCACCCGCACCGGCATGCCCACCTGCCCCATCTTAAGGCCGTGATCGGCCGCCACGGCCTTGAGCAGGGCTCCGATGGATGGCACATCCCAGCTCACGTCCTCAAGCCGTTGCGCCAGGGTGCGCAGGACCGGACGCGATGCCTCGGTCAAATGCTGCGCCTTGAGTTCGGGCGAGGCCTGCAGCGGCCGGTAAAAATACACCGCGGCATCGGCAATTTCAGGCAACAGCCCTGCCCGGCCCTTGAGCAGCGACACCACCGCGGCCAGATCGGGACTGCCGGGCTGCGGCGCAGCCCCGCGCTCGGCCAAGAGAGGGCGCACCAGCTCGGCCAGGCGCGCATCGTCTGCCGTCTTCAGGTATTGCTGGTTGAGCCAGTCGAGTTTTTCCGGGTTGAAGCGTGCCGGGGAGCGGCTGATGTGGGCCAGGTCGAACCATTCCACCAGCTGCTCACGGCTGAACAGCTCTTCGTCGCCATGGGACCAGCCCAGGCGCGCCAGGTAGTTGACCAGCGCTTCCGGCAGGTAGCCTTCGTCGCGGTACTGCATCACGCTCACGGCACCATGGCGTTTGGACAGGCGCTCCCCGTCCGAGCCCAGGATCATGGGCACATGGGCAAATTCCGGCAGTGAAGCCCCCAGCGCGCGCATGATGTTGATCTGGCGCGGCGTGTTGTTGACGTGGTCGTCGCCGCGAATGATGTGGGTGATGTTCATGTCGAGGTCGTCCACCACCACGCCGAAATTGTACGTGGGCACGCCGTCGGCGCGCATCAGCACCAGGTCGTCCAGCTCGCTGTTGGCCACCGTGATGGGGCCTTTCACCAGGTCGTTGAAGGTGACTTCCCCGTCGAGCGGTGTCTTGAAGCGGATCACCGGCTTCACGCCGGCTGGCGGCGTGGCCTTGGAATCGCGCCAACGCCCGTCGTAGCGGGGTTTTTCGCCACGCGCCCGCTGCGCTTCGCGCAGGGTTTCGAGTTCTTCCTTGCTGGCGTAGCAGTAATACGCATGCCCCTGGCGCAACAGTGCTTCCACCACTTCGCGGTAACGGTCGAGCCGCTTCATCTGGTAGAAAGGGCCTTCGTCATAATCGAGTCCGAGCCAGGACATGCCGTCCAGGATGGCCTGGGTGGACGCGGCCGTGGAGCGTTCGAGGTCGGTGTCCTCAATGCGCAGGATGAACTGTCCGCCGTGACGGCGGGCAAACGCCCAGGAAAAAAGGGCGGTGCGGGCGCCGCCGATGTGCAAGTAGCCGGTGGGGCTGGGGGCAAAGCGGGTACGGATCATTGCATCGTTACCTGGATACCGAAACTCGTTATTGTAGCGGAGGTGCCTTCGACGCTCATGCGATAATGAAAACCATGAGCGACCTCTTCAAGGCGACCCCGCACCCGCCCCTGGCCGATGCCCTGCGTCCGCAGCGGCTGGAAGACGTGATCGGGCAGGAACACCTGCTGGGGCCGGGCAAGCCCCTGCGGCTCGCCTTCGATTCCGGCAAGCCCCATTCCATGATCCTGTGGGGCCCGCCCGGCGTAGGCAAAACCACTCTGGCGCGACTCACCGCCGCCGCCTTCGGCTGCGAGTTCATCGCACTCTCCGCCGTCATGGCCGGCATCAAGGACATCCGTGCCGCCATGGACCAGGCCCAGACCGTACTGGACCGGGACGGCCGCGCCACCCTCCTGTTCATCGATGAAATCCACCGCTTCAACAAGGCCCAGCAGGACGCCCTGCTGCCGTTCGTGGAATCGGGACTCGTCACGTTCATCGGCGCCACCACGGAAAACCCGTCCTTCGAAGTGAATTCGGCGCTGCTGTCGCGCTCCCAGGTGTACGTACTCAAGGCGCTATCGCCCGACAACCTGAAAACCCTGGCCCGGCGCGCCCTGGCCAGCGCCCTGCCCGACCTGACGCTGGACGATGCGGCCCTCGACATGCTGGTGGGCTATGCGGATGGCGACGCGCGTCGTTTGCTCAACCTGCTGGAGCAGGTGGAAAGCGCGGCCCGCACCTCACAGCGCACCCAGGTGGATGCGCCGTTCCTGGAAAATGCACTGACGTTGAACGCACGCCGGTTCGACAAGGGCGGCGAATATTTCTACGACCAAATTTCGGCACTTCACAAATCGGTGCGCGGATCCCACCCGGATGCAGCGCTCTACTGGTTCTGCCGCATGCTCGACGGCGGCGCGGACCCGCTGTACCTGGCCCGGCGCATCATCCGCATGGCCTGGGAAGACATCGGGCTGGCCGACCCGCGCGCGGCCCAGGTGGCCAACGAAGCAGTCCAGACCTACGAACGGCTGGGTTCGCCCGAAGGGGAACTGGCGCTTGCCCAGGCCGTGATTTACATGGCCGTGGCCCCCAAATCCAACGCGGGCTACAACGCCTACAATGCCGCACGCGCCTTCGTCAGCCAGGACCAGTCGCGCGAAGTGCCGATCCACCTGCGCAACGCACCCACCAAGCTCATGAAGGAACTGGGCTATGGCCATGCCTACCGTTACGCTCACGACGAACCGCACGCTTATGCCGCCGGCGAAACCTACCTGCCCGAAGGCCTGAAGGAACCGGGGTGGTACCGCCCCACCGAGCGCGGCCTGGAACAGAAGATCGGAGAAAAACTCGCGTTCCTGCACAGTCTGGATGAGGCTGCCAACAAAAAGAAATAGTGCTGTATAATGACCGACTTTCTCGGATGCATTGGGCGGTTAGCTCAGGGGTAGAGCACTGCCTTCACACGGCAGGGGTCACTGGTTCGATCCCAGTATCGCCCACCAATGAAATCAACAGATTAGAACAATCTCAGGGGGCAGCCCCTGGATTCTTTTCCCGCAGTTTTCAGCGGGTCACCACGAAAGTTTCCAGATTTTGACGTACAGACTGGATGACGGTTTTCCAGTCGCCGGCTTTTGGCTGCCTGAACAACCTTGCCGATGGATACCAGGGCGAGTCTTCGCGATCCAGCATCCAGCGATAGTCGGGCATGTACGGCAGCAGTACCCAGACAGGTTTGCCCAACGCACCCGCAAGATGAACCGACCCGGTGTCCACGCTGACCACGAGATCCAGACATTCAATGAGCGCCGCCGTGTCCGAGAAATCGTGTAAATCGTCCTGATGCAGGCAAATCCCGGAATGCTGTTGCAGAATTTCCAGATCTGGCTGGCGATATTCCTTCTGCAATGAGTGCCATTCAATCGGCAGATCAAACAACGGCAGCAATTCCTGCAGCCACATGCTGCGGTTCGCATCGTTCTTGTGATCCCTGTTTCCAGACCACGTGAGGCCGACTCTCGGCCGCTCGCCCGGCCCCAGCCTGTCCCGCCACTTTTCAACCTTTCCCTTGTCGCTGAACAGATAGGGAATTTTTGCAGGAATGGTCTCAACCGTCGTCCTGAACACATAGGGAAGACTCATGACCGGGCAATGGACGTCAAATGCAGGCAACGGATCATCCTTCACAACCACGGTCAGCGGGCACTCCAGGGTTGACACAAGGGAGGCCAGCGGCTGCGGGACCTCAAAAACAATTTCAGCACCCAAAGCGCCCATCAGTGGCAGATAGCGGCAAAACTGGATGACGTCGCCAAAACCTTGTTCGCTGCAAATCAGCAATTTCTTTCCCTGAATGCCCTCCTGCCCACGCCAGGCTGGCTGCGGAAAATCATGATAATGCGCCCTGAGATCCGCTTTCCTGAAGCGCCACTCAAAGAGCTCCCACCCTTCAAGGTATCGGCCCCTCAGTATCATGATCAAAGCCTTGTTCCAGTAGGCCTCGGCAAAGTCAGGCTTGAGTGCCAGCGCCTTGTCGAAACTGGCAAGCGATTCATCCAGGCGATTGAGTGCCTGCAAAATGCCGCCCCTGTTGTTATGCGCCTCGACGTAGTCTGGCCTGAGTGCCAGCGCCCTGTCGCAACTGGTGAGTGCTTCGGCCAGGCGGTTGAGTTCCTGCAGGGGCTGGCTTTGGTTGTTGTACACCTCCGCGTAATCGGGCTTGAGCGCCAGGGCTCTGGCATAAGAGGCGAGCGCCTCTTCCCGCCGCTTGAGATCTTTCAGTGCATTGCCCCGGTTGCAATGAGCCTCGGCATAGTCTGGCTTGAGCGCCAGCGCCTTGTCGAAACTGGCGAGCGCTGCTTCCGGCTGATTGAGCGCCTGAAGCGTACTGCCCAGGTTATTCAGGGTAAATGGATTTTTGGGGTCAATCCGGGCCGATTTTCGCAGCTGTTCACTGGCCAGTTTCATCTGGCCGATCTGAAAATTGGCGGTCCCCAGAAAGTACAGCAGTTGAGCGTTGTTTTCTTGCCTTGCCAGAACCTTCATGTACAGATTGATCGCATCCCGTATCTGTCCTGATTGATGCAGCTGGAAGGCCTGATTGATAATTTTTTGTGCATTGAACATAAGAAAATCACGCAAACCCGGACTGAACAGGAACGGTTCCATTGCAATAGAGCATCCGGCCAGCGCTCACACAGGCATCCTCTGCCTGGCTGCAGGTTGGCCCTCAAGCCGCAATCTATAACAGGTTGTGCTAATCTGAAAGCCTATCTGTCGCCACCTGCTCACGCCCCCTGCAATGGCAGAGGAAGGAGGACCTGATGGAAAAAATGACCGTCCATTCCGGTAATTTGCGCGCCATCGGCTACGACCGCCGTTCGCGCACCCTTCAGGTGGATCTGGAAAACGGCGTGCGGCTTGAATACAGCGGCGTCGGCGAAGAACTCTGGCAGCGCTTTCGCCAGTCGTCTTCACCCTGGAGCTTCTATCGCGACCAGATCGAAGAGGACTACGCCTCGCGACGGGTGAGTTCCCAGCTTCCTTCCGGAAAAAATCCGCTTGACGAACTGTTCAGGAAACCCTGAACGCCGTCTTCCTCCGTACGGTTACTCCCCAACCGCCCGTCTCCACTCCGGGGTCGGCTCCACCAGACGGCGTGCCTGCATATCGAACAAGCCGTAGGTGTACACCGCTTCGCAGGCGATTTCTCCTTTGGCGTTGATCATCAGCTGGCGCAGCCTGAACACCTTCTGATTGGGCTTGGTGGGTGTGAGGTCGTGTTCCACCGTGATGGTGATTTCATCGCGCGCCTTCAGTTCCTTCACAAAACGGATGTGACAGTCCAGTACGACAGGGCCTTTCTTGTATTCCAGGATCTGGGGGATGCCGTACCCGTTTTTGGTGATCAGGTCCCAGCGGGCTTCTTCGAACAACTCCATGTACGTGGCGTTGTTCACGTGCCCGAAAAAATCGAGGTGGGTTTCACGGATCGTGACTTTTGTTTCAAAACGGCTCATGAGAACACCTCGCAACAAGTTTTAGAGCGTTTCCAGAAAAGATCAGCACCCTCGCCGAACGCCATTCATGGCTCTGCAAGCACCGTGAATGCGGGCGGCTGACTGTGCTCATTATGCAACAGGCGACCTGGTATCGCCGGTCATTCACCGCATATTGATCCGAATCAAAACGCAGGTTTTCTCCTCTCATTAGATTGCCAGGTGGATTTTTATAAAACCAGCCTGCACAGGAATTTCTGCATTCATAAAAAGCTTTATTTCAATGATTAATTCTAAGGAGTCGGATGAAATGTCCAGAGGAAAACATGCGTTGCTGTTCATGGCAGGCGCCTTGTCGCTCACGCTTGCCCACAATTCCCAGGCCGTTCCCCTTTATGCCCGCCAAACGGGACAGGCCTGCGTCTCCTGCCACCTGGGAGGCATGTATCCCCAGCTCACCGCCTACGGGCGCTTTTTCAAACTGACCGGCTATACCTTGGGAAACCGGCCCAACCTGAATGATCTTGAAGTGCAAAAAGATGCCCCGCCCGTGAGCATCTGGCTGCAGGGTGCCAAGCAGTTCTACACCAACGTTCCCAACGGAAGTGGCACTGCCCCCACGTCTTCCCTGAACGTGCAGGCCGTCAGCCTGTTTGCCGGCGGAAAAATCACCGACAACGTCGGGGCCTTTCTGCAATGGACGGGAGCCAACGCGGGCGGCGCCTTCAATTCGGCCATCGACAATTCCGAAATCCGCTATGCCGATCATTTGGCCAAGCCGGACAGCGACCTGATCTACGGTTTCTACGTCAATAACCATCCGACCGTTTCTGATGTGTGGAACAGCACGGTCAACTGGTCCGGCAACTTCATGGGCTTCTTCAACGGCGGAACCGCTCCGGTACAGACCCCTTACCTGGACAACTATGCGCCAGGAGACGCCATGGGGGCAGGTGCCTACGTGTACAAGGACAACACCTGGTACGGGGAAGTCGGCGTCTACAAATCGGTGACCCACGGTCCCACCACAACGTACTTCACTGCCGGCAATACGGGAGGGACCCTGGTCGATCCGTCGCCCTACTATCGGCTGGCTTACACCAAAGACGTCGGACCGCACAGCTTTGAACTGGGCCTGCATGGCATGGTGACCTATGCCCATAATCCCACGGCCGCCTCCGGCGGCGTCTCGGATTGGGGCGGCAC
>JAGWTQ010000018.1 GCA_028868905.1 Betaproteobacteria bacterium
CCGTTTTTGCGCGGCGGCATCTGGCGCAATTTCCTGAGCCGCTATCCCGAATCCAACTGGATGCACAAGCGCATGCTCGGCCTGTCCGCCCGCCTTGCCGGCATTTCCGATGCCCGGCGCACGCCCGAAATGCGCAACGCCCTTTATGAGGCCCAGGCCAACGACGCTTACTGGCACGGCCTGTTCGGCGGATTGTATCTGCCGCATTTGCGGCGCGCGGTCTATGCCGCCCTGGTTCGGCTGGAGGGGGCGCTGGACGAGGTGTCGCGCCGACCTGAATTCCAGTCCTGCGACCTGGACCTGGACGGGAATCCGGAATATTTCCTGCAGAATGGCGTGCTGCAAGCTGTGGTTTGCAGCGACGGGCGGGCGGACATCCGGGAGCTGGACCATTACCGCCTGCGGCACAATTTTGCCGACACCCTCATGCGCCAGCGGGAACATTATCATCACAAGGTGATCCTCAACCAGGAAAGCGCTCACGATGGGGCCGGTATTGCCAATCCCCACGAACGGGTCAGCTTCAAACACGCCATCGGCCCCGAAGACATGGTGTTCGATCCTTTTCAGCGTTCCCTGTTCATCGACCGGATCGTGCTGGGGGGGCAAGCCCGCGTGGTGCGTTACGAGGCCCAGGCCGCTCCCGACGTCGGGCCTTCGTTGCAGTTCAGGTCCATCGAAACGGACGGGCTTCTCAAGCGCGTGGCATTGGCAGGGGAGACCCTGGTCGTAACCTATGAGTTTGCCGAGTTGCCGGCTGGAGACTTTGAAGTGGAGCTCAACCTGGCGATGCCGAGCTGCGACGGGCCGGCCGGGCGTTTTGAAATGCAGGAGGAAATCCTGGGCGGCTTCGGGCAGCCGCTGGAAATTCCCTTCACGGAACTCGTGCTGAGGGACGACGTGCTGGGCGGTGCCGTGCACCTGTCTGCCAGCCATCCGGGACAACTGCGTTCAGCACCCTGTTTTAGCGTATCCCAGTCGGAAGCCGGCTTCGAGAAAATCATGCAGGCGGTGACTTTGCACCTGCGCTGGCCCTGCGAGATGCTGGGCTCCCCCTTGATCCTCCGTCTGTCGGTGCGCTGATGGGCGTGTCGGTGAGCCTGGGCATCGACGTGGGGGGGACCAACCTGCGCTGCGGCGTGTTCGATGGCGACGGCACGCTGCTTTGGCAATCCCGGCCCCCTTCCGGTTTTGCCGCCCTGTGCGCAAGCCATCCGCCCCGGGAGGCGCTCGTGCTGGTGCTGGAAGCGCTGGCCTCGGCCATGGCTTCGGCTCTGGCACGGGAGCCGGAGGTACGCGCCGTGGGCATCGGTTTTCCCGGATTCATCGACCCGGCCTCGCACATCCTGTCCCTTTCCCCCAATCTGCCCGGCATCCGGGACGCGGATCTGGCGGGACCGCTCGCGGCCCGCTTCGGGTTGCCGGTGGTACTGGAAAACGATGCCCTCTCGGCCGCTTACGGAGAATACTGCCTGCATCCCACGGCCTCGAAAGCACTGCTTTATCTGGGCCTGGGCACGGGAGTGGGTGGCGGTCTTGTGCTGGGTGGCCGCCCCTATGCGGGGGAACATGGCGTGGCGATGGAAGCCGGGCACCTGATCGTGGTGCCTGGCGGATTGCCCTGCGGCTGCGGCAACCGTGGTTGTCTCGAACAGTACGCGTCGGCCACGGGCGTGATGCACCATTACGAAGCCGCAACGGGTTTGCGCCTGGAGGCGGAAGCCCTGGCCCTGCGTGCCGCAGAGGGTGATTCGGCCGCCCAGGCCGCTTTTCGCCAGGCTGCAGAGCGCCTGGCGCTGGGCCTGGCCCATGTACTGAAAATCGTGGATGTGGGGGACGTGGTCGTGGGCGGAGGGTTATCCCGCTCCTGGGCATTGCTGGCGCCCCATTTTGCGCAGACCCTGGACGAGGCGCTGATTCCCGCGCTGCGCGGCCGGGTTCGCGTGCGGCCTTCGACGGCACAGGACCAGGCCGGGATGCTGGGCGCCGCGCGGCTGGCCCAGGCCGTCTAATACAGGAAAACGCCGTAGAGCAGGGTGAGCGCCCCGAGCACGAACAGGGCGCCCGCCACGGACCGGTTGGCCCGCCAGCCGCCCAGCACCAGCGCATAGATTCCCTTCAGGAAATCATTGCTGCCGGCAGCCACCAGCAGGGCGCCGGACAGTTGCGGCGCCGTCACCGTGGGATAGGCTCCCTTGAGCAGCGACATGACGAAGGGGTCGATGTCGGTAAAGCCGACGCCGAAGGCCAGGGCTTTCACGCCGCTGCTGCCGAACTCCTGGGCCACGATCCGGGTGAGCAGCAACATGATGATGAACAGGACGGCAAACAGGAATGCGGTGCCGAATGCCAGGGGGTTCTCGGTTCCCTGGGGGCTGGCATCGAGGGTTTCCCGCTCCCCCAGGCGCGAAAAGTAGTACGAGGCCACCAGGGTCCCGATGCCAAACAGGGCCATGGGCCATGCGGTCCAGGGCAGGTAGGCGGGATTGAGCACGAGCACCAGCAGCATCAGGCGCAGGTACATCATGCCGGAGGCGGCGAGGACAGCCGCCTGAACGGAGCGATTCGGCGCTGAATCATGGCGCGTGCCCCGCACCAGCACCACGGTCGTGGCCGTGCTGGAATAGAGCCCGCCCAGGATGCCGGTGATCAGGTAGCCGCGGTGGGGGAAAACGTAGCGGCGCAGCATGTAGCCCGCGTAAGAAATGCTGGAAATCAGCACCACGGCCATCCAGATGCTGAAAGGGGAAGCGGGGATTTCAGGGTAGGGGATTTCGCGGGGCAGCAACGGCAGGATGACGGCGCTCAGCAGCAGAAACTTGGCCAGGGTGATGAGTTCCTGCTGATCCATGTGTTCCAGCACGCGCTGCGTGAGGGGACGTGCGCTCAGTACGAAAATGATCGCCACGAAAAGCAGCACAAGAAACCAGAGCGGCATGAGCTGGGCCACCGGGCCGAAGGTATACACGATGGCCCCGATCAGCAGCTGCAGGATGCCGACCTGCCCGGTTTCCACCTTGCGCAGGTAAAAAGCGCCAAACAGGACGGTCAGGAAGAGGAAGCCGACAATGAACAGGCGAAAATCCGGATCGAGGACATACAGCACGAACCCCAGGATGGCCACGAAGGTGTAAGTGCGCACGGAGCCGATGGCCAGGTGGGCTTCGCGCTTGGATAGCAGGTATTCCCGGAACTCGAGCCCGACAATGAAGGCCAGGAACGCCACGATGAGGAATTTCATCCACAGCTGGGTGGACATTTCAGCAAGCGTCAGGGCGGCAAATTTCATGTGATTTTCCGTTGGCGCATCGTTTTCGCGGTTTCTGCTGCATTTGGGCCTTGGTCATCCCGGCCTATCCAATATACTATGACAGGCTTTGGGCGGCACGGCGCCGCTTTATAGATCAATGAGGCGGAGTTTGTGATGAAAGGCATTAAGGCGACATGGGTTGCGGCTGTGGCGTTGCTGCTTTCGGGCTGCGGCGGCGGGGGCGGGGGGAGTTCCGGCCTCGTGGTTTCGAACCTCCCGGGATCGCAGGCCCAGGGCCTTTACCAGGGAAGTACCAGCCTGGGCTATCCGGTCACCTCGATCCTCCTGGAAACCGGAGAGTTCTACAACATCACGTCCGGTGGCGGGTTGGCGATGACCGTGGATCATGGCAACCTCAACGCGGTGGGCTATTACCTGATGGGCAGTGCCACCGAGTACACCGTGGCCAGCAATGCCGTGGTGACCGGCGGCCTCGTGGTCGGACAGTACCTCCCCCTGAGCGCCATCACCGGCACGATTGAATACAACGCGGCCAACCCGTTCCTGGCCCAGTACATTTCGTTTTCGAACACGTACCTGCCCACATACACCACCCCCGCCTCGCTGACCACGCTGGCGGGCACCTATTCCGCCCCGTATGCCTACAGCGGATCGGCGGTGACGCTGGCCATCAGCGCGACCGGCAACATCACCGGAACGGGGCCCAATTGCGCCATCAGCGGTACGGCCGCACCCCATGCTTCGGGTATGAACGTTTATGACATTTCCCTCACCCTGACCGGGGCCAACTGTATGCCGTCCGGTGTCGGTACGGCCAATGGCGTGGCATTCCTGGACAAGGCGAGCGGGAATGGCATGCTCTACATGGCGTCGGTCAACAGTACGGGCAGTGCGGGATTTTTCTGGATTGCGCCCAAGCAATAGCGGCGCGTGAAGTTACTTGTAGACGCCGCAGCCGATGATCATGTCATCCAATTTGCGGATGTATGAGGTCTTGCTTTCCACCACGTTGGATTCCGGGTTGTTGAACATGTAATCCTGCCACCCGCTGCCCTGGGCTTTGGCGATGTCGATGCGCTCCTTGATGAAGAGCTTGCCGTTGGCATCGCGTGCATCGATCATGGATTTTCCGACCAGGGACGGGTTGCCGCCGTGGGCCAGAACCTTCCCCTGCAGGTCATACACGAAAAGATAGAGGTCGCGCTTGATGAAGGCGCCGGCCGGATCGGCAAATTCTGCAAAGGCTTTTTCGCGCCCTTTGGCGGAAATGAGCGCCACGCCTTTTTCCACCATCTGCTGGGCATCGTTGGCCGTGCCACCGCTGAAAATGCCGATGGCTTCCTTGAGGGTGCCGGACACTTTTCCGAGATTTTCGGCTTCCCCTGACATCTGCACCATGCTGGCACTGCTGTTTTCAGCCATGGTTGAAATGCGTTCGATATTTTCCGCGATCTGGTGGCTGGCAATGGTTTGCTCCTGCACTGCGTTGGCAATGTCATGCACCATGGACAGCACTTCACGGGAACTCACATTGATTTCGGACAAGGTGTCCCCGGCGCGGGACGCAAGGGCCACACCCTGCTGGACCTGACCGGACCCGGCATCCATGCTGCCGACGGCGCTTTTCATGCTGGCCTGGATGTTGCCGATCATGTCGGTGATTTCCTCGGTGGCTTTGCCGGTGCGCTCGGCCAGCTTGCGTACTTCGTCCGCCACCACGGCAAACCCACGTCCCTGTTCTCCCGCACGGGCGGCCTCGATGGCCGCATTGAGCGCAAGCAGATTGGTCTGGTCGGCAATTTCCTTGATGACGTGCACGATGGAGTTGATTTCTTCGGTACGGTGACTGAGGGACGCGATTTCCTTGGCGGATTGGCCAAAGGCTGCGGCAATGCGGGACATTTCGGAAGAGGCTTCGCGCACCACTTTTTCGCCTTCCACTGAAATATCGCTGGCTTTCACGGACTGTTCTTCCGCATCGGAGGCATTGCGCGCCACCATGGCGATGCTGGTGCTCATTTCCTCCACAGCAGCGGCCACGCTCGACGCGGCATCGGTTTGATGCTGGGCCATTTGCGTGACCTGATGCGACTTTTCGGTGAGCTTGGCGGCAGCGTCGGACACCATGACCGCTCCGCCTGAAATGCGTGCGATCATGCGCTTGAGGTTTTTTCGCATGTCGTTGAAGCGTTGCGCCACATGCCCCAGTTGGTCGCGGGAAGTGATCTGGAGGTGGGCGGCGAGGTCGCCTGAGCTGAAACGTTCGATGGCGGCCACTAACGACGTCATGGCGGCGTTGAGGGATACGTACATGCCGGTGAGCAGGTAATAGCCTGCAATTGCTGCCACGAGACAGCCCAGGGCAATGGCGGGCAGCCCGGAGGGGAGCGCGGCCTTTGACAGGAACAGGTAGGCCAGCAGCAGCGGGGAGGGCAGAAGCAGGACAGCGACCAGCGTGAATTTGAGAAGAAAATCCAAACGGTCGAGCAGCTTTGCGGCAGGAGCGAATAATATTTTCATGTTTTTTCTTATCGGCACGATTTGGGAAATCATTAGGGGTAACGGCAATCCAAATCCGTTATGCCAGCAATGCCGCTCCGGAATGTAACGAAGCGTTAAAAATTATGGCAGCAGATAATAAGGGAAGAAACCGGGTGGAGTCAGACCTGGGCGGGGAGCAAGTTCAGCCTGTTTAGCCGGGCTCCATGGTGCCCGGAGCCGGAATCGAACCGGCACGGCTGTTTAGGCCGAGGGATTTTAAGTCCCTTGTGTCTACCAATTTCACCATCCGGGCGTGGCCTGCCATTTTACCGGGTTCGATGTATCCCCGGTGTGAATTGATCGGCGGCAAAAGTGATGGCGTGGTGGCGTCGCGGCGGCCCGCTCCATTGGCGATAATCAGGGTTGCAATTGTCGCAGCGGCCGCATCGGCCTTCGTGGGGCTCTCCGAAATAGTCCAGCAGCGCCTGGCGCCGGCAACCGTCAGACTGACAGTAGCGTGCCAGCGCCTGCAGCCGTCGCAATTCCACACGCAACCGTTCCGGGCTGCGGCTGTGGTGGCGCAGGCGCAGCCCCTGGGCTGCCAGGTCGGCGCCGTGGTACAGCAGCAGTGCTTCGGCTGGCAGTCCGTCGCGCCCGGCACGCCCGGTTTCCTGGTAGTACCCTTCCAGGTTTTTCGGGCATTCCAGATGGATCACGAAGCGCACGTCCGGCTTGTCCACCCCCATGCCGAACGCCACCGTGGCCACCATGATGAGGCCGGGTTCGCTCAGAAAACGTTGCTGATGACATTCGCGTGTTTTCATGGGCAGCCCGGCATGATAGGGCAGTCCGGGCCAGCCCTGCCGTTGCAGCCACAGCGCCGTGGTTTCCGCCTGGCGCCGTGACTGGCAGTAGATGATGCCGCTGTGGCGCGCATGGCGTTCGTGCAGGAATGCGGCAATTTGGGCTGCCGGATGATGCTTGGCGCAGATGCTGTAACCCAGGTTGGGGCGATCGAAGCTGCTGATGAACTGGGGGCAGTTTTCAAGATGCAGCTGCTCTTGTATTTCGCGCCGGGTTTGCAGGTCGGCCGTTGCCGTTAGCGCAATGCGCGGCACTTCCGGGAAGCGCTGGCACAGGATTTCCAGCTGGCGGTACTCCGGACGGAAATCATGTCCCCATTCGGCAATGCAATGGGCTTCATCGATGGCGAACAGTGCCAGCGGCTGTTCCCGGTGCAAGGTTTCCAGCAGTGCGAGAAACGCCGGTTGCGTGAGCCGTTCGGGCGAGACATACAACAGTTTGAGGCGGCCGCAATGCAGCGCGGCCATGCAATCCTGGATCGCTGCCGGATCAAGCGAGGAATTGAGGCAGGCGGCGGCAATGCCCCGTGCCCGGAGCGCGCCCACCTGGTCCTGCATGAGCGCGATCAGGGGCGACACCACCAATGCAAGCCCCGGGCGCAGAAGGGCGGGAAGCTGGTAGCAGAGCGATTTCCCCCCGCCTGTGGGCATGAGCACGAGGGCGTTTTTTCCGGAAACGAGATGCGCGACGATCGCTTCCTGTTGGCCACGGAAAGCAGGGTATCCAAACACCGTTTGCAGCACGTTCAGTGAAGACGACATTCAACCAGTATGGTGTTTGCGGTGACAGGCAGCCGATGCAAGGAACGGAAATATTTCGTCAAATTTCTGCGATGTTTAACCAGTAGAATCCGCAGCAGTTCCTGTGAGAAAATCCGCCGCTCGAAACGTGCCTGGAGGGAAGTTCATGAACAATGCGCGCTGGGTGGAAATCGACAGTCCCGATGGCGGAACGTTTGGCGCCTACCTGAGCTTGCCTCCCACCGGAAAAGGTCCGGGGATTGTGCTGGTGCAGGAAATTTTCGGCGTCAACGAGCATATCCGCGCCGTGGCAGACCAATTTGCCATGGACGGATTCGTGGTGCTGGCTCCGGACGTGTTCTGGCGACAGCAGCCGCGGGTGGAGCTGGGATATGACGAAGCCGGCTTTGCCCGGGGGCGTGCCCTGAAAGCCGGTCTCGATTTCGGACAAGTCGTGCGTGACCTGTCTGCCGCGGCATCCGTCTTGCGCGGGCGTGCGGAACTGACAGGCAAGGTGGCGAGTATCGGATACTGCATGGGCGGATTGTTGTCCTACCTGTTTGCCGCATCAGGGAGCGTGGACGCCGCCGTGTGCTATTACGGCGCCGGCATCGACGCCCACCTGGATCGGTCCGAGCACATCAAATGCCCCATGCTGTTTCATTTCGGGGAGCAGGATGCGCTGATTCCCTCGGCTGCAATCAAGGCGGTGTCCAAGGCCTTCGCGCAAAAAGCGGATGCCTGGGTGCAAACCTATCCGGGCGTGGACCACGGCTTCAATTGCTGGGCCCGGCCCATGTACAACCAGACGGCCGCAGCCCTGGCGCGCGGACGCACCCTGGAGTTCCTGTCGATTTACCTGTGAGCCGGAGGGGCGCTCAGCCGCCCAGGTAGGCCGCCACCACCCGTGGGTCGCCGGCCAGCTCGCCGGCCGGGCCGCCCAGGGTGACTGTGCCTGTTTCAAGCACATAGGCGCGGTCCGCCAGCCGGAGCGCCTGGCGCACGTTCTGTTCCACGAGCAGGATGGTCAGGCCTTGCTGGTGGATTTCCCGCAGGGTCTCAAAAATATCCCGCACCACCATCGGTGCCAGCCCCATGGATGGCTCGTCCAGCATGAGCAAGCGCGGTTCCGCCAGCAGCGCGCGGCCGATGGCGAGCATCTGCTGTTCGCCGCCGGAGAGATTGCCGGCCAGTTGGCTGGCACGGGTTCGCAGGATGGGAAAGCGCTCGAACACGGGGTCGAGGTCCGGTTTTCCAGGGCGCGGGTAGGCGCCCAGTTCCAGGTTTTCCCGTACCGTGAGCGTCTTGAGAATGGCACGTCCTTCGGCCACCTGCACCAGCCCGGCAGCCACGCGACGGTGGGCAGGCCAGCGGGTGATGTCCTGCCCTTCCCACAGGATGCGCCCCGAGCGGGGGTGGACAAGCCCGGAGAGGGCCAGCAGGGTGGTGCTTTTCCCGGCACCATTGGCGCCCACCAGGGCGACCATTTCTCCGGCATGGATTTCAAGCGACAGTTCCCGCACCGCTTCCACATGGCCGTAGGTCACGCGCAGCGCGTCGATGCGGAGCAGGGGGGCATGCGGCTGTTCGCTCATGCTGGCTCCTCCTGTCCGAGATAGGCTTCGATCACGGCCGGGTCAGCCTGGATGGCAGCCGGCTTCCCTTCCGCAATGATGCGGCCGAAGTTCAGGACAGCCACGGTGTCGCACAATCCCATGACAAACCGCATGTCGTGCTCGATCATGAACACGGTCAGGCGATCCTGTTTCAGGGAGCGGATGAGCGACATGATCTCGTTTTTTTCGGTGGCGTTCATGCCGGCGACCGGCTCGTCCAGAAGCAGCAGTCTCGGGTTGCTGGCGAGCGCGCGCGCGATTTCGAGCTTGCGCTGGTTGCCGTAGGACAGGTTGCCGGCCAGCTCTTCGCACAACGGCCCCAGCCCCACCCGGTGCAGCAACTGCAGCGCGCGGGTCCTGGCCTTGCGTTCGATCTCGCGGAACCGGGTCGTGCGCAGCAGCAGGTCGAGAAAATTGTAAGGCAGGTGGGCGTGCATGCCGACGATCACGTTGTCGATGAGCGTCATCTCCTGAAACAGGCGAATGTTCTGGAACGTGCGCGCGATGCCGCGCAACGCGATGCGCTCGGGGGGCAGGCCCAGCAGGCTTCGTCCGTCGTATTCGAGGGTGCCGCCGCTGGGCGGAAAAAGCCCGGTGACCAGGTTGAAAACGGTGGTCTTGCCGGCCCCGTTGGGGCCGATGAGTCCATAAATTTGTCCTGGCGGGATGGTGAGCGTGACGTCGTCCAGCGCCCGGACGCCGCCAAACTGGCGCGAGAGGTTTTCCAGTTTCAGCATGGAGTCCTCATTTTTTCAGCCAGCGCCTGAAACGGCCCGGATCCCACAACCCATGGGGCAGGAACAGCACCACCACAATCAGGATGAGGCCGTTGGCGGCCATGCGGAATTCCTGCAGACCGCGCAGCAGCTCAGGCAGCAAGGTCAGGATGGCACCACCCAGCAGCGGCCCCAGCAGGCCCTGGATGCCTCCCAGCACGGCCATGGTCAGGATGTCCACGGCGTTTTCGAAACCGAAATTTCCCGGACTCAGGGTGAAGGTGTAGTGGGCATTGAGGCCTCCGGCCAGGCCTGCGATGGCGGCACCCAGCACGAAAGCCAGCAGCTTGACGCGGTCGGTGGCAATGCCCATCAGGCGGGCTGCGGTTTCATCTTCCCGGATGGCTTCGAAGGCGCGCCCGATGCGTGAACGGCGCATGGCCTGGAGCAGCGCGATGGTGCAGGCCAATGCCAGCAGCACATGCCATCCCGAAGTGAGCGGAGGAATGCCATTGAGTCCCAGGGGGCCGCCCGTGATGTCCAGGTTGAGCAGGACCACGCGCACCACTTCGCCGAAGCCCAGGGTGGCCATGGCAAGGTAAACGCCCGACAGGCGCAGCACCGGAATTCCCACCAGCAGCGCCACCGTGGCGGGCGCGGCCGTGCCCAGCAGGAGGGCAACGGCAAACGGCCATTCATACTGCAGCGTGATGATCGCGCTGACGTACGCGCCGATGCCCATGAATGCCGCGTTGGCAAGGGACAGCAAGCCGCAGGAGAGGGTGAGGTAGATGGACAGGGCCAGCATGCCGTACACGCCGATGCTGAGCACCAGCGTGCTGTAGGTTTCCCACCAGGAAGACCAATCCATTACGCGCTCCGGGTGGCCGATGCGCCGAACAGCCCCTGGGGCCTCCAGAGCAGCACGAGAAACAGCAAGCCGAACGACAGCGCGTCGCGGTATTCGCTGGACAGGAAAGTCACGGCAAACACTTCCGCGACGCCGAGGAAAAGGCCTCCGAGGACGGCGCCCCTGACATCGCCCAGTCCGCCCAGGATGATGGCGGCAATGCCCTTGTGCAGCATGGGCTGGCCCATGAACGGCGAAATGGCGTCAAAGGAGAGGCCGATCAGGATGCCGGCGGCGCCGCCCAGCGCAGCTGCGGCGAAACTGGTGAGATGGAACAGGCGTTCCACGGGAATGCCCAGCAGGGCAGCCGCCTTGGGTGACTCCGAGACAGCGCGCAAGGCCTGGCCCAGGCGGGTGCGTCGCAGAACCCAGATCATGAGCAGCATCAGGAGCACGGAAAGGGCGGTAATGCCGGCCTGCAGCACGGGAATGGTGAGCGGGCCCCAGGAAAAGGATTCCTGGTCAAACAGTTCGAGCGGGAAGCGCCGCGTTTCCGAGCCGAAAAAGCCCTGGGACAGGCTCGTCATGAGAATGGCAGCCCCGATGGTGGCAATCATCGGCATGAGGTGGGGGGCTTCCCGTTTGCGGAGCACGCGCAGGACGAGCACGTCAATCAGCAATCCGAGCAGGCCTGCCGCCAGCATGGCGAGCGGCAGCGCCGTCCAGAACGGGATCTCGAAGCGGGTGATGAGAAACAGGGCGGCGTAGGCGCCCAGCATGAAAATCCCGCCATGGGAGAGGTTGATCACCCCGAGGATGCCGAACACCAGGGTGAAGCCCAGGGCAAAAAGGGCGTAGACGCTTCCCAGGCTGATCGCGTTGACGACCTGTTGCGCGAACATGCTACTTGAGCAGCGCGAACTTGCCGTTCTTCACGATGTAAACGAAAGGGGGCTGGTCGGCATCGTAGCCCCCTGTCTTGCCACCGTGCTGAGGGGCCGGACGGAAGGCGAAATGGCCGGTGGCGCCGGCAAACTGCACCGAAGGCAGGGCATCGCGCAGCGCCTGGCGGTCGCGGTCGGTCTGGCCTGTCAGGTGAATTTTCTTGATGGCTTCAGCCACGATGAACAGGGCGTCATAGCCCTGGGCAGAAAACTGGTTGGGGTCGGCGCCGTATTTCTTGCGGTAGGCGGCAATGAAATGCTGATTCGCGGTCGAAGGATTACCGTCAAACCAGGGCGATCCCACAATTGTGCCTTCCGCTGCCGTCTTGGCGTTTTCCAGCAGTTTTGGCGTGTTGAAGCCGTTGCCGCCTATGAAGGGCGCCTTGATGCCGAGCGCACGGGCCTGGATCAGGATGTTGGCGCCTTCTTCCGAAAGGCATGGGCAGACGATGGCGTCCGGCGACTGGGCCTTGATCTTGGTCAGCTGCGCCTTGAAGTCCACGTCGCCCTTGGAATAGGTTTCAGTGTCCACCACGTCGATGTGCTGGGCCTGGAGCGCTTGCCGGAAGACGTCATACCCGCTTTTGGTGAACGCATCGTCATTGCCGTAGATGATGCCCACCTTGTGCAGCCCGAGGTGCTTCATGGCGGCCTTGAGCGTGACGGGAACCACGTCAGCCTCCATGGGCGAGCTGCGGAAAATGTAGGGACCGATGTCCGTGATGCCGCTCGCAGTGTTGCTTGTTCCGAAAGCCACCACACGGGCCATGTTGGCGATGGGGCCTGCCGCAAACATGGAGTTGGACAGGGTCGGGCCGAAGACCATCAGGACCTTGTCCTGGAATATCAGCTTCTTGTAAACGTTGATGGCTTCTTCCTTCTTGCCCCGTTCGTCCTCTTCCACGAGCACGATCCGGTTGCCGTCGATGCCGCCCTTGGCGTTGATTTCCTCCTGCGCCAGCAGAAAGCCGTTGCGGATGGGCACGCCATACTGGGAGGCGGGGCCGGTCAGCGCTTCCGCCAGGCCGATGCGGATTTCTCCGGCGAAAGCTGCAGCGGAGAAGGTGAGGGCAGTCAGTGCCAGCAGGAGTGGGCGATGGAAGGCGCGCATGATTTTTTCTGGGTAAAAGGAACCATTTTAAAGGGTATGGGGTCCGGAATACAGGCGCTGTTCCAGGTCGCCGGGGGCCCGATATTGATTTTGGGCAAAAATGGTATCATATAAGGTTCAATAGGAGAGAAATGCCGCCATGGTCGTTTATGATCTTGCCTGCCCTCTGGAACATCGCTTCGAAGGATGGTTCGAGTCTGCTGCGAGTTACGAGTCCCAGCGCGAGGGCGGACACGTGTCCTGCCCCCTGTGCAATTCCAAGGAAATTACCCGCCTTCCGTCCGCCCCTTACCTGCGCGGTGCGGTGCAGCCGGCTGCTGCCGACGGCAGCGAACAGCCCATGATGATGGTGGCTGGCGATCTGGTGGCCACGTTGCGCCGCCAGGTGGTTCAGCAGGTCCTGGCCATGACGGAAGACGTGGGCGAAGAGTTTTCGGACGTGGTGCGGGACATGCACTACGGTGAAACTGAGACGCGCAACGTGCGCGGCGTGGCCTCGGCGGAAGCGCTGGAAGAACTGCACGAGGAAGGCATCGACGTGATGGTTCTGGGCATTCCGGATACCCTGGGATCAACTCATTAAGCGGTTTCCATGAGCACGCCGGTCATGCTGATGGTGCCCATGTCTATGCCTTCCACCGGAAAGCTCACCCGGTCTCCCGCCCTCCGGCTTCCCAACACATAAAGCAGCGGCCAGTAATGTTCCGGCGTGGGCACGGACAATGTCCCATCCGGGCCTGCCGTTGCCGGGTCCAGCAGGGCGCTGTCCTCGCCTGAAGCGATTTTCTCCCTCACCCAGCCGTCAAAGCGGCGTGCCCAGTCTTCCGGCTGGGGATCCTTTTCCCAACGCGCCCTCTCCAGGTTATGCACGATGTTGCCGCTGCCCAGGATGAGCACCCCTTCGTTGCGCAAGGCGGCCAGTTGCCGTCCCCGTTCGTAATGTGCCGACGGAGGCGCGCTGGCCTCCATGGCCAGCTGGATCACGGGGACTGAGGCATCGGGGTAGAGATGGCACAGCAGCGACCAGGTGCCGTGATCGAGGCCCCAGGACTGGTCCTGCTCAATGCTTGCCGGCCCCAGCAGCTCGGCCACGCGCCGGGCCAGGACGGGATCCCCCGGACAGGGGTACTGCACGCCGTACAGGGCACGCGGAAAGCCGCCGAAGTCATGGATGGTGCGCGGCGGGTCCATGGCCGTGACGGCGGCGCGGGGCAGCTGCCAGTGGGCAGAGATGGCAAGAATCGCGTCAGGGCGCGGCAGACGGCTGCCCAGTTTGTGCCAGGCCCGGGTGTAGGCATTGTCCAGCAAGGCGTGCATGGGGTTGCCGTGTCCCAGGAACAGTGCGGGCATTGGATGATTCATCCCTGAATTCTAGGGGGGCTTGCCAAAGGGTGAATACTGTATAAAAATACAGTCAAGGAGGTGGCCCATGAGTTCATTGACCCCACGGCAGCAGGAAATTCTTGACTGGATTCGCCAAAAGCTTGAAACGACAGGGCTACCGCCCACACGGGCCGAGCTGTGCCAGGCCATGGGGTTTCGTTCCCCGAATGCGGCGGAAGACCACCTCAAAGCCCTGGCGCGCAAGGGCGCCATCGAACTGCTGGCCGGTGCTTCGCGCGGCATCCGTCTGACGGAACCGGAAGGGTTGCCGTTGGTCGGGCGCGTCGCCGCCGGTTCCCCAATCCTCGCTGCCGAACATGTGGAAGGGCGCTATCGCGTCGATCCCAGCCTGTTCCACCCCAATGCCCACTACCTGCTGCGGGTACGGGGCGAGAGCATGCGCGATGCCGGCATCCTGGACCAGGATCTGCTGGCAGTGCATCAGACGACCGAAGCCAGCAACGGGCAGATCGTGGTGGCCCGGCTGGGCGAGGAGGTCACCGTGAAACGTTTCTTCAGAAAGGGCGCGCTGGTGGAATTGCGCCCCGAAAACCCCGATTTCGAGCCGATCCGGGTGGATCTGCGCGAGGAACCCCTGGTCATTGAAGGGCGTGGGGTTGGGATCATCCGTTCAGAATGGAGTGCATGACATGTGGTCAATCACCAGTTTTTTTGCCGCAGCGGTTTTTGGGGTACGCAACCGCTATGACAGCCTGTTTGCCCTGGCAGAGAAGAAGAAACCCGGCACCGTGCTTTTTCCCCAGGCGCTGGCCCGGGCCTATCCCGTCGGATTGACTGAAATGACGGCGGTGCCGGAGCCCTTGGCGCTGCAACCTTTGCTGCCCTTCCTGTCGCGCCTGACGCGTCAGCGCAAATGGGTGATTCTGGTGAGCCCGCCCTTCCAGCCGGCCATGCCCTCCCTGCTCAGGGCGGGCATCGATCCCGCGCGTTTCATGGTGGTGCAAGCCCGCTCGCCGGAAGCAAAACTCTGGGCTGTTCAGCAAGCCTTGCGCAATTGCCCCGGCGGAGCCGTGTTGTATTGGCCATCGGGTGCCCCTGATGCCGGTCTGCGACAGCGCATTGAGGCGGCAGCGCTCGAAGGCGAAAGCTCATGCATCAGCTTTAATTCAATTGGCAATATATTGTTTCAAAATAAAAAAGCGGCCTGAATTGGCCGCTTTTTTTTGCCTTCAGAGGCGGGTCAGTGCTTTTTGATCAGCAAGTCTTCCAGTTTCCCGCCCTGTTCCAGATGTTGACGGACCCAATGAGGCCGCTTGCCTTTGCCGCCCACCCAGGTTTGGGCCGGGTTGAGCAGGTTGGCATATTTGGCCTCGCGGACTGCGGATTTCGACTTTCCCGCAAAGAGTCCGATCCCCAATTCATGGGCACTAAAGCCGTACAGGCGGATTGCACCGCGTAATTCCTCAAGTGCCCGCGAGCGTTTTTCGGAAAGGATTTCCTGTCGTTTTGCCTGCAATTGTGCAATCTGTAATTCCAGCTGTTCCAGTGGGTCCATGGGTTTCTCCCTGCACGATCGTGTCTGAATTGATAAAGGCAACTGATTGAAATGTAAGCCGGTTTTAACAGTCGGCGTACTGTCAGATTATTATGAATAAGCCGACAGCCGGCCTGTGCAAGCAAATGAAAAAACTTGCCTAATTCAGTTGGATGGACGACGGAACTGGGGGCGTTGCAGAGAGGCGATAAAGCGCGCTGGGGGGCATTTGCCCCCCAGCGGGAATGGTCAGGCCGTGGGTTTGTGGGTTTCCACCTGCACCAGGGGTTCCGCACTTGAAGATTGCGGGACGTTGCGCGCGCGGCGCCGACGCGGCGCTGCAGGCTCCTGGGGCTGTTCCGCCACAGCAGGCGCGAGCGCTTCGCGGCGGGTTTGCACCAGCACCAGGCCGCTTTCGGCAGGCACTTCCAGCGCGATGTCAGCTAGGGATGTGGCCGGGGCAGAAACAGCCGTTGGCTGGGCTGGCGCAGTGGGCAGAGGGATGGCTGCGGCGGCGGCCACTGGGGCCGGTGCCGGTGCCGCGGTGGCCTGAGCCGGCGCAACCAGCGCCAGTTCTGCCTGCTGCTGTTTCACGCCGACCTGTTCGCCCAGGACGGGGGCGCCACCGAATGTTTCGATCGTGCCTTTGCGCCGGGGCCTTGGCTGGCGCTGTCCTGTTTCGGAGGCCGGGGCTTTTTCAGTCCGGGTTTCCGCCTGTGCGGCAGGCATTTCACCATCGCCGCGGTCAAAAATCGGTGCAATTGCCCCATTGAAGCGGCGACCACCGCGTTCGCGACGTCCACCGCGGCGCCCACGGCGGCGTCCGCCGCCTTCACGCGCTGCCGGCGCTTCCGCCTGTTCCGCGGCAGGGGCCGATGCCGTCAGGGTTGCAGCTGTTTCCGCAGCCGGCACGACTTCTTCGCGTTCACGGCGGGATTCGCGCGGCTGGCGCTGCGGCTTGGGCGCCTGGGCCTGTCGGCCGCCTTCGTTGCGTCCGCTGCGCTCGGACGGTTCGGCCGCACCTTCACGGGCTTCCCCGCGGGCCGGACGTTCACTGCGTTCGTCTCGTTCGCGCTCGCGATCCCGCTCGCGTCCACCGCGGCCACGGCGGCGTTCGCCGCGTCCTTCACCACCCCGTTCACGCGACGGTGCAGGCGCTGCAGGGCGGGCAGCAGGGGCTTCCGGGGCCGGGGTCGGCTTGCCTTTAAACCAGCCCAGGATGGTGCCCAGCAGGGACTTGCGATCGCCTGCCTGATAAACGTGGGAAGCGGGCTGTTCCGGGGCGGGTGCCGCCACGGGGGCCGGCTGTTGCGGCGTGATGCCGCGCACGGCAGCCACGGGCTTGACCGGACGCTGGGCTTCGGGCTGCAGCTTGAGTTCGGCCGCTTCTTCAGGCACTTCCACCAACTGGTAGCTGGCTTCCGTCAAATCCATCTGGTTGGCTTCGTCGTGGCGGATGCGCAGCACGGAGTAATTGGGCGTTTCCAGATGGGTATTGGGGATGAGCATCACATGCACTTTGAGGCGTGCCTCGATGGCATAGATGTCAGCGCGTTTTTCGTTGAGCAGGAAAGTGGCCACATCCACCGGCACCTGGGCACGGACGATGGCCGTGTTTTCCTTCATGGCCTCTTCCTGCAGGATGCGCAGGATGTGCAGCGCGGAAGACTCGGTGTCGCGGATGAAGCCGGTGCCGTGGCAGCGCGGGCAGGCGGTATGGCTGGTTTCCCCGAGCGAAGGCTGGAGGCGCTGGCGCGACAGCTCCAGCAGGCCAAAACGGGAAATCTTGCCGGTCTGGACGCGCGCACGGTCGTAGCGCAGGGCGTCGCGCAGGCGGTTTTCCACATCGCGCTGGTTGCGGGTGCTTTCCATGTCGATGAAATCGATGACGATGAGGCCGCCCAAGTCACGCAGGCGCAACTGGCGGGCGATTTCTTCGGCCGCTTCCAGGTTGGTGTTGAGGGCGGTCTGTTCGATGTCGGCGCCGCGGGTGGCTTTGGCCGAGTTGACGTCGATGGACACCAGGGCTTCCGTGTGGTCAATGACGATGGCGCCGCCCGAAGGGAGCGTCACGTCGCGCCGGTAGGCGGTTTCGATCTGGTGCTCGATCTGGAAGCGCGAAAACAGGGGAATGTCGTCGTGGTAGAGCTTGACCTTGTGCACGTTGCCCGGCATGACATGGCTCATGAACTGCTGGGCCTGCTCGTAGATGGACTCCGTGTCGATCAGGATTTCGCCGATGTCGGGCTGGAACAGGTCGCGGATGGCCCGGATGACGAGGCTGCCTTCCTGGTAAATCAGGAACGGGCCTTTTTGTCCATGGGACGCGGCTTCGATGGCATTCCAGAGCTGCAGCAGGTAGTTAAGGTCCCACTGCAACTCTTCCACGCTGCGGCCGATGCCGGCGGTGCGGGCAATGAGGGACATGCCGGAAGGGACTTCCAGTTGCGACAGCACGTCGCGCAATTCGGCCCGCTCGTCGCCTTCCACCCGGCGCGACACGCCACCCCCCCGGGGGTTGTTGGGCATCAGCACCAGGTAGCGCCCGGCCAGGCTGATGAAGGAGGTGAGGGCGGCCCCTTTGTTGCCGCGCTCGTCCTTGTCCACCTGGACGATCAGCTCCTGGCCTTCCTTGAGCAGGCTGGCGATGCGGCTGCGGGAAAATTCACCGTCCTCGTTTTGCAGATAATTGCGGGCGATTTCCTTGAACGGCAGGAAACCGTGGCGGTCGGTGCCGTAATCCACGAAAACCGCTTCAAGTGACGGCTCGACGCGCGTGACGACGGCCTTGTAGATGTTGCTCTTGCGTTGCTCTTTGCCGGAATATTCGATGTCGAGGTCGATGAGCTTCTGGCCATCGACAATGGCAACCCGAAGCTCCTCGGAGTGGGTTGCGTTGAACAGCATGCGTTTCATAAATGGGTCCCCGCGCGCTTGGGCTTCGGGAGACAAGACCGAACCGGACTCGCGCGGTTTGCGCGTGCCAGCTTACTCGATGAGGCTTCTACGTTGCTTCGGGTGCCAATGCTCTCTCGGTCGTTCGATCGGTGTCGTCTTCATCGCCCCGACTTTGCAGGGCGGAAAATTCAGGTGATGCTTTCAGCGCGCAACTAACTTACCATCGCTACTTTTTGGTGAGCGAAATTAACCGGTTGTCACTTGTTTTCATGCGCCCGGAATCTGCCGGGGCGACTGTTCCTGGAGACCATAGGGTCCAGGATCTATCGAATCCGAAGGGAGCGGGCCGGGCCAGCCTGGCTTGGCAGGCGGTTCAGTCAGGCGACTCCTAATAGACTCAATAACTTACAATTGTAAATTAAATGGTGCCATCGCGTAAAGCGTCTGTATCCTGGACCGAAGTAGGAGAGGAATCGGTGGGGCAGCGCATCGACAACTTTTTGCTGGGGCATCTCAAAGGCGTTCCCAAAAGTCATATCTATCGCATCCTGCGCAGCGGCGAAGTCCGGGTCAACAGCGGGCGGGTGGATGCCACCTATCGCCTGCGCTGGGGAGACCGGGTCCGCATTCCTCCGGTCAGGACCGCGCCAGCCGCCCCTGTTGGCGCACCAAAACAGTGCAAACCGGTGCTGGGCGGATTCGTGATCCATGAAGACGAATCCCTGCTGGCCCTCAACAAGCCGGCCGGGTGGGCGGTTCATGGCGGCAGCGGCGTGAGCCGGGGCATCATCGAACAGTTGCGGGCCGAACGCCCGCAAGCCCGTTTTCTGGAGCTGGTACACCGGCTCGACCGGGAAACCTCCGGAATTCTGCTGGTGGCCAAAAAGCGCAGTGCGCTCGTGGCCCTGCACGCCCTGCTGCGAAGCCACGGGGTGGACAAACGCTACCTCGCCCTGGTCAAAGGGTGTTTTCCCGATGAAAAGCGCGTGGTGCGCCAGGCCCTGACGCGTTATCTCACCGAGGCGGGTGAACGCCGCGTGGCGGTGGACAGCGAAGGCAAGACGGCCGAAACGCATTTTTTCAGGGTGCGGCGTTTCCAGGAGGCCACGCTGATGCAGGCGCGCCTGCTCACCGGCCGCACACACCAGATCCGCGTGCACCTGGCGCATCTCGGGTTTCCCATCGCCGGGGACGACAAGTACGGCGATTTCACCTGGAACAAAACGCTGGCCAAGGCGGGTCTCAAGCGCATGTTCCTGCACGCTGCTTCGCTGTCCTTCGTCCACCCGACCCTGGGGGAGCCGCTTTCGCTCGAGGCGCCGCTGCCCGAAGACCTGCAGGCTTACCTGGACAGTCTGCATCCCCTGGAATCGGCATGAAGCCCTACGACCTCATCGTATTCGACTGGGATGGCACCCTGATGGATTCCGCGGCCCTGATCGCCGAATCCATGCAGGCCGCTTGCCGGGCTTTGGACATCGAGCCGCCCACCACGGCTGCCGCGCGCCATGTGATCGGCATGGGCATGCTGGCGGCCGTGCGGCACGCCGTGCCGCACCTTCCGGAAGCCGCATTTCCCCGGCTGTTCGAACATTACCGCCAGCATTACCTGTTGCGCGAACCGGAACTGCGCCCGTTTGCCGGGGTGGGCGAGCTGCTGGCAGGGCTTGAGCGTGACGGCCGCCTGCTGGCCGTGGCCACCGGCAAGCCGCGCGTGGGCCTGGAGCGCGCCTTTCAGGCCACTGGCTTCAAGCGTCACTTCGTGGCGACGCGCTGCGCCGACGAAAGCCGGCCCAAACCGGCGCCCGACATGCTGCAGCACCTGATGGACGTGAGCGGGGTCGAAGCGGGGCGCACCCTCATGATCGGCGACACCTCCCATGATCTGCAGATGGCGGCCAATGCGGGCGTCGATGCCGTGGGCGTGACCTACGGCGCCCAGCCGCGCGAAACGCTGCAAGCCCATCCCGCACGCGCCTACCTGGGCAGCATTTCCGAGCTTGCCGCCTGGCTGAAGGCAGCCTGAAGCGCCGGAGACGGCTTCAGGCCAGGAACAGGAACACGCCGGGACGGCGCGCGAAAGGCGGGGGCGGGGTGTTGCGCCAGGCCGACACCGTGGCCGTAAGGACCGACTCCGCCGGCGCTGTAAGATCCAGCGCCGCGCACAGCAGGGTGGCTGGCTGCAGGGTTTCCAGCAGCGCGCTCCACAGGGCTTCGTTGCGGTAGGGCGTTTCGATGACGATCTGCGTTTCGCGTTCCCGTCGGGAGCGCTGTTCAAGTTGCTGGATGCGGTTGCGGCGGGCAGAGGCATCCACCGGCAGGTAACCCTGGAACGCAAAGCGCTGGCCTTCAAGTCCCGATGCCATGAGGGCCAGCAGCAGCGAGGAAGGACCCGGCATGGGGACCACCCGCAGACCTTCCGCATGGGCCAGACGCACCAGGCGGGCCCCGGGATCCGCCACGGCCGGGCAGCCGGCTTCCGACATCAGTCCCAGGTCATGCCCCTGGCGCAGCGGTTCGAGCAGCGCAGGCAAGTCCCGCTCGGACGTGTGTTCATCCAGCACGCCCATGCCCAGCGACTGAAGGGGGCCAGGATGCCCGCAGGCTTTGAGGACACGGCGTGCTGTCTTGGCGTTCTCCACCACGAAATGGCGCAAGTGGCGCAACGCTGACAAGGTGGTTTCGGGCAAGGTGTCGGCCCCCCCTTCAACCACCAGGGGCGTTGGCAGCAGGATGAGGCGCCCGGTCTTATTCGTGCTCATGGCAGCAAAAAGCCTTCCGCCCGGAGCATGCGCGACAGGGCGATCAGGGGCAGGCCGATGAGGGCGGTGGGGTCGTCACTGCGCACCCATTCCACCAGCGTGATGCCGAGCGTTTCGATGCGGCCGCTGCCGGCGCAGTCGTAAGGCTGATCCGCTGCCAGGTAGCGCTCGATTTCCGCTTCGCCAAAGGGCCGGTAGCGCACTGTGACCGGCACGCGTTCGAGCTGGCTATGCCCGCTGGCCGTGTTGTACAGGCACACGGCCGTGTGGAATACCGCCTCCTCGCCGCTGGCCTCGCGCAACTGGCGCAGGGCGTTTTCGTGGTTGCCCGGCTTTCCCAGCAGGCGGCCTTTGAGCACGGCCACCTGGTCGCTGCCGATCACCAGCGCGTCCGGATGCGAGCGGGCAATGTGTTCCGCCTTGGCCTTGGCCAGCCGTTCGCAGGTGGCCTGGGGTGATTCCGACGGCAGGGGCGATTCGTCCAGGTGGGGGGATTCGCAGCGGAAAGGCAGGCGCAGGCGTGACAACAGTTCCTTGCGGTAAGGGGAACTGGAGGCGAGGATGAGGGGAGGCAGGGGTTTGGCGCTCATGACAGTGGGACCGGTTGGCAAAAATATTCACGCACTATAGCAAGAGGTGCCAAATCTCCTCTCAATTCGTCGATAAGTCTTTGACAATATGAGAAAGACGATCTAGAATGCCGGCCTTATGTTTGAGGCACCCATTCTGGATCCTTTGCGGTTCACGGCCCTTGAAGAAGTCGTGCAAGGGCATGTTCCGGTGCGCGATCTGGAGCGCCTGCAAAGCGCCCTGTACAGCGCCGGCGGCGAAATCCGCTATCGCGTGGCCGGGCTGCATACCCCCGAAGGGTTGCCGGCCCTGTCGCTGCAGGTGGAAGGCCACCTGGACCTGACCTGCCAGCGTTGCCTGACAGGCATGCCGTTCGACCTGGCTGTGGACAGCCGGATCGTCATGGTCAAGGATGAGGATGCATTGCCCGACCTGGAAGAAGAGGCCGAAGGCGTTGATGCGATTGTCCAGCCCGATCGGCTGAACATCGCGGAATTGGTTGAAGAGGAAGTCCTGCTTGCCCTGCCCCTGGTGGCTGTCCACCCGGAAGGGGAGTGCAAGCCGGATCGTGAGGCGAAAGCCGGGTCATCGAAGGAACATCCCTTCGCTGCCCTGCAGAAGCTGAAGCAGTCCTCTTGATGATTTTAATTGGCCGGACCCCGAAGGGGCCGAAATGAAGGAGCAATTCCATGGCAGTCCAACAGAACAAGAAATCCCCGTCCAAGCGCGGCATGCACCGTGCCCATGACTTCCTGAACAACCCGCCGCTGGCCACCGAACCCACCACGGGCGAAGTGCACCTGCGCCACCACATCAGCCCGAATGGTTTTTATCGTGGCAAGAAAGTGGTTCGCACCAAGGGCGATCAGTAAGCCTTTCTCTTTCGTCGTCGCCGTCATCGACGCATACGCGTGAGCGTGACTATCACGATTGCCGTAGACGCCATGGGTGGCGACTACGGACCCGGGGTGACCGTACCGGCCGTTCTTGAGCTGTTGGAACGCGACCCCGCAATCCAAATCATCCTGGTGGGGCTGAAAGAGCCGATCGAGGCAGAACTTGCGCGCCGCAAGGTCGCCTTGTCTTCGCGCCTGCGCCTGCATCCGGCCTCCGAAATGGTGGCCATGGATGAGCCGCCAGCCCAGGCTCTCAAGAAAAAGAAAGACTCCTCCATGCGCGTGGCCATCGAACTGGTGCGCGACGGCGTGGCCGAGTGCTGCGTGAGCGCGGGCAATACCGGCGCGCTCATGGCCACGGCCCGTTTCATCCTCAAGATGATGCCGGGCATCGACCGTCCCGCCATCGCCACCACGCTGCCCACCATCAATGGCCACGTTTATGTGCTCGATCTCGGCGCCAACGTGGATTGCGAGCCGGAGCACCTGCACCAGTTCGGCCTGATGGGGTCCATCCTGGCATCGGCTGTGGATGGCAAGGAGCGGCCCACGGTCGGCCTGCTCAACATCGGCCATGAAGCGATCAAGGGCAGCGAAGTGATCAAGAGCGCCGCCGAACTGCTGCGCGCGTCCCCCATCAATTTTTACGGCAACGTGGAAGGCGACGACATCTATCGGGGCACGGTGGATGTGGTGGTATGCGATGGCTTTGTCGGCAACGTGGTGCTCAAAACCTCCGAAGGCCTGGCCTGGATGCTGGCTCAGATGCTGCGCCGGGAATTCAAGAAAAATCTCCTGACCCGGCTGGCCGCACTGATGGCGATGCCGGTGCTCAACAGCTTTCGCAAGCGAGCAGACCATAGGCAGTACAATGGGGCCAGTCTGCTCGGCCTGAAAGGCGTGGTAGTGAAGAGCCATGGCGGTGCGGACGTCTACGCTTTCCGCCATGCGTTGCAATACGCTGCATCCGAAGTGCGCAACCAGGTGCTGGAACGCATCGAGTCGGCTGCATCCCAACTGGAAGTTTCCGTCTAAATGATCTATTCAAAAATTACGGGCACCGGCAGCTATACGCCGGAACGGATTCTCACGAACCGGGATCTGGAAAAAATCGTCGATACCGACGATGCCTGGATCCGCTCACGCACCGGCATCCAGCAGCGGCACGTGCGTGCCGAAGGACAGACCACGAGCGACCTGGCACTGGTGGCCTGCCAGCGCGCGCTGGAAGCGGCCAATCTCACGCCGTCCGATGTGGACCTCATCGTGGTGGCCACCACCACGCCCGACATGGTGTTTCCCAGCACCGCCTGCCTGCTGCAGGACAAGCTGGGCGTGACGAACGGAACCCCTGCGTTCGACATCCAGGCCGTCTGCACCGGTTTCGTCTATGCACTGTCCATGGCCGACAAATTTATTCGCAGCGGCAGCGCGCGCTGCGCGCTCGTGGTGGGCGCGGAAACGTTCACCAACCTGCTGGACTGGAGCGATCGCAATACGTGCGTGCTTTTTGGTGATGGTGCCGGCGCCGTGGTGCTGCAACCCGCGAAGACGCCGGGCATTTATTCCACCCACCTGCATGCCGATGGCCGCCACGCCAACATGCTGTCCGTTCCGGGCGCCTTTTGCGCAGGACAGGCCAATGGCTCGCCCACCGTCAAGATGGATGGTGGCGCCGTGTTCAAGTTCGCGGTCAAGGTGCTCGACCAGGTGTGCCGCGAAGCGCTCCAAGCCAATGGATTGCAGATAGCGGACGTGGACTGGCTGGTTCCGCATCAGGCCAATATCCGCATCATCGAGTCCACGGGACAAAAGCTGGGCATCGAGGCCGGGCGCGTAGTGGTCACCGTGGACCGTCATGGCAACACTTCCGCCGCATCCATACCGCTTGCCCTTGACCTGGCCGTCCGCGACGGCCGGATCCAGCCGGGACACAAGGTCCTGCTGGCTGGCGTGGGCGGGGGGTTTACCTGGGGTTCGGCATTGATCGGCATGTGAGGACAGCAAGGCATGAGTTTCGCATTGGTATTTCCGGGGCAGGGATCGCAATCCGTGGGCATGATGCAGGCTTACGGGGATTTGCCAGAAATCCGCTCCACGTTCGACGAAGCATCGCAGGTGCTGGGCCAGGATTTGTGGGCCCTGGTGGCCGAAGGGCCTGAAGAGGCGCTGGCGCAAACGGTCAATACCCAGCCGGTGATGCTGGCGGCCGGTGTCGCGGTGTTCCGTGCCTGGCGCGCCCAGGGCGGCGCCATGCCGTGCTGCTTGGCAGGCCACAGCCTGGGCGAATACACGGCCCTGGTGGCGGCTGGCAGCCTTGCTTTTGCCGATGCGGTGCGCCTGACGCGCTTTCGCGCGCAAGCCATGCAGCAAGCCGTGCCGGCCGGAGTGGGGGGCATGGCGGCGATTCTCGGGCTGTCCGATGACGGCGTGAGGCAGGCCTGCAGCGAAGCGGCCGCAGGCGAAGTGCTGGAACCCGCCAACTTCAATTCCCCCGGACAGGTGGTGATTGCCGGCCATCGCAGCGCCATCGAGCGCGGCGTGGAAGCAGCCAAGGCGCTGGGCGCCAAGCGCGCCGTGGCACTGGCCATGAGCGTGCCGTCCCATTGTTCCCTGATGAAGCCGGCTGCGGATGCGTTGGCGCAATACCTGCGCGACGTGCCCCTGCAGGCTCCGGCCGTTCCCGTCATTCACAACGCCACGGTGGCCGAGGCCGGGACTCCCGAAGCCTTGCGCGAAGCGCTGGTGCAACAGCTCTACAGCCCCGTGCGCTGGGTGGAGACGGTTCAGGCCATGGCGGCGCGTGGCGTGACCCAGATCGCCGAATGCGGGCCAGGCAAGGTGCTGGCGCCGCTCGTCAAGCGCATCCAGCCTGAAGTGCAAGGCATTGCATTGTCCGACGCAGCGTCACTGGCTGCCGCGCGCGACGTTCTGAAGTAAGAAAGGAGACACGCATGCTGCAAGGTCAAATTGCCCTGGTGACAGGAGCGAGCCGCGGTATCGGTTACGCCATCGCCCGGGAGCTCGCAAGACAGGGCGCCACGGTGGTCGGCACGGCCACCGGTGAAGCCGGTGTGCAGGCCATCGATGCCCTGCTGCAGTCGGTCCAGGGGCAGGGCGCCGGTTTCATACTGAACGTCAAGGATGCCGCGGGCATCGCAGCCACGGTGGAAGCCGTCAAGGCCCGTTTCGGCGCCATCACGATCCTCGTCAACAACGCGGGAATCACCCGCGACATGCTGGCCTTGCGCCTGCGCGACGAAGACTGGGACGAAGTGCTCGACACCAACCTCAAATCGGCTTTCCTGCTGTCGCGGGCAGTTCTGCGCGACATGATGAAAGCGCGTGCCGGCCGGATCATCAATATCGGCTCCGTGGTGGGCACGACGGGCAACGCCGGTCAGAGCAACTACGCCGCTGCCAAGGCCGGCCTCGTGGGCCTGACCAAATCGCTGGCCCGCGAATTGGGCAGCCGGGGCGTTACGGTGAACTGCGTGGCGCCTGGATTCATTGAAACGGACATGACGCGGGCGCTGGAGGAATCCCAGCAGACCGCGCTCAAGGCCTCCATTCCGCTGGGCCGGCTGGGCCAGCCTGAAGACGTGGCGCATGCCGTGGCGTACCTGGCCTCGCCTGGAGCAGGCTACATCACCGGTGCCACATTGCACGTGAATGGCGGCATGTCCATGGATTGAGCCCGGTTCGGGCAGATGATTCGGGCGGCGTGTTCTGATACACTACGCCTGTTTTTTTGGTACACCCTAAAAGAAGGACTTT
>JAGWTQ010000078.1 GCA_028868905.1 Betaproteobacteria bacterium
ACCCACGTCATCCACGAATGTGCAGGCCGTCAGCCTGTTTGCCGGCGGAAAAATCACCGACAACGTCGGGGCCTTTCTGCAATGGACGGGAGCCAATGCGGGTGGCGCCTTCAATTCGGCCATCGACAATTCAGAAATCCGCTACGCCGATCATTTGGCAAAGCCGGACAGCGACCTGATCTACGGTTTCTACGTCAATAACCATCCAACCGTCTCCGATGTCTGGAACAGCACGGCCAACTGGTCCGGCAACTTCATGGGCTTCTTCAACGGCGGAACCGCTCCGGTACAGACCCCTTACCTGGACAACTATGCGCCAGGCGATGCGGTGGGCGCTGGCGCCTACGTGTACAAGGACAACACCTGGTACGGGGAAGCCGGCGTCTACAAATCGGTGACCCACGGTCCCACCACAACGTATTTCACTGCCGGCAATACGGGAGGGACCCTGATCGATCCGTCGCCTTACTACCGGCTGGCTTACACCAAAGACGTCGGGCCGCACAGCTTTGAACTGGGCCTGCATGGCATGGTGACCTATGCCCATAATCCCACGGCCGCCTCCGGCGGCGTCTCGGATTGGGGCGGCACGGTCAACACCTTCCGGGATACTGGCATTGACGGGCAGTACCAGTACAACCTGGCGCCGCATTACTTCTCCGCCCATGCCCGCTACCTGCATGAAAACGCCAGTTATGCCGCAGATCAGGTGGGCAGCACCGTCTCCAATGCAAGCAACATCCTGAACGAAACCTATCTCGACGTTTCCTACGTCTATCGGGCCAAATACGGCGCCATGCTCATCTACCGCGCCGCCTCCGGCAGCAACGATGCCACCTTGTACGCCACCAACACGGCAGCCGGAAGCCCCGACTGGAAATCCTGGACTCCGGAAATCTTCTGGACTCCATGGCAAAACGTTCGCCTGGGCTACCAGTACATTTTCTACACCCAAATGGCAGGCGCGACCGGAACCATCCCGGGGCAGACTCTGAGCCCGCATGACTTCAACACGTCCATGCTGTACGCCAGCTTCATTTACTGAGTGGGGGAACACACATGAAATCCTTTTCAAAAATCTTTGTTTTGACCACCCTGGCCCTTGCGGTAGGCGCCTGCTCCAACATCGAACGAAGCAGGAACCTGGCCAATCCCCAGGTATCCGGCTCCACACTGGCACAACAGGTGTGCGCCTCGTGTCATGGCGGCGTGGCGGGCCAGGACAACGGCACTTCGATCAACCCGAGCTACCCCAATCTTGCCGGGCAGCAGGCGGTCTATCTGGAAACGGAACTTCAGGAGTTCCGCGATCACAGCCGGACTGATCCCGCCGCGAAAGACATGATGTGGGGTCTTGCCGCGTCATTGACTCCGGCCCAGATGAAGCAGCTGGCCGAGTTTTACGCGCAGCAGAAACCGCGCCCCAACCCCGGCCGCAGCGATCCCGCCCTGGTGGCCGGCGGCCAGAAAATATTTGCGGAAGGGAAGCCTGCGCAAGGAGTCCCCGCCTGCGCAACCTGCCACGGCCCCTCTGCCGAAGGCAACGGACCGATTCCGCGCCTGGCCGGACAGCATGCGGATTACCTTTACAAACAATTGATGGTCTTCAATTCGGATGCGGGTCGGGAAACCCACTCTGAAGCGCTGGAAAGGCCCCATGGCGTCGCCATGGACAACATTTCCCACAGCCTGTCCGATGCCGAAAAGCATCAGGTGGCAGACTACCTGCAATCACTGCGGTAACTTGATCCCGTTGCCGCACGGCAGCGAGGCTCTGGAACATCCGGCTTGAAGCCGGCAACCCAGAGTCTTGCTGTCGGAAGTCCACGGCACGGCCGGCCTCCCTTGCTTCACAACAGCATGAATGCCAGCGCCGCAACAGCGGTCGGCGGTAGTGCGGCCAGGAACAAAGCCAATGGAGAGACCGCCTCATCCTTGAAGTATCTGCGCAGTATGGACAGACCGGCCGGGTTTGGTGCGTTGGCAATCACGGTCAAGCCTCCGCCGGTGACCGCTCCGGCAACCAGGGCGTATTTGAAACTGTCCGACAGGCCTTCAACCAGGGAGCCCAGGTAAGTGAGCGCGGCGTTGTCCGCAAAGGCCGTGAGCAGGGTGGCTCCGATGAACACCTGGTCATTGCCCATGCTCATCAGCACCGGTTGCAACCACCATTGCTGCTGCCCGCCCAACACCACCAGCCCCGCAAGAAACAGGGAAACCAACAGCCCTTCGCGCAAGATCAGACGATCCTGATGGGCCGGATAGGCGTGCGCCACACCAAGGAAAACGAGGAACAGGCCCATGAAAACGGACGGGTGGTGGGCGAAAGCGACAACCCCCGCCAGAAAGCCCAAGTGCACCAGCACCAGGGCAACAGGAACAGGGCTCATGCTACCGGCTTGCAGTGAAACCTGGCCCAGCTCCCTGCGAAACAGCAGCGCAGCACCCATGGCGTTGCCCAGCACCGCCAGCACTGCCTTCCCGCCATAAGCGGCCATCATGAAATGGCTATCCCACCCCCACTTTCCGGCAACCATCAGAATGGGAGGCGCCGCATAGGCCGTAAGCGTTCCTCCAATGGAAATATTCACGAACAGCACGCCCAATGTGGCGTACTTCAGGCGCGATGAAACGCCGCGTTCGAAAAGGGTCTCGCCGATGATCAATGCTGCCAGGGTCATTGCCGCCGGCTCGGTGATAAAGGAACCCAGCAAGGGGACTCCGCCCAGCACGACAAGATAGGCGCCCATACTGCCCGGCAAAGGAAGGAGGCGGGCCAGCAGGTTCACGCCCATCATGACTGTTTTCAGGATGGGCCTTGTGGCAGCGATCACCATGATGACAAACACGAACATCGGCTCACTGAAATTTCGCGAGTCCATATAATCAAGCGCCGATTTCTCGCCACGGGTGACGAACATCGTGGCGATCAATACCAGTGCCCAGAAGCCAAACGCCACTTCAACTTCACCCAACAGGTGCCACATGCCGGCATGAGCCGGGCGGGTGTGGGCCAGATGTTCAAAGAACCGGGTTGCAAAGGTATGAAGAATGGCGATTGCAAACAGAATCGCCCCCGCCAGTTGAATGGTTGTGGGCGTCACGTCCGCTCCTTGGAGTGTTCAAGGGACCCCTGCCCAACAACCCTGTGACGCCCGGATCGGCTGCGTGATGGCACGGTCAGGGCCTTCTGAAGGCGTTGCGGGCATGCTCGACTTGGGCCCTGACCACGCATCCTTCTGCATGATCGTTGATCAAACCCATGGCTTGCATGAAGGCATACACGGTGGTTGGGCCGACGAACTTCCAGCCCATTTTCTTGAGTGCTTTGGCCAATGCTTCCGATGCGGCGGAGGTTGAGGCCTCCTGCGGCCTGAAGGACGGATTTTGCTCCGGTTCATAGCGCCACAGGTAGGCAGCCAGGGAGCCTTCCTTCCTGACGAGTTCAACAGCACATCGGGCATTGTTGATCACCGCTTCAATCTTGCCGCGGTGGCGTACGATGCCTTCGTCCTTGAGAAGGCGCTCGACATCCTGCTGCCCGAAGCGCGCCACCTCGTTGAAATCGAATTGCCTGAATGCAGACCGGAAATTCTGCCGCTTGGACAAAATGGTTCTCCAGCTAAGCCCTGACTGAAAGCATTCCAGGCTGATTTTCTCGAACAGACGAAAATCGTCGCCCACCGGAAACCCCCATTCCTGATCATGGTATGCAAGAAACTCCGGTGCAGTGCCGCACCAATGACAGCGATGGTTTCCGTCCGGGCCGATCACGCTCGTATTCATCGATGGAATTCCGTTTGATTGTTGTCCAGCCTATTCCCACCCCATTATTTTACTGAAGGCGCGTGTTTCAGCTTGCTTTTAACACCCCATAAAGGTTATAATTTTTAGGTGCAGGAGAGTGAGGAATCCCATTCCTCCACCGAAGGCGCAAACTCCCATAAACGCTCAGGTTTCCCCACGGAAGATACTGCACTTCATTACGCCGTCTGGAGAGTCATCGCTTGGCGATGCACCGAAGGAGCAAGTGACCAGCAAGTGCTGGGCGCGAATCTCTCAGGTATCAAGGACAGGGGGAGCGGCAACCGTCGTTGAATGGTTGCTTTTCTGCTTCCGATTCAACACGGGCTATGCTCTGGAGATTTCAGCATGAGCCTCGAACACGATCAACCCGCACGCGTCCTGATTCTGGGCGCTTCGTACGGTTCCCTTTTCGCAACCAAGCTTGCCCTGGCAGGGCATTCGGCCCAGATGGTTTGCCTGCCGGAAGAAGCCGCCCTGATCAATCAGGAAGGCACCCTCGTTCGCCTGCCCGTCAAAGGACATGAAGGGCTGGTGGAAATCCGCTCCAAGCAGCTGCCGGGAAAAGTCAGCGCATCAGTGCCTTCCAAGGTCAACCTGGCAGAGTTTGATCTCGTGGTATTGGCCATGCAGGAACCGCAGTACCGCGCGCCGGAAGTTCGCGGGTTGCTCAAGCAGGTTGCGGCCAGCCGCCTGCCCACGGTATCGATCATGAACATGCCCCCCCTGCCCTATCTGTCCCGCATTCCCGGCCTGAATCCGGCCGATCTGGCCGGGTGCTACACGGACGCCAGCGTTTGGGACGGCTTTGACCCTGAACTGATGACGCTCTGCAGCCCGGACCCGCAAGCCTTTCGCCCGGCCGACGAAGGACTGAACGTGCTGCAGGTTCGCCTGCCCACCAATTTCAAGGCGGCTGCGTTCGGGCAGGAAGCGCCAACGCAACTGTTGCGGCGCCTGGCAGCGGACATCGAAGCGGTCCGTTGGCCTTTGAATGGCCAGCAGGTGGAACTGCCTGTGAAACTCAAGGTGCACGAATCCATCTTTGTGCCCATGGCCAAATGGAGCATGCTGATCGCGGGAAATTACCGCTGCGTTACCGCTGGCGGCATTCGTCCGATCAAGGATGCGGTGCATTCCGACCTGGCACTGTCCCGCACCATTTACAACTGGGTCAGCGCGCTTTGCCAGTCCCTGGGCGCAGCCCCTGCCGACCTCGTTCCCTTCGAAAAATATGCGGCCGCGGCCAACAACCTGGCAAGCCCGTCCTCCGTGGCGCGCGCCTTGTTTGGAGGGGCCACCCATATCGAGCGGGTGGACCTGCTGGTCCAGGCCATCGCCAGGTCCAAGGGACTTCAGCTCCCTGAACTGGATGCGGTCGTCGCGCTCGTCAACAGCAAGCTGGAGTCAAACCGGACCGCACACCAGAGACCTCAGGCCGCCTGACGTTTTTCAGCCGGAAACGCCGCATCCACCGATTGGCCTGCCCCGTGCAGGCCAATCGTTTTGATGCACCACAATGGCAAGCCGGCTTGCCATAAAACGCACCCTGTTGCACCTCGCTTGAACCCCGCCACCGAGCAGAAGACCTCCCGCGCCCGGATAGCACGCCGCAACCATTTGAATCGAAACAAATTATATGAAACCGAAGCGTCATAACCAGAAGTTGGCACGGTTATCGCTCGTTATCTGGTGAAAGCGGCGATGTCACGGTCTCGCGAAAGTTGAAACCAGGGCAGGACCGCCAGACAGTCGGGGATGAAGGGTTCAAGGCAAGGAGGCAAATCATGGCAAAAATGAATGTTGTGATCCTGGTTTTGGCTATCTTTTTCGCCAGCGTGTTAACTGGCGTCGCGTACGGAAAGCACAGTAGGGCCCTCAGGCTGGCCCGCCCCGGGCTGACGGACCAGCCCGCTTCTGTCATGCAGGCGTGCGTTTCCGTGCCCGACGACGAATCGGAGGAAGAATCGAGCTGTCCTGCCGTTGCTTCCGTATTCGATCCGTGAGTTGACCGGGCGGCGACGGCCTGACACATCCCGTGCGGTTCAACGACC
>JAGWTQ010000079.1 GCA_028868905.1 Betaproteobacteria bacterium
TTCAGGATCGGCGCGCTCATGCACCACATCATGGAGCATACCGCCCACCACCTGGACATGGGCATCCCCCTCTACCGCCTCAAGGAAGCGCAGAAATTCCTTGAAGCCCACTTGCCCGGACGGATCATTGTCCAGCCGTTTTCCTGGGACTGGTATTTCAGGACGGCCCGCCTGTGCAAGCTCTATGACTTCAAGGCGAAGTGCTGGCTGGACTTCCATGGACAACCCACCAGCCCTGCACTGGCCTCCACTCACTGATCCGGACACACCGCCCGGGCCTTGCGCCGAAGGACGGGCGGCATGAACCCTGAGCATCGACTCAGGGCGTTCCTCGAAGCGGCGCCCGACGCCTTCATTGTTCACGACCTCGACGGCCGCATCACCGACGTCAACCGCAGGGCTTGCCAGCTTTCCGGTTATTCCCGCGAAGAGCTGCTGTCCATGCACATCCTGGATCTGGAACAGGACTTCAATCCGCAGTCAGCCCTCGACCTGTGGCTGAGGGCCCAGCCCGGCGAAGTTTTTTCCTTTCCCGGGCGCCATCGCCGCAAGGACGGCAGCGTATTCCCCGTGGAAGTGCATTTGAGCGTGGCCATCGAGGACGGTCAGCGCAACATGCTGGCCCTCATCCACGACGCGTCGCGCCGGCGCGAAATCGAAGACCAGCGCGAGCGCCAGCGGCGCCTGTACGAAGCACTGAGCGAAATCAACCAGGCCATCGTGCGCATGGAAGACAGTAGCACGCTCTATCCTCTGGTGTGCCGCGTGGCGGTGGACTATGGCGGCATGAAGGTGGCCTGGATCGGCGAGTGCGACGAGGCTACCGGTTACGTGAGCGCAAGTGCCGCCTACGGCAGCGGCACCGAATACCTGAAGCAAATCGTCGTCTCCATCCACGACACCGTGCCCGAAGGGCGGGGCCCTTCGGGTATTGCCTGGCGCGAGCGGCGCAGCATGGTGGTCAACCGTTTCCAGGAAAGCGAGCTGACGGCGCCCTGGCACCCCCACGCCATCCGCTACGGCTGGGGGTCGGTGGGCTCATTTCCCATCCTGCGGGCGCAGCAGCCCGTGGCCATGCTGGTGGTTTACCATGAACATCCGGAAGCGTTCGACGACACCCTGGTGCGCCTGCTGGATGAAATGGTGCGCGACATTTCCTTTGCCCTCGACAATTTCGACCGGGAAAAGGAACGCCGCCACACCCTGGCGCTGCTCGAGGAAAACGAGGCGCGCCTGCGCCTCACCCTGGAAGCCACAGGCATTGGCGTGTGGGACTGGGACCTGGGCAGCAACACCTGGCAGGCCACGTCCATTTATTTCCAGATGCTGGGCTATGCACCCATGGAAGGTCCCCAGCCCTATGCGGTCTGGAAGTCGCGCGTGCACCCGGACGACCTGCCCCAGGTATCCGACACGCTCGACCGCGTGCGCGACCAGGGACTGGACCATTTCGACATCCAGTTCCGCGTCCGCTGTGCCGACGGCAGCTACCGCTGGGTGCACAACTTCGGGCGGGCGGCAGGCATTGGCAGGCTGGGTAGGCCTTCGCGCATACTGGGCCTGCAGATCGACGTGACCCAGACCCGGGAAACGCTCGAAGCGCTGCGCCTGAGCGAGGAAAAGTTCTTCAAGGTGTTTTCCAACCTGCCCAACCCGGTGTCCATCACGCGCCTTGAGGACGGCCTGTTCGTGGACGTCAACGACGCCTGGGTGCGTTTCACGGGCCATGCGCGGGAACAGGCCCTGGGGCGGACCTCCACCGAACTGGGCATCTGGATCAATCCGGAAGACCGCGAGCGCATCGTGGAAGAGCTCACGCGCAGCGGACGCGTGCTCAACTGCGAAGCCACGGTGCGCGCGAGCGGGCAGGAAGCCAACTGTCTGATTTCGGCGGAGACCATCCAGATCGCCGGCCTCCCGCACATCGTCATGGCCGTCCAGGACATCACGGAAAAACGGCGCTACGACGAGCTCATCTGGAAGCAGGCCAACTTCGACCTGCTGACGGAACTTCCCAACCGCTACATGTTTTATGACCGGCTCGACCAGGACATCCGGAAAGCGCACCGGGACGCCGACCTTCTGGGACTGCTGTTCATCGATCTCGACCGTTTCAAGGAAGTCAACGACAGCCTGGGCCACCATGTGGGGGATCAGTTGCTGGTGGAGATGGCGCAGCGCATTCGCGAGTGCGTGCGCGAAACGGACACGGTGGCACGCCTGGGCGGCGACGAGTTCACGGTGGCCCTGCCCGGCATCGGTGACGCCGGGTTCGCGGAAAAAGTCGCGCAGCATATCCTGCGGCGGCTGTGCGAACCGTTCACCTTCGGGGAGAGCCAGGCCCAGGTGTTCATTTCTGCCAGCATTGGCATCACGTTCTATCCGCTCGATGCCCGGGACGTGGACCAGATGCTCAAGAATGCCGACCAGGCCATGTATGCCGCCAAGAAGGCGGGGCGCAACCGCCTGAGCTTTTTCACGCCCGCCCTGCAGGACCTTGCCGAATACCGTCTCAAGATGCACAACGACCTGCGCCTGGCCCTGGAGCGCCGTCAGTTTGAAATCCACTTCCAGCCCATCGTGGCCATGGCTTCGGACCAGGTGGTCAAGGCCGAAGCGCTGTTGCGCTGGAACCATCCGCAGCGCGGGCTGGTGGCGCCCGGAGAATTCGTGCCGCTGGCCGAAGAAACGGGGTTGATCGTGGAGATCGGGGATTGGGTGTTTCGCCAGGTGGCGCACCACATGCATCTGTGGAAACACCACCGGACGCCGCTGCAGGTGAGCGTCAACATGTCGCCGCTGCAGTTTTACGGCGATGTCGTCACCGTGCAGGAATGGCTGGATCACCTCCGCCAGCTTGGCCTGTCAGGGGAGCACCTGGCCATCGAAATCACGGAAGGCCTGCTGCTGAGCGGCGACAGCGGTGTGGCGGAGAAACTGCAGATGTTCCGCGATGCCGACATCGAACTGGCCATCGACGATTTCGGCACCGGCTATTCCTCGCTGTCCTATCTCAGCAAATACCCCATCAACTACCTGAAAATCGACCAGGTCTTCGTGCGCAACCTGGTCCAGGACGCCAACAGCCGGGCGCTGTGCGAAGTCATCATCCTCATGGCCCACAAGCTTGGACTGCGGGTGGTGGCCGAAGGCATTGAAACGGCAGAACAGCGGGATTTCCTGAAGGCAGCCGGGTGTGATTTCGGGCAGGGTTATTTTTATTCGAAGCCGCTGCCGGCCGAAGCGTTCGAGGCGTACCTCAACAGTACTGATTGATAGAATTGTTGCGGGAAATGGAGTATGTTGAAACAGACCCCCTGTCCTGTCATTCAAGGAGTTCCCCCATGTCCCCATCGCCCGAGGAATTGCTCAAGGCCCAGCAGGATCATTTCGAACGGCTGATGAGCCTGTCCAAGGTGCTTCTCGACAGCACGGAAAAGGTGTCCGAAGCGCAGGCGGCTACCCTGCGCGCCCAGATCGAAGCCCTGCACGCCCATGCGGCCCGCCTGGTGGAAGCCAGGACGCCGCAGGAATGGTATGCGCTGCAGGTGGCCTATCTGGCCCCGGCGGGCGAAGAAGCCCAGGCGGGGGCGAGCAAAACCTACACCATCTCCAGGGAAACGGCCCAGGAAATTGCCGGCATCATCGAAAAGCAGGTGGATGCATTCAATCACAAGGTGAACGACGCGTTCACCGAGTTCACGAAACAATGGCCGCAAGGCCAGGAGCCGCTCAACGCGGCATTCCATTCCCTCATGGCGGCGGGCAGCAATGCCTACGTGTCGGCCCACCGTGCGTTCGGCCAGGCGGTGGAAATGGCCGAAGCCAACGCGCGCGCCCTGCAGTCAGCGCTGCAACGAAAAAGCTAGGGCGGGGAAGCCTCAGGGCGCTGCTTTTCGGGGTTTCCCGGTCACCGGGCCGCCTGCCGCTTTCCAGGCACCAAAGCCGCCGGCCATGTGGGCCACGCGCGGCAACCCCATTTCCATCAGCGTGCGCGCGGCGAGCACACTGCGCCAGCCGGCAGCGCAGAACAGCACAAACTCCCGGGGTTCCCCGAACAGGGGTTTGAAGTAAGGTGATTCCGGGTCCACCCAGAACTCCAGCAGGCCGCGTGGCGCGTGGAAGGCGCCCGGCAGCATGCCGTCGCGTTCCAGTTCGCGCACGTCGCGCACGTCCACCAGCTGGATGAGCGGGTCCTGTTGCCGTGCCAGCAGTTCTTCCACCGTGTAGGTGGGCACCAGGGCTTCCGCCTCGGCCACCAGGATCTTGTAACCGCGTTTCATGGTCTGCTCCCGCTCAGGGTGTGGGATGAGGGGATTTTACGGCGGATGGGGGGAATAAAAAAGGCGACGGTTGGCGTCGCCTTTCGTCGTGTCAGCCAGGGTTTCCTGGCCAAGCCCGATTACTTCTTTTCTTCTTTCTTTTCTTCTTTCTTTTCAGCTTTCTTTTCTTTCTTGGCTTTCTTTTCCTTCTTCACTTCTTTCTTTTCAACCTTCTTCTCGTCTTTCTTGGCTTCCTTGGCGGCCGGAGCAGCAGGAGCGGCCGGAGCGTCAGCAGCGAAAGAGGTGGCGGTGAAGGCGGCCAGGATGGCGGCGAGCAGAGCGGAACGGATCATGGTCTTTTCCTTTATAAGTAACGCACTATTGGGATAAACCCCATAAGGGGTGCAGTATCATAACAGTTTTGCAACCACCATCAACTGCAAGTCCCTCAACGGCCGGGCGGGGGTTTGGTTGACATATTTCGTAACTCTTGGCGGTGTCCGAAGCGGGAGGGCGGGGCGTTCAGCCGTGCAGGCGGCTGTTGCGGGGCACGCCGTGCATCAGGTATTCCATCTGGTCGGCCAGGATGCGGCGGTTTTTGAGGATGAAATGCTCGTAGCGGTTGGGGGCGTAAGGCACATACAGCAGGGACAGGCCGGCTTCTTCCGGCGTGCGGTTGGCCTTGCGGGTGTTGCAGCCGCGGCAGGCCGTCACCACATTGGTCCACTGGTTTCTGCCACCGCGCGAAACCGGGAGGATGTGGTCCCGGGACAGGTCGCGCACCGGGAAGCGTTGCCCGCAATAGGCACACAGCTGCCGGTCGCGGTTGAACAGCAGGGGGTTTGAAAGCCCGGGGATATTGGACAGCAGGCGAGCCCCGTGGGCGCTGCCCTTGATGGCGATGATGGATTTGGTCTCGATGCGGGAGCGCAGACCGTTTTTATCCCAGCCGCCATGAAAGGTGGCGACGGCCGATCCCAGGGACCAGGCCACCATGTGCTTGGCATGGTAGGTGATGGCCTCTTCGATTTCGACCCAGGCCTGGGGCAGCCCGGACATGTCCACGGTCAGAATGAACGGATCCACGTTTTTCCTGTCGATTGAAGGCGTTATCGGCCTGGAAAGGAGCGGGGCCGGGCGCCTTGCACTGGAGAAATTCTAGCCCAAGCCGCCCCTCCGGTGGCGGGGGCGGAAAATTTTTTTCAGGTTTTTGAGCACAATCCATTGACCGAAACGAAACAGACTGTATAATCGCTGTTTTTCGTCGTTCGACATCAGCTTCTTGGTGAAAAACGACCTGCTCTTTAACAAGAAAACACCGATAGGTGTGGGTGCTGCGGGTGCAAGAAATACCAGCAGTGCCCACGAGAAGTAAATTCCGTCTAGGAACACTTTGAGTGGACCCCGAAAGGGGAAGTAATGCAGAGATTGAACTGAAGAGTTTGATCCTGGCTCAGATTGAACGCTGGCGGCATGCTTTACACATGCAAGTCGAACGGCAGCACGGGGGCAACCCTGGTGGCGAGTGGCGAACGGGTGAGTAATGCATCGG
>JAGWTQ010000019.1 GCA_028868905.1 Betaproteobacteria bacterium
GGAGCCCGGACTTTCCTCCCCGCACCAAAGGCGCGCGGCGGCTGCCCAGCCAGCTTCCCAGGACATTCTATCAGTCAGCGTGCTGCAACCGCCAGACCACCTTTTCCCCCGCCCGCAGGGGGACCAGCACATCGCCTCCGAAAGGCTGCGAAGCCGGCACGTCCCAAGCCTCCCGCCGCAAGGTGACCTGCGCCGTATTGTGGGGCAACCCGTAAAAATCCGGACCGAAATGGCTTGCAAAAGGCTCGAGCCGCTCCAGGGCTCCGGCCGCCTCGAATGCTTCGGCATACAACTCGATGGCGGCGTGGGCGCTGTAAATGCCGGCACAGCCGCAGGCGGATTCCTTGGCACTGCGCGCATGCGGCGCGCTGTCTGTCCCGAGGAAAAACTTGGGGCTGCCGGAAGTCGCGGCCCGCACCAGGGCCTGCCGATGTTCTTCGCGCTTGAGCACCGGCAAGCAGTAGTAGTGGGGCCGAATCCCTCCCTGAAACAGGGCGTTCCGGTTGTACAGCAGGTGGTGTGGCGTGACGGTAGCCGCTACCGTGCGGTCGGCAGTGAGCACAAACTTCACCGCAGAGGCCGTCGTGATGTGTTCCAGAACCAGTTTGAGGCGCGGAAAACGCTGCACCAGGGGAATGAGGTGGCGTTCGATGAATACCCGCTCCCGGTCAAAAATATCCACGGCAGGATCGGTGACCTCCCCGTGCACCAGCAAGGGCAACCCCAGATCTTCCATGGCTTTCAGGGTTTCATGACAGCGCGAAAGATCGCGAACCCCGGCATCGGAGTGAGTGGTCGCTCCGGCCGGGTAATACTTGACACCATAAATCAGCCCGCTGCGCCGTGCACGCTCGACTTCACCCGGGGTGGTGGATTCGGTGAGGTAGAGGGTCATCAATGGCGTAAATTCAGCGCCCTTTGGCAAAGCGGCGTGAATCCGGTCGCGGTAGGCCTGGGCAAGGGCCACGGTCGTCACCGGAGGTTTCAGATTGGGCATCACGATGGCCCGGGCGAATTGCCGGGCCGTGTCTGCGACCACCGCAGCCAGTCCTTCTCCATCCCGCAGATGCACATGCCAATCGTCAGGGCGTGTCAGGGTCAGGGTCTGCGTCATCGGAAGCCGTCCACTTGATTAACCGGGTTGAAATGATCCTTGCTCCGCATTCTAGCATGCGCCTCATCCGCCTAATTGCAAATAAGAAACATTCTCGTTTATACTGAAAGCCGACCCGTGACCCCTTGCGCCCATGAAAAACCGCATTCATCGCGTCACCCACCTTGCCCCCGGGGAATCTGGCATCATTACGGAAGTCAGCCTGGACGAAGGCGCGGACCAGCGACTGGGGGAAGAAGGCGTTCGACGTCTTCTCGAACTGGGCTTTGTCCCCGGAGAGCGGGTGCGCGTCATCCGCCGCGGTTTCCCCAGCGGCGACCCCATTGCCGTACGAATCGGGACCTCCACCTTCGCCTTGCGGCGCACCGAGGCGGCGGCCATCAAAATCACCCGCACCTGAAACCATGACGAGCCAGACTGCGCCCCATGCCATTGCCGCCCTCGTGGGCGCTCCCAACTGCGGAAAAACCGCGCTGTTCAACCGCCTGACCGGCAGCCACCAGAAGGTCGCCAACTATGCAGGCGTCACGGTGGAAAAAAAGGAAGGGGTTCTGACATCGCCCGGCGGCAAGCGGATTCAAGTGGTCGATTTGCCGGGAGCCTATAGCCTGACCCCCACTTCGCTGGACGAATCGATCACCCGCCGCGCCGTTCTCGGCCAGCTGCAGGGAGAGTCGGCTCCGGAATTGCTGGTTTGCGTTGCCGACGCCACCAACCTTCGCCTCCACCTGCGACTGGTTCTGGAACTGAAGCGCCTGGGCCGGCCCCTGGTCCTGGCGCTCAACATGATGGACGTGGCGCGACGCCAGGGTATCCTGATCGACGTACCCGCCCTGTCGGCCGCGCTGGGGATTCCGGTGATCGAAACCGTTGCCGTGGAGCAAGGGGGAGCAGCCAGTCTGGTGGAATACATGGAACGGCATGCCCCGTTCGCTCCGCCCCCGCTGTCCGCCGCGTCCTGGAAAGATCCGACGCCGGCAGAGCTTCAGTCCATGCAGGCGGAAGTCCGTTCGATCATAGGCCGCACCTGCGATGAAAGCCACAGACGTGAAGGGTGGGGAGACCGCATCGACCAGGTGGTCATGCACCCGGTATCCGGCATGCTGATACTTGCCACGGTGCTGTTCCTGACATTCCAGGCTGTTTTCAGCTGGGCAGCGCTTCCCATGGATGCCATTCGCGCCGCAGTTTCATGGCTTGCCGAAGCCATTCGCCACACCCTGCCGGATAGCATGCTGCGCAGCCTGCTGGTAGACGGCGTTCTGTCCGGCGCGGGCAGCGTGCTCGTGTTCCTGCCGCAAATCCTGATCCTGTTCCTGTTCATCCTGGCACTGGAAGATTCCGGCTACCTGCCCCGGGCCGCCTTCCTGCTGGACCGCATCATGGGCAGCGTCGGCCTGTCCGGCCGGTCGTTCATCCCGCTCCTGTCCAGTTTTGCCTGCGCCATCCCCGGCATCATGGCCACGCGTACGATTCAAAACCGGCGCGACCGCATGACCACCATCCTGATTGCCCCGCTCATGACCTGCTCTGCACGGCTGCCCGTGTACGCCTTGCTCATTTCGGCTTTCATCCCCGACCGCACGGTGGCCGGGTGGTTCAACCTGCCCGGGTTGGTCCTGTTCGGACTGTATTTTGCCGGCATCTTTTCCGCCATGGGCGTGGCCCTGCTGCTCAAGCGCACTGCACGCAACCCGTACCAGGCGCTGATGATGGAACTGCCGGCCTATCGCGTGCCCAACGCGCGCAACCTCGCCATGGGGCTGTGGGAACGGGCCTACATTTTCGTGTCGCGCGTAGGCACCATCATCCTGCCGCTCATGGTCCTGCTGTGGTTTCTCAGTTCGTTCCCGCCGCCTCCCGAAGGCGCTTCGGGACCAGCCATCCAGTACAGTTTTGCGGGAATGGCCGGGCACGCCCTCGAGACGCTTTTTTCCCCGGTCGGCTTCAACTGGCAAATCTGCATTGCCCTGGTTCCCGGGCTTGCCGCCCGCGAAGTGGTGGTGGGGGCCCTCGGTACGGTGTATGCGCTGTCCATTTCAGGAAACGACGTCAGCGCCACGCTGGCCCCGATCCTGTCCCAATCCTGGGGGCTGCCGACGGCCCTGTCCGTGCTGGCCTGGTATGTGTACGCACCCCAGTGCATCGCCACCCTGGGGGCCGTGCGCCGCGAGACCAACTCCTGGCGCATGCCCCTCGTGATGATGGGGTACCTGTTCGTCATGGCTTATGTGGCGGCATTTCTGACCTACCGCATTGCCCTGGCACTGGGCGGAGGTCATTGAATCATGTGGGATGACGCCATCACGCTGCTGATCGTGGCCGCAGCGGCCGTGTACGTGGCACGCCGCCTGTTTCTAAAGCCCCATTGCGGTCCAAGCGATGGCTGTAGCGATTGCAGCCGGACCTCCGGGCACCCGAGCGGGGAAAAGCCGCTGCACTAGCTGACGGTTATTCCACCGTGACGCTTTTGGCCAGGTTGCGCGGCTTGTCCACGTCCGTACCCTTGCGGCAAGCGGCGTGGTAGGCCAGCAACTGCAATGGCACCACGTGCACCACGGGACTTAAAATGCCTTCATGGTCCGGCATCCGGATCACGTGAATGCCCTCTTCCGAAGTGAACTGACTGTCATTGTCCGCCAGCACGTAAAGCTCTCCTCCGCGCGCTTTGACTTCCTGCAGATTCGACTTCAGTTTTTCCAGCAGCGCATCGTTTGGCGCCACTGCGACCACCGGCATTTCCGCATCCACCAGTGCCAGGGGGCCGTGCTTGAGTTCGCCCGCAGGGTAGGCTTCGGCGTGGATGTAGGAAATCTCCTTGAGCTTGAGCGACCCCTCCAGCGCAATGGGGTAGTGCACTCCGCGCCCCAGGAACAACGCATGCCGCTTGCTGGCAAAACGGTCCGCCCAGAGCTGAAGCTGCGGCTCAAGGTTGAGCACGTGCTGCACCTTGTTGGGAATGCGCCGCAACGCGTCCAGGTATTCCGTTTCTGCTGCCGGTGACAGCCGCCCTTTGAGCTTTGCCAGCGTCACGGCAAATGCGAAAAGCGCCACCAGCTGGGTGGTGAACGCCTTGGTGGAGGCAACACCGATTTCCATGCCGGCACGCGTCAGAAACGTCAGCGTCGAATGCCGGGTGAGCGCACTTTCAGGCACGTTGCAGACAGCAAGGGAATGGCGATGACCGCAGGCTTGCGCATGCTTGAGGGCCGCCAGGGTGTCCGCCGTTTCACCAGACTGGGAGATGGTCACGATCAGCGTGGCGGGATCATGCACCGCATCCCGGTAACGATATTCGCTGGCCACCTCAGCCCAGCAGGGAACGCGCGCAATCTGCTCGATCCAGTAACGGGCCACCATCGCTGCATGATAACTGGTGCCGCAGGCAACCAGCATCACGCTGTCAATGCTGGCAAGCGTTTCCGCCCCGTTCTGTCCGAACAGCTCCGGAACGAAGCCGAGGGCCAGCACTTTTTCCACAGTGTCCGCCAACGCTCGGGGCTGCTCCGCGATTTCCTTCTGCATGTAGTGGGCGTAGGGCCCCAGTTCTGCCGTTTCTGCCGACAGTTCGCTGATGTGCGGCGCACGGCTTGCCGGATGCCCGTCGGCATCCGTGATGAGGTAACCTTCGAGAGTCAGTTCGACCACGTCGCCCTCTTCCAGGTAGAGCATCTTCCTGGTCTCGGAAATGAGTGCAGCCGCATCCGACGCCAGGAAGTATTCGCCGTCACCCAAGCCGAGCAATAGCGGGCTTCCGCGGCGTGCTGCCAGCATCCGGTCAGGCACCTGGGCGCACACCACGGCAATGGCGTAGGCCCCTTCCAGCTGGGCGATTGCTTCGCGCACTGCGCGTGCCAGATCCCGATGCCGGGCATAACAGGAGTGAACCAGGTGAGCGATCACTTCCGTATCGGTTTCTGACTCGAAGACGTAGCCCTGCTGTTGCAGCTTGAGGCGCAGCGCTTCGTGGTTTTCGATGATGCCGTTGTGGACCACGGCAATCCCGTCCAGGCTCTGATGGGGATGGGCATTGCGAATGTGAGGCACGCCGTGCGTGGCCCAACGCGTATGGGCAATGCCCAGCGGCCCGGAAACCTGCTGGGCCCGGGCTTCTGCTTCAAGCTGCGCCACCCGTCCAACGCTGCGAACGCGCCGGAGTTCACCGTTGCTGACGATTGCAATGCCTGCGGAGTCGTACCCGCGGTATTCCAGGCGCTTCAAGCCGTCGATCAGGATGGGTACCACATCACGCCTGGAAACGGCGCCTACGATGCCACACATGTCAGGTCTGCCCCATGGACAAAATTCAAGCAACCATTATAGGGTCTGCCCTCCGGCGATGGGAGAGCCCGGAAGGTTTTGCAGTGCGTTCAGGCCAGATCCGTCAACAAGGATTGGCGAAGCAGTTCCGGCACAGCGGCAACTTCCGCCTGATAGGCGGGATGATCGATGCCGGCGGACAGGGGTGCACCTGCCCGCAGGGAAGCGATCATCGGGTCGGTCAGCTCGAAGCGGAGAAAATGCACTGTCGATGTCTTGGTTTCGTTCTGCCGCTCAAGATCTTCATCGGCAACGGGATGCACCTTCCCGTGCCCTGCAACCTGCAGCCAGATGGCCGTTTCAACCCCTTTCAGGCGCCCCAGCATGCGGGCACGTTCCACCAAATCCTCGTATTCGATGAGCAACGTCGCCTTCCAGTTGGTGCCATCCGGTATCAGGGGGTTATAGGTATCCAGTTCGTCCTGGATGCCTTCCTCTTCAAAAATGCGCTCGATCCGCAGCATTTCCTGCACCTGGTAACGCATGGTGAGCTCGTCTTCGAAAAGGAGCGTGACATGCTCGCCCAAATGCAGGGTCCGCTGGCGCTTGTGGGCAATGACTCTGGAGCGGAATTGGTTGCGCTCGCGGGCATAGGCCTCGAGCGTCATGAGACTTTCACGGGCGATGGCAGGCATGGTCACTCCAATCCGTAAGCAATACGCAGGAGCGAAATGGGGTGTTCCCGCTCGCGTTCCTGTTTCATGCCTTGCAGGATGTGCCGGGAAGCGATGGGGCAATCGGAACTCACGTAATCCGGCTCGGGTTCCTTCATGCGGTTGAACACAGGTCGTCCGATCTTCATGGACATTTCGAAATGCTCGGACTTTACCCCCCAGGTGCCGTCGTGGCCGGCACACCGTTCCACGGTATTGACCGTGGTGTCGGGAACCATCTGAAGCAGTTCCTTGGTCTTGAGTCCGATGTTCTGGACCCTGAGATGGCAAGGCACGTGATAGGAAACAGTTCCCAGCGGTTTCACGAAATTCGTCTTGAGCAGGCCATCAGCGTGCCGCAGGGAAAGGTATTCGAAAGGGTCGTACATGGCTTCGGCCACCGCCTTCACATCCGGATCGTCGGGGAAGAGCAGGGGCAGCTCCTGCTTGTACATGAGCGTGCAGGAGGGAATCGCCGTCAGGATGGCATAGCCGGAACGCGCCACCTCGGCCAGGAAAGGAATGTTTTTTTCCTTCAGGGCCGCCACGGCATCGAGGTCGCCCAGTTCCAGCTTGGGCATGCCGCAGCAGGCTTCCTTTTCCAGCAACCGTACGGGGATTTCATTGTGTTCCAGCACTTTGACCAGATCGTGCCCAATGCCAGGCTCGTTGTAATTGACATAGCACGTGGCATAGATCACCACCTTGCCCGGCGTGCGTTCCCCGTTGCGTACGGGAAATGATTCGCTCGTCCCGGCACGTTTGCGGAAAGTGGCTGACGTGTAGGTGGGAAGCAGCCGCTCGCGATGAATGCCGAGGGTCTTTTCCATGAGCGCCCGGGTCATGCCGTTCCTGTTGACGGCATTGACGGCTTGTACCACCACCGGGATCGACGCCAGTTTGCCGAGCGCATCGGTACTGGTCAGCAGTCTGTCCCGAAAATTGGGTTTTCCTTCCTTGAACTGCACGGCCTTGGCACGCAGCATGGTATGGGGAAAATCCAGATTGAAGGGATGGGGAGGCGTGTACGGACATTTGGTCATGTAGCACATGTCGCACAGGTAGCACTGATCCACCACATCCCACATCACCGACGCCGGCACATCATGCAACTCGCCACTCGGCGTGGCATCCACGGCGTCAAACAGCATCGGAAAGGCGTTGCACAGGTTGAAACAGCGCCGGCAGCCGTGACAGATATCGAAAATCCGCGCCATTTCGGCTTCGGTTTTGTTCTTGTCGTAAAACTCGGGGGTTTTCCAATCGAGCGGATGCCGTGTCGGGGCTTCCAGATTGCCTTCTCTAGACATGACCGGGTCTCAGGTTGGAGGGGCCTGATCCTGCGCACGGGCCCCGGGCATTGCCCCCCGGACCGTCCGGGCTCCGGGGGAAGCGATACAAATACCGTCAGTCGACCAGTGCCGCAAGCGCCTGGCTGAAGCGGTTCGCATGGGAACGCTCTGCCTTCGCCAGCGTTTCAAACCAGTCGGCAATCTCGTCGAACCCTTCATCGCGGGCGGTTTTTGCCATGCCCGGATACATGTCGGTGTATTCGTGGGTTTCGCCTTCGATAGCCGCTTTCAGGTTCTGACGGCTGCTGCCGATGGGCAGGCCAGTGGCGGGATCGCCAACAACCTCCAGGTATTCCAGATGGCCATGGGCATGCCCGGTTTCGCCTTCGGCGGTCGAGCGGAAAATCGCAGCCACATCGTTCTGGCCTTCCACGTCAGCCTTGGCTGCAAAATAAAGGTAGCGGCGATTGGCTTGGGATTCGCCGGCAAAAGCGGCTTTCAGATTCTCGTGAGTTTTGGTGCCAGCAAGCTTCATGATGCACTCCTCAGGTTGAAGGACTGTGATTTAGATTTATTCTAAAGACCCAGTCTACAAATGGCACCAAGGGGTGTCAAGATTCTTGCAGGCGGGGTGAAACGGTTTCCTTGCCCGGACGCGACCGACCGGAACCGTGCAAAAAGCCGGAAAGCTCTTTCAGGGCCAATTGATAAACTTCGCGTTTGAATTCGATCACGCTGTCGAGCGGTACCCAGTAGTCATGCCAGCGCCAGGCATCAAACTCTGGCTGGTCGCTGGCCCGAAGTGAAACATCCGAATCCCTGCCCACCAAACGCAACAGAAACCAGATCTGCTTCTGCCCCCGATAATGACCGCGCCAATCCCGACGCAACCATTGCTCCGGCACATCGTAGCGCAGCCAATTGCGGGTCCTGCCCAAAATCCTGACGTGTTCAGGCTTCAGCCCGGTCTCTTCGGTCAGTTCACGGTACATGGCCTGTTCCGGGGTTTCTCCATGTTTGATGCCGCCTTGGGGAAATTGCCAGGCATGCTCTCGAACACGTTTCGCCCAAAACACTTCGTTCTTGGCGTTGCAGAGGATGATGCCTACATTGGCTCGATATCCATCCCTGTCGATCATGACTGCTCACCCGGCTTGATTTTACTGTTCAATATTGTTTCACATTCAGGGCAAACCCAGCAATTTGTGGGTTTGCACGCTCAGGCGCCAGCGCGGATGCGCCTGGCAATAGGCTACCGCCAGTGAGGTGTTCTCTGCCTGCTTCGGGCCATCCATGGGCTGCAGCAGGAAGTGCCGGAATTCGAGATTTTCAAATTGCTCGGGCAAAAGTCCGGGCTGGGGATAAACCAGCTTCAATTCGTCGCCGTGGCGCTGCACGATGGGCGCCCCTGCTTTCGGACTCACGCAAACCCAGTCAATACCCGAAGGGGCTTGCAAGGTACCGTTGGTTTCCAGCGCAATCTCGAAACCCTGGCCATGCAGTGCCCCGACCAGTTCGGCATCCACCTGCAATAAAGGCTCTCCTCCGGTCAACACCACAAGCCGCGACCCGGTACCTTCCCCCCAGCAGGCGGCAATGGCCGATGCCAGACCGGAAGCCGTTTCAAAGCGCCCGCCTCCGGTGCCGTCCGTGCCGACAAAATCCGTATCGCAAAACGTGCACACGGCCTGCGCACGGTCCACCTCGCGCCCGCTCCACAGGTTGCAACCCGCAAAACGGCAGAAAACGGCTGTGCGGCCTGCATTGAGCCCTTCTCCCTGCAATGTCCGGAAAATCTCCTTGACCGCATAGGACATGTCATTCTTCCCCGATTCCGTCCCAGGACAGGATGGCCCCGGTGGCCGGAGTATCGCGCAACTCGATGCGCTGCAGGTCAGGCAGACTGGATGAGGACTGCAAGCGAATCCAGTTCAGGACTGACGGCACGTCGCCTGCCGGCAGCGTTTCGTGCAAGGGATGGTGGTCGAGCTGCTGAAAAACTGGAGCGAACAGGGCCTTTACATCCCCGAAATCCACGGTCCATCCCATGACGGGATCCAAAGGAGCAGAAAGCACAAGCCGCAACTGATAGGTATGGCCGTGCAATCGGCTGCGAAGGTCGGCGGGGTTCGCTGAGGGCATTCGGGTGGCGCTGTCGAAACTGCGATCTTTCCAGATCCTGTACCGATGGCCGTCGTACTGCGCACCGCAGCTTGCCGTCTCGAACACCGTCACTGCAGACAACCCGGGCACTTCACCTGCTAGGCGCCCCCAAATCCAGGAAGAAAGCATTTCAGAAGTGGGGATCTCGAGACCGCCGATGTCATTGAGACAAGCCAGATGCAACTGCGCTCTGACAGGCTGCCAAGCCCCTGCAAGGCAGGACAGGTTTTGTTCCTGTGCCCCGCGAACGCGCAGCACCACTTCAAACCCGTGACCATGCATGCGGCCGCACTTGTGCCCGACAGGCACGTGAGGCAGCCGGTGAGCCGACTCGAAACGGTCACGCATCCAGAGGTGCATATTGCCCCACACATCGAGGTTCGCTCCTTGTGCCGGGCCCGCCCACAAGCGCACGCTCAGGGTTCCGGGCAACTCGAGGCGATCGGCAATCCACCGGACCAGATGGCCATCCGACGGCTCCTCCACCACAGTATTGAGATCACGGTAATCGAGAGCAGAAATGACCTGTTGCAGTCGCTGCTGAAGCGCGTGAGCCTCGGCCCCTGAAAGCCCACCCCAACCCCTCGGCAGACCGGCCCGCACTTCCACACGGAAACTGTGGCCGTGCAGGCGTCCGCCAGCCGGTCCATCGTTTCCGTTCAGGCGGCGAGCCGACTCAAAACCGGCAGCCGCCCATTGGGTCAGCCTGACGCTCATGAATCCCTACCATAGCATTGCAGCAAGGGGTCGGGGACTCCGACTTCCTCAAAACCTCGGGCCCGCAGCTGGCAGGAATCGCAGTGCCCGCAAGGCCGGCCATCCTGGCCGGGGTCATAACAGCTGCTCGTCAGGCTGTAATCAACCCCGAGGCGCAACCCTTCCCGAATGATCTCCGCCTTGGACAACGTGATGAGCGGCGCATGGATGGCAAGATGACGTCCTTCCACTCCGGCCCGGGTGGCCAGATTGGCCATGGCCTCGTAACTGCGGATGTATTCCGGACGGCAGTCGGGGTAGCCGCTGTAATCCAGGGCGTTGACCCCAATGAAAATGTCGCGGGCCTGCAAGACCTCTGCCCAGGCCAATGCGAAGGACAGGAAGATGGTATTGCGGGCGGGAACGTAAGTGATTGGGATGTCTTGTTCCGGTTTGTCCAGCAACCGGTCTTTCGGCACCGCAATGCCGGAAGTGAGGGCCGATCCCCCAAAAGCGCGCAGGTCAAAATCCACCACGGTATGACCGCGCACCCCGGCCGCCTGGGCGACCGTTTTGGCGCGTTCCAGCTCCAGCACGTGCCTCTGCCCGTAATTGAAGCTCATGGCATAGGCGTCGTAGCCCGCCTCCTGGGCCAGAGCCAGAACCGTCGTGGAATCAAGGCCACCGCTCAGGAGTATGACAGCCGGTCGGGACGCACGCGTGCTCACAATTTCACCACATTCAAACTGCTTATTTTATCATCACGAGGCCGTGAATCTTCATCGCCGCCAAGGCCGCCGCCTTTGCGCCAGTCCCTCAGGAACTGGATGAATGCCCGCAAAGGGGCTGAAAGCTGATGTCGGCCGGCATAATAAAGATAGTAACTGTGGGACGGTGGAGACCAATCCCTCAGCAACGGAACCAGCAACCCCCGACGGATATCCTCTTCGATGTAAGCCTCCACGGCATACCCTACGCCTATCCCGTCCTTCGCCGCCCTCACCATGAGATCGATGTCGTTCACGACCAACGGCCCATTCACAGCGATTTCGATTTTTTTCTTGTTCTTCTCGAACTCCCAGGGCACCACTTGCTGACTGGCAAGCCGGTAGCGGATGCACTCGTGGTGCTGCAAGTCCTGCGGAGCCCTGGGCACCGGATGACGGGCCAGATAAGCCGGTGACGCCATGGCGATGAGACGCGAAGGAGGGCTTGCCTGAACCAGCAACATGTCCTGGGCGATACGGCGTCCGTAACGGATGCCTGCGTCATAGCGCCCCATCACCAGTTCGCTGCTGGTGTTATCAACCGTGATGTCGAGCTGGATGGCCGGGTAATGGGCCAGGAAATCCCGCAACAACGGGGCAAGAATCAGCTGGGCCGGAACCGAAGACACACTCAGTCGCAATGTGCCCATGGGAGTATCCCGAAAATCATTGATGGATTCCACCGCCGCGTGCAGAGCGTCAAAAGCCGGGCGAATCCGGGCCAGCAGTCGCTCCCCGGCCTCGGTGAGCGACAGGCTGCGCGTGGTTCTGTGCAACAGGCGAACGCCCAAACGGCTTTCCAGGGTCCGCACCGTCTGGCTTAACGTGGACGGGGCCATATCCAGGGCAGCGGCGGCACGGGCAAAATTCCCGTGTTCAATCACAGTCATGAACGCTTTCAGTTCTGCAAATTCGGCTCCGCGCATTATTCGTTCCTACAAAATAGTGTATTTGTATTATGTATCTTTATCAGAATAATCTACAACCTTAGACTTGTTCTTTTGACACATTCCAGGCTTTCCGTTCATGAACGACGACAATTCCCGCCCGAATTGGCTTGAAAGGCACCGCCGGCTGATGCTCATTGGCGGCCCCGTCCTGATTTTGCTGGTTTCAGGATTCCTTTATTTCCGCAGCCTGCGCACCGTCTCCACGGATGATGCCTATGTGGCCTCGGCGCGCACCCAGGTCAGCACCAACATTTCCGGGCGGGTGGTCGAGATTGATGTCAAGGACAACCAAACGGTCCATCGGGGTGACCTCCTGTTCAAGCTCGACGCACGAGACTTCGAAATCGCTGTGGCTGATGCCCGGGCGCGCCTGGCGCAAGCCCGGCTTGAAATCGAAGGACTGAAAGCCGCTTACCGGCAGCGCCAGGCCGAAGCGTCTGCCGACCTCGAAACGCTGGGCTACCAGGAACACGAATACCAGCGCCAGAAAAAACTGGCAGCGCAGGGCATTTCCTCACAGGCCCAGTTGGACCAGGCAGAACACGCCTGGAGCCAGGCCCAGCAGAAGGTGCATGCCAGCGAACAGGCCAAGAACAATGCCCTGGCCGCGCTTGATCAGCGGCCCGAACAGGCCGTTGCGGACCATCCGTCGGTACGGCAGGCTCAGGCCGCACTGGACCGGGCGCTGCTCAATCTCTCGTATACGGTGGTCAAAGCCCCCCAGGATGGCATCGTCTCCAAAGTGGAGCAGCTGCAGGTTGGCGATTACGTGAACGCAGCTTCGCCCCTGTTTGCGCTGGTATCAGACCGAAACATCTGGGTGGAAGCCAATTTCAGGGAAACAGATCTTGTCCGCATGCGCCCTGGACAGCCCGCAAACGTGGAAATCGACGCCTACCCCGACCGAAAGTTCCATGGTCATGTGCAGAGCCTGAGCCCCGGGACCGGATCAAGCTTTTCGCTCCTTCCTCCTGAAAACGCCACGGGCAACTGGGTAAAAGTGGTGCAACGCCTGCCCGTTCGCATCGCCATCGACGATGCCGACCCTCGTCAACCCCTGCAGGCCGGGTTGAGTGCAACGGTGGACGTGGATGTACGCCATGAGCGCCCCTGAAACCGCCACTCTCAACCGTCCGCTCATCACGGTCTCGGTGATGGCTGCCACCATCATGCAAGCGCTTGACTCGACGATTGCCAATGTGGCGCTGCCAAAAATGCAGGGCACGTTGTCGGCAACCCAGGACCAGATGGCCTGGGTGCTCACCTCCTACATCGTGGCCGCCGCCATCATGATTCCGTTGACGGGATGGCTGGCCCAGCGCTTTGGCCGCAAGCCGGTCTTCCTCATTTCCGTGGTGGGATTCACAATCACTTCCGCACTCTGCGGGATTGCGACCTCACTGCCTGAAATCGTGCTGTTTCGGCTATTGCAGGGAATTTCCGGCGCAGCGCTGGTCCCCCTCTCGCAGGCGGTGCTGTTTGACATCAACCCGCCTGAAAACCATGGCCGTGCCATGGCGGTTTGGGGGATAGGGGTCACCATGGGTCCCATCATCGGCCCTGCCCTGGGAGGGTGGCTCACCGACCATTACAGCTGGCGCTGGGTTTTTTTCATCAATGTGCCCATCGGCATTCTGGCCTACCTGGGACTTTCCATTTCAATGCCGAATACGAAAAAGATCATCAGCAATTTTGATTTTTTCGGCTTCGGGACACTGGCATTGGGGATCGGCTCCTTGCAGCTGCTACTGGACCGCGGAGAACTGAAGGATTGGTTTTCCTCCTCCGAAATCCTGCTGTACGCGCTCATCATCGCCATCGCCTTTTATCTGTTTGTTGTCCACACGCTGTCGCGGGACCGCCCTTTTCTGAGCCCCGCGTTATTTGCAGACCGGAATTTCCTGACCGCAAACGTTTTCATCTTTCTGATCGGGGTGGTCCTTTTTGCCACGCTCGCGCTGGTCCCCCCCATGCTGCAAAACGAAATGGACTATCCCGTGGTGCTCACCGGGTTGGTTACGGCGCCAAGAGGAGCCGGCACCATGCTGGCAATGATCGTGGTGGGACGCCTGATGGGGCGACTCGACCCTCGCCTGATCATGGGAGTGGGTTTGGGGCTGACCGCGGTGTCACTGTGGCAGATGACACATTTCGATCTGCTCATGGATGAAGGGCCCATCATTTATACCGGCATTCTCCAGGGATTTGGCATCGGGCTATCGTACGTGCCCCTATCCACTGTCGCCTTCAGCACACTGCCTGCGCCCCTGCGCAACGAGGGCACGTCATTTTTCAATCTACTTCGCAATATCGGCAGCGCGATCGGCATTTCCATCGTGCAAACCCTGTTGACCCAGAATACCCAGATCATGCACGCCACGCTTGCAGAGCACATCACGCCCTACGTCCTGCAGCATCCGGCCCTTTCTGCCAGCCCCATCAATCCGGCGGATCCCATCGGCCTTCGGCTGCTCAACGGCCAGCTGACCCATCAGGCAGCCATGATCGCTTACAACAACGATTATCAGCTGATGATGATCGTGACGATTGCCGTCTTGCCGCTGTTGCTGCTGTTGCGCCCGCCCGCGCACAAGCCTCGCGCAGCAGAAATGGCCCCCTTGGAGTAGTCGCATGAAACCCGCAATCCCTTTGTTTGTGACGCTCGCATTCGGCCTGTCCGCCTGCTCCACGGGACCTGATTTCAAAACACCCGACGCACCCGCCACAAAAACCTACGTTTCCGAACAGGAAATCCTGGCCCCGGATCAGCGTGTGGCGCTGGGGCAGAAAATCGAGGCCGAATGGTGGACCCTGTTGGGCTCGCGCGAACTCGACGACCTGATTCGCCGTGCCATGACCGAAAACCTCGGTCTGTCGGCGGCCCGGGAGACGCTTGCCCAGGCGCAAGCCGCAGTCACCGCTGAAAGCGGCAGCCTGATGCCCCAGGCATCGCTGAATGCCTTGGCCGGCCGCCAAAAGTACGGCGTGGCCCTGTTTGGCCCTTCGAATTTTTTCATTCCCCCGTTCACCTACTACGAAGCCGGTCCTGCCTTGAGCTGGACCCTTGACTTGTTCGGAGGCGGCCAGCGTCGCGTGGAGAGGCAGCAGGCGTTGGCAGATTACCAGCGTCAGGAGCTGGAGGCCCTTTACGTGGCCCTGACGGGAAACGTGGTATCGCAAGCCGTTGAACTTGCTGCACTCCGGTCGCAAATCGACGCCGTCGAGAACATGGTTCAGGCAGACGAGAAAATGCTTGCCCTGACCAGGGCAGCACGGGAAGCCGGTGCTGCGGCACGCATCGATGTCCTGAATGCCCAAAGCCGGCTGGCGGCTGACCGAGCCCAACTGCCCGAACTGAAACAGCGTTACAGCCAAAGTACCCACATGCTGGCCGTGCTGGTCGGTCAGGCCCCGGGAGACTGGGCCCCGCCGCATCTGAACTTCAGTCAACTGACCCTGCCGGCTGCCGTGCCGGTGAGTCTGCCCTCCGAGCTGGTTCGCAAGCGGCCCGATATCCTGGCGGCAGAGGCCAACCTGCACGCGGCCAGCGCAACCATTGGCATCGCCACGGCCAACCTGTACCCCAGCCTGACCCTGAGCGCCGACATGTTCCAGGAAGCGCTCTCCCCTTCCCGCCTTTTTTATGGGGCCAGCAATGCGTGGGCACTGGCGGGTGGGCTATCCGTGCCTTTGTTCAACGGAGGTACGCTCTCGGCCCAGAAAGAGGAAGCGGAACACGGCTATCAGGCCGCCTTGTCGCAGTACCGGCAAACGGTGGTGCGGGCATTTGGCCAGGTGGCGGACGCCTTGACGGCACTGTCTCACGACGACGAAGCGCTCAATGCCTTGAACGAAAGCGAGGAAACCGCGCATGATGCGCTGGAAGTCGCCAGGAAGAAGCGGGAAGCAGGAAGCGGCAGCCTGCTTGAAATTGAATCGGCCCAACGCAACTACGCACAGGCCCAATTGCAGCGCCTCGAGGGGCAAACGCAGCAATTTCTTGATGTCACGCAGCTGTTTGTGGCGCTCGGTGGTTCGCCAACCCATGAAGTCGTGGCCGGCACCAGAGCGGCTGGGGAGAACAAATAAAGAGGGCTGAGCCTTTCGGCCCAGCCCTGTGATGTGGCGCGCCCGGCAGGATTCGAACCCACGACCCCTTGGTTCGTAGCCAAGTACTCTATCCAACTGAGCTACGGGCGCATTTTGTGAATTATAGCACGGATTCCCGCTTTGCCGAAAAGCCGGGGGCCCGTGGCGTTACGGCGTCACTTTGACCTCCAGGCCCAGGGCTCGTATCCGGTTTCCCAAAGCTTCCAGCCAATCCGGGGGAACTGCCGCAATCCTCGCTGCCTCAGGCTGGTGTGAAGGACGGGCCAGGCTGTAGAGCAGCACACCGCGAATCGGAATGCCCCGCTTGAGGGCAAGCTGCAACAGGTTCAGGTAGGCCGATTTCTCTGCTTCATCCGGGACGGCCCCATCCCAGGCGGTCATGCAGGTCTGGATCCAGGTTGGACAGGCATCGGCCGTTGCGGCAAGTCGTTTGAGTAGCAATTCCGGGCCGAGGTTCACCTGGTTGATGCGCAGAATGTCTTGCGCGCGCCCGCGGTCCGCCTTGAACCAGATTTCACCACCCGCGTCGGCCATGGCCCGAAAAGCGCGCTGAACGTCTGGTTGCAAGGCAAAGCTGCCATTGGTGATGACCACCAGCTTGACCTTTCCTGTCAAAGAGCGATGCCGGAGCGCTTCAATCGCGATCGCAACCGCCTCTTCAAAATAATCGGCGCTGGTGGGCTCCCCGTTACCCGAAAAGGCAATGTCGTTAAGGCGTCGCAGCCCCTCGCTCACATACACTTCCATGAACCTTCCTTCCAGAACTTCGGACAACATCAGGTCCAGTTCGGAACGCAGTTTCTCAAGATCGGTTGCGGGCGCAGCGCCGCGCCTCAGATTGGGGACCTGGCAGTAGACGCAGGCCCAATTGCAGGCATGGTTGGTATTCAGGTTGATGCCGAGGGAGACGCCAGCCGCACGACGCGACACGACCGGATACACGTAGGTCAGCCCCAGAATGTCCCGGTTGTGGTTGTCGAACGAGAGCTGCTTTTCAACCATCTGGCGCTCACACGATCCGGGCATCTAGCGTGCCAAGTACGCCGAAATCACAATGAATGGCATCGCCCGGCTCGATCCGGACCGGAGTCACCACGGTCCCCGTGGTGACGATATCGCCCGCTCGCAGACCCGTGCCCAACGCAGAAAGCTCGTTGGCAATCCATTCTAAGGCGATTTTGGGATCTCCCAGAACCATTGCTCCCGTGCCCTCCTGCGCCAGAATCCCGTTGCGATACACTCGCACGGAGTGCCTGACCAGATCAACCTCGCGCCAGTCTATGGCAGGGCCCTTGCCCAGGATGAACCAGGCGGCACACGCATTTTCGGCAATCAGCTGGGCATCGCCCACCACACAAAAATCGTCGTAACGGGAATCGGGCACTTCGATCCCCGGTAGAACCCCGTCCACTGCCGCCATCACTTCGTTCAGGCTGTAAGGCGTCGGTTTTGGCGGCAAATCGCGCGCAAACCGGAAGACCAGTTCCGCTTCTGCCACTCGCATGTGGTTATCGCCCAGAGGAATCGTTGCGTCAGGCGGCAACACCTTGTTTTGCAACAGCCGCCCTGCAATCGGCCCATCCACATTGATGTGGCGTTGCCCCGACTCCGTCGTGGCGGCAATTTTCCAGCCCAGGACGCCTTGGCCCGACTGCGCCGCCAAGGCAGCCTGGATTGCATAACCGTCCGCCCGCCCCCGGGGTTGACAGTCTTCCGGCAAAGCCGGTATTCGGCCGGTGTTCTCCCAAAGGGTCCAAAGCAGTTGTGCTGCGTGCTGAATCGCTTGCGGTGTCATCGAAGGAAAAAACCTGGAAAAGCCAACATTCTGCCATTGAACGGGATTTGCGGTAACATATGGGTTTTTTTACGGCCCGGATAGGGTCGCAAACGGTTATGGCACTGATCGTACAGAAATATGGCGGCACCTCTGTCGCCAATCCCGAGCGCATCAAGAAAGTTGCGGAACGGGTGGCCCGCTTCCGGGCCCAGGGGCACCAGTTGGTGGTGGTAGTGTCCGCCATGAGCGGCGAAACCGATCGTCTCATCAAGCTGGCCAAAGAGATACAGGCCCAGCCCGACCCGCGTGAACTGGACGTCATGATTTCCACAGGCGAACAGGTCACCATCGGCATGCTGGCCATGGCCCTGATTGAGCGCGGCATTCCGGCAAAAAGCTATACCGGCAGCCAGGTGCGCATCCTGACCGATGAAGCCCATACCAAGGCCCGCATTCTGGAAATCGACGAACAGCGCATGCGAGCCGATCTCGAATCGGGCAAAGTCGTGGTCGTTGCCGGCTTTCAGGGGTCGACCGAAGACGGAGACATCACCACGCTGGGCCGAGGCGGCTCCGATACCACGGGCGTGGCACTGGCTGCGGCGCTCAAGGCGGACGAATGCCAGATTTATACGGACGTTGACGGTGTCTACACCACGGATCCGCGCATCGTGCCGGAAGCACGGCGGCTGGAAACCATCACTTTCGAAGAAATGCTCGAGATGGCCAGCCTGGGTTCCAAGGTACTTCAGATCCGTTCAGTGGAATTTGCCGGCAAATACAAGGTCAAGCTGCGGGTGCTGTCCAGCTTCGAAGACAAGAACGATGGCACCCTGATCACCTTCGAGGAAAACACCAACATGGAACAACCGATCATTTCCGGAATCGCTTTCAACCGGGACGAAGCCAAATTGTCCCTCCTCGGCGTACCGGACCGTCCCGGCATCGCTTACGGCATTCTGGCTCCCGTCGGGCAGGCCAATGTGGATGTGGACATGATCATCCAGAACATCGGGGTTGACGGTTCCACGGACTTCTCGTTTACCGTGCACCGCAACGATTACCAGAAGACCTTGGACCTGCTCAACAACACCATCAAGCCGGAAACCGGCGCGCGCGAAGTGCGCGGCGACAACAAGATATGCAAGGTTTCCCTGGTGGGCGTCGGCATGCGCTCCCACGCAGGCGTCGCAAGCAAGATGTTCAAGACGCTTTCGGAAGAAGGCATCAACATCCAGATGATTTCCACTTCGGAAATCAAGATTTCCGTCGTCATCGACGAAAAATACATGGAACTTGCCGTGCGCGCATTGCATAAAGCGTTCGGATTGGATAGCGCAACACCGCAGGCTAAGGGATAATACGCCCTGCTGCTAAAAAGTTACCCGGAGAGATGGCCGAGAGGTCGAAGGCACTCCCCTGCTAAGGGAGCATAGGACCAAAAGTTCTATCGAGGGTTCGAATCCCTCTCTCTCCGCCAGTATCGCCCGCCACGTCGTCGGACGTGATTGACACCGCCGTATGCAACGCAACGCCCCGGTGCACCTCATGAGAAATGTCACTGCCACAGAAGGCTTCGGCCTCCTTTTCCTGTCCTGCGCTTCCGGCTGCACGGACGTACTGGCTTTCATGAAGCTGGGCGATGTGTTTACTTCCGGAATGACAGGCAATGTGGCCCTGCTCGCCATAGCCATCAGCAAAGGACACATGCTGGCTGCGGCCCATTCGTTGCTGGCATTTGCCGGTTTCATCTTCGGGGCCGCCATGACCGCCGCCCTGTATGGCCCCGATCCGGCCAACCTGCGCAGGCTGCCCCATGTGCGCCCGCTTTTCTGGCTGGAAATCGGATGTCTGGCTGGTTTCGCCCTGATCTGGCACGTGGCGGACGGACCCACCGATGAAGGCGTCGCGGTTTACATGCTGATCCTGCTTTCTGCCATCGGCATGGGAATTCAGGGAGTAACCGCGCGCAATATCGGCCCCGCCGGCATCAGCACCATCGTGTTTACCAGCACCCTCATCAACATCGTCATTTTCTTCACCCATTCACTGCTGCACGGCGGTGCCACCTCCCGGCCGGCTCCGGACCCTCGCCACCAAGTGGGAACTTTTGCTGCCTATGCCGCAGGCGCCATCCTTTCCGGGCTCCTGATCTGGCATGGAATCAGCCTGTTTGCCTGGCTACCCCTGCTGTGCGTGGTCCTGGCGCTGGCCAGCTATGAGCTGGCCCATCGCTATGACCAGGCCTCATCACCCCAGTGACGCCCAAAGATACTTCTTGGCCTCATCAACAGGAGCCGCCCATGTCCATTCTTGCACGCACAACGATTCTGCTGGCCTTCGCCGCCTCTTTGGGCGGTTGCGCCGCCACCTCTTTTCACGTGGGGCACGATTTTGATCCGGGTATTTTCTCGGCGAACGTTGTCAGGGGGAAAACCACCCAGGAAGAAGTTCGAACCTGGCTTGGGGCGCCGACCAGCACCGGCGTTCGGGTCGATCCGGACGGGACCCGCTATAACGAGTGGACTTACTACATGGCCGATGGCCAGCTTTCCGAGCTGTCCGAAACCCGGCTGAAAACTTTGGAAATCAAATTCGACTTGCAAGGCGTGGTTCGGGGATACGCCTGGTCAAGCTCGAGCCGCTAGCTCGAAACGGGGTGCCTGCAGATTGCCGGCAATCCCTAAGCCTGGGCCTTGCTCAGGGCAAGCGCTTCTGCCTGCAGTGCCCTGAATGAGGCTTCCCAGGCATCTGCGTGGGGCTTGGACAAGACGATCCTGCGCACGATGGATTCCAGCTGCTTGTTCCGCTTCAACAGTTGTTCGTAATCTTCGGCCAGCACTACCCGAACGGGGCGATCCTGGCAGATGCCCACGCAAGGTCGATCCACATCGATTTTTCCGCAACCGATGCACTGCCAACCTTCGTAGATGTCAGTCATCATCCCACTCCCGCCTGCCGTAGTAATAAGGCGCAGGATACGCCGGCTGTACGTAGACGGGTTGAGGGGGGTAAGCATAAACCGGCTGCGGAGCGGGAACATATGCCGGAGGGACCACCATAGCCGGGGCAGGGGCTGCGTAAACAGGTGCTTGTTGCGCCATCATGCCGCCAAGAATGCCGCCGACCAAAGCTGATCCGATCGCCCAGCCGGCACCATCCCCATCACCTCCCCATTCCCCGCCTCTCCAGCCGCCGCCCCATCTTTCACCACCACGCCATCCATCGGCGTGTGCAAAGTTGCATGCAAGAGCCGCAAACAGCACGATCATCATTTTTTTCATGTCTTCATTCCTTTTCAAATGAGCTCTCTTCATGTTCCATAAACGGATGGTTGATCCAACACGTTGACTTTGAAAATTCCGTCGCGCGAAAATGTACGAACGATCAATATACGCTGATTTTGCCACCCATTTTTCGTGAGGAAACTACCCGATGGAAACCAAGCCGCCACTGCCTCCATTTACCGTTGAAACGGCAACCCAAAAAGTCCGCATGGCCGAAGATGCTTGGAATTCCAGAGACCCTGACCGGGTCGTGCAGGTCTATACCGAAGACACCCGCTGGCGAAACCGCGCAGAGTTTCCTGTCGGCCGGGAGGCCGTGCGGACATTTCTGCAGCGCAAATGGGCCAAGGAGCTGGACTACCGATTGATCAAGGAACTTTGGGCCACCGCAGGCAATCGCATCGCCGTTCGTTTTGCCTACGAATGGCGTGACGATTCCGGCCAATGGTTTCGCAGCTACGGCAACGAAAACTGGGAGTTCAACGAACAGGGGTTGATGCAGCGCCGTTTTGCCAGCATCAATGATTTGCCCATCAAGCAGGAAGATCGGAAATTCCACTGGCCGCTAGGACGTCGCCCGGATGATCACCCGGGGCTGTCCGAACTGGGATTGTGAGGCGGCTGGCGCCAGGAATACCCTCAACGGGAAACCGCTGAGGGTATCCGGTACAGAAAAAGTCGGGTTTGGCGTCTGTCGGCGACGGTGATCACTTGATCGGGCTCCACCCCCGGGATTTGAAAACTGTTGCTAACCAAAAGAGCCCCGGGTTGCATGTCAGTCAACGCCTTGCGCCAGACCTCTGCCATGGGAGCTGGGGAAAGGAATACATAGAGCAAATCAGGGAAGCTCCAGGACATGCGCCAGATGCTCTTCCGCAATACCGTGCAGTTGGGCAACGTGCGTGTCCTCAGCCAGGCCAGCAACCACGGCACCGGGGCGATCTCCCACCCTTCGCAGCGCAGGCCGGGAACCTTTAACGCCAGCCAATGCACCAAGCTTCCGGTGCCACATCCGGCATCCACCACACGCACAGCCCCTTCAGTTTGAATCAATGCGAGCAGGGCGTTGGCCGTTGGTTTGTTGGTCAGGTAAAGAGGAACCCGGCTTTTGAAGCTGGTCCAATAGATGCCCAGCAACAAAACAAAACCGGCCAGAAACCAGCTTGAGGCAACATGTTGCGCGCTGGCAAAAATCACAGCTGGCAAGAACACAAGATGAAGCGGGAGCCACCACCGGGGTCCCCGCAAGACCAAGGTGATGGCTGCAGCAATCACGGCCTGGACGAAGCCGAACATCAGCAGGGAATGGATGGGCAGCAGCCGGGTCAGCAATATCCCGTATGCCACCAATGCTCCCAACACCTGAGCTACAAAGAACCAGTGCATGAGCCGGACAGACCGCTGCCGAAGCCGGCAGTACTTAGTGGTGGCCCGGTGCAGGTGGCGGAGTCACGGCCGCCACAATGCTTTTCAAGAGCTCCGGATCCATCAGGGCAGACCCGCTGATCGTTTCCGGCGTTGTCGCCGGAGTTCCTGTTCCACTTCCCGCCGCTGAAGTTGAGCCATCCGTGGTGCCCGGGGATCCTCCCCCTGCAACAGCCAGGTTCTGCAGCAAATCTCCAGAGCCTGACGAAACCACATCGTTGATGTGCAGTGTGCTGCTTGAGCCCGACCCTTGCCCATTGGGGTTCACATTGAGCGCAACATCATTCTGGTTGCTAACCAGGCTCGACAGGTCTGATCCCGAAGAGGTGCCCGACGCAATACCATGAGGTGCGGCAACCTGAATTGGGGCACTTTGCTCCAGGACCTGACTATCATGCTGATTCTGGCCCTGGCCTTGCTGGTCCACCACGTAGGAATCGCTTTGGCTGACCGTGGCCGTGTGTCCCGCACCATCACTGGCCGTTACCGATGCCGTGACGGACGTCGCTTCAGCCAGAACCTTACCCGACACGTTGATGCTGAAACTGCCATCATTCCCCACCGCACCGGTATAGCTGTTGTTTCCAACCTCGAGCGTGACCTTGTCGCCTGCCTCAAATGTGCCAGTCACCGTCCCACTGACCGCCACCGATTGGTCCGAATGCTGCTGCCCCGTCGTGAGCTCGTTGTTCCCACCCACAGTCAATCCGGTGATCTGCGGCATGGCCTCCACGGAGTAGGCTTGCGAAGTGGATACCGTTGCCGCATTGTTGTTGACATCATGGGCCGTCACGGCCGCCGTGATCGAGTTCCCGGATTCCAGCGCCGAGGCAGAAACTCCAATGCTGTAGTGCCCGCTTGAATCCACAGATCCCGTGTAGGACCCCGAACCCACCGTCAGCGTCACCTGGTCGCCTTGCTGGTAGGTTCCCGATACGGTACCGGTCACATTGACAGTGGCGTTGGCGCTTTCATCCGCAATGTTCACCACATAGGCCGAATTCAGACCATCCACCGTGATCTGTGGCATGGCCTCCACTGTGTACGCCTGGGTGGAAGTAGCTGTTGTGCCACTTCCGGAAGAGTCGTGAGCCAGGACCGAGGCTGTAACTGATGTGGCGCCTTCCAGGCTGGATGCGGAAACGTCAATGCTGTAGTGCCCGCTGCTATCCACCTGTCCTGCCCCGATGGTCGTATTGCCCACCGTCAGCGTCACCGCATCATTCGGCTGGAATGTGCCCGTCACCGTACCGGTGATTGCCACAGTCGCATTGGCGCCTTCCTTGCCGATATCAATAACCCCGCTGCCATTGACCACATCCACTGAAATCGAGGGCGGTGTACTGGGAGTGTTCCCCCCCGCGTCATTGTTGTTGTCGTCCCCGCCCTGGCCGCCGTTGCCAGTGCCCGTATCATTGCTGCTGTCGTGGTGATAAGACTTCGCATCGCTCTGGACAGTCATGGTCTGCCCAGCTGAATCAGTGGCAGTAATCGAGGCAGTAACCGTGCCAGAGCTTCCCAAAAGCGACGGGTTAACGTCTATGCTGAAATTGCCATGGCTATCCACAGTCCCCGTAACCTGTGTACTGCCAACGGTCACAGTCACCACATCGCCGGAACTGTATGTGCCATGGACGTGACCGGACACGTTGGCGGTACTGCCACTGCCATCTCCCCAGTTGACGTCATTCACCTTGATGGTGGGGGTCTCATCCACCGCATAGGACTGGCTTTGTGAAACAGATATGGACTGGCCTGCGCTATCCGTGGCGTTCAATGTCACCTTGATGGAATCATGCTTCGCGAGCGACGACTCATCCACATTGATGGTGTAATTTCCGCTGGAATTAACGGTTCCCGAGTAGGTGCTGTCGCCAACCTTCAGCGTAACCGTATCCCCGGCTGTAAAGGTGCCGCTGACCTGACCTGTCACGGCAACTTGCCCACCCGCACTCTGTTCTGTCCAGGTCAGATCGTTAGCGGATGGAATGTTGACGGTGATTGTCGGAACCACGTCGACGGAATAACTCTGGGTAATCGAGGCGGTTTGCAATGTTCCTGATGAGTCGTGAGCCGAAACGGTGGCTACCACGGAAGAGCTGGCTGCCAGCACCGACTCGTCCACTTTGACGCTATAACTGCCGTCAGCATTCACGGTGGTGGAGTAGCTTGAGCTGCCTATCGCGACCGTGACAGTGTCACCGGCTGTAAAGGAGCCACTCACTTGCCCTTGCACTTGAAGCGACTTGGAACCGCCATCGCCATCATTATCGCTCTGGCCATGCTTGCTAACACCCTGATCCGACCAGGTCACATCATTATTGTCGGCAACGGTTGCCGTAATGGAAACGGAAGGCGAGATTTCCACCTGATAGCTGGCAGGCACGCTGGTGACTGACATGGTGTTCTGTGAGCTGTCCGTGGCAGCAAGAGTGGCCGTCAACGTGTGCGTTGCATTGTTGATCAGATCGCTGGCGGGCACGCTGGAAATCGTGAACGTTCCATTCTGGCTGACCGTGCCAGAATACGTAACCCCGTCTGCCAGCGTGACAGTCACCACGTCGCCAGAAGTGGCTCCAGTGGTGGTACCGGTAATGGCAACGGTCCCGTTTTCGTTGGCCGTCGTCACATCCGGCGCACTCACCGTGATGGTGGGCGCCGATTCCACCGTGTAGGTCGCCGGCGCACTCGTCGCCGCCAGCGTGTTACCCGCACTGTCCGTCGCCGTCACCGTCGCCGTCAGCGCATGACCCGTGTTGGCAATCAGATCCGAGGCCTGCGCCGTGATGGTGTAATGACCCTGCGCGTCCACCTGACCCGTGTAGCTCTGGCCATCACCCAACGTCACCGTCACCGTGGCACCCTGCTGCACCCCGCTGGTCGTGCCGCTCAGCGTCACCGACCCCGTGCCCGCACCACCAGGCACTTCATTCGACCACGTCACATCCGGCGCACTCACCGTGATGGTGGGCGCCGATTCCACCGTGTAGGTCGCCGGCGCACTCGTCGCCGCCAGCGTGTTACCCGCACTGTCCGTCGCCGTCACCGTCGCCGTCAGCGCATGACCCGTGTTGGCAATCAG